>CASFDI010000112.1 GCA_949293405.1 uncultured bacterium | reverse complement strand
CGGGAAGATACCGTCGTATCGCAGATCCGGGCACCGCAGAGCGGGCCTTACCCACCAGACAACCAATGCAGCAAAAAAGAGCATACAGATTAAAAAGGGCGGGCAGCACATGCTGCCCGTCCCTTTTTTTACCGAATCTGTTGCGTTTACCGCCCATCCGTGTTATAATCGTATCCGTGTGAATTCTTACATCGGAGGATATCCATGCGTCGGCTCAGTCACAAACATACGCTCGCTGCCGCCTGTACCGGTTATGTGGTGCAGGCTGCGGTCAATAACCTTTCTCCCCTGCTCTTTACCACCTTTCACCGGGAGCTGGGCGTGTCTCTGGTCCAGATCGGTCTTCTGGTTTCGGTGAACTTCTGCGTGCAGATTCTGATGGACCTTCTGGCAGTGCTCTTTGTGGACCGGATCGGATACCGCGTCACCTTTCAACTGTCGCTTGCGCTTTCCTGCGCCGGCTTTCTGGCGCTGGGCACTCTGCCGGTTCTGCTGCCCTCCCCCTATGTCGGCCTGATCGCCGCCACCGTGCTGCTGGGAGCGGGCGGAGGACTCTCCGAGGTCATTGTCAGCCCGATTGTAGAAGCGCTCCCCACCGATGGGAAAGCCTCATCCATGGCGTTTCTGCACTCCTTTTATTGCTGGGGTCAGGTAGGTGTCGTGTTGTTGTCCACCCTGTATTTTCTGCTTGCAGACAGCGCGTATTACCTGTATCTGCCCTTTTTCTGGGCCGTTCTGCCCCTGATTAATATGGCGTATGTTGCGGTTGTCCCCATCTATACCCTGCGTGATGAACACAGCACCGCCCCTCGTCCGCGTCTGTTTTCAAGCGGCCTGTTCTGGCTTTTCTGCCTGCTGATGGTTACGGCAGGCGCCTCCGAACTTGCCATGTCGCAGTGGGCATCCTTTTTCGCTGAAAATGCCCTGCAGGTCAGCAAGACGGTAGGCGATCTGGCCGGTCCGTGTGCATTTGCCGTGCTGATGGGCGCCGGACGACTGTTCTATGGTCTGTTCGGAGAACGCATTCACCTGGGGACGGCCCTGCTTTGCAGCGCCTGCCTGTGCGTGGCGTGCTACCTTGTCGCCGGACTTTCCGGCTCCCCGCTGCTTTCCCTGGTTGCGTGTGCGGTGACCGGGCTTTCGGTCGCGCTGATGTGGCCCGGCACTTACAGCCTTGCCGCTCGGAAATTGCCGGGCGGCGGAACGGTCCTGTTTGCCATTCTTGCCTTCTTCGGAGATATCGGATGCTCGGCCGGTCCCGCACTCATCGGCATGATCGCGGGCACGGAAGGCGAGGGGCTGCACCGCGGCATTCTTCTTTCTGCAGTTTTCCCCGCAGTTATGGTGTGCGGTTCCCTGTTCCTTTTGCGCCGGAGGAAACGGACGAAGTAACCGACCCACTCTCCCGCCGCGGTCTTCGCAGCCGGTAATAAAACTTCCGGATCCATTCCACCGGCACCACGGTAAAGGCAAGCGCTACCGCGCCGCCCAGTTCTGCAGGGGTGAGCGGAACCGTACGGAATACCGCACCTCCGAAATAGATCATCAGGATCTGAATACACGCGATCAGTGCCATAATCACCAGAAATGGTTTGTTCCCGCCGATATTGGCAAACAGATACAGCCGCTCGGTACGCACCGAGAAGCAGTTGAATATTCCGGCGAAAATGAACAGTGCAAAGAACACGGTGAGGAACCGGACCGGATCCGCCTCACTGTAACCGTAGCGAATACGACACACAGGAAGAGCCAGAAACAGCACGCATAACAGCAGCGTGAAAGCGCCGGTGATCAGGATCTGATGGAGCATCTCGGATGAGAGAATGCGTTCATCGCGCCGCTTCGGCCTCTCGCGCATGTAGGCGCGCAACGGCGCCTCCCCGGCGAATGCCAGCCCCCCCAGCGTATCCATTATAATATTGACCCAGAGCATCTGTACAATCGTCACCGGTGCACCGATGCCGATGAACTGACCGATCAGAGACACCCCCACTGCCGACAGATTCATGATCAGCTGGAAGGTGATGAACTTGCGGATCGCACGGAAAATGGTGCGTCCGTACAATACCGTGCGGGCGATTGCCTGCACCGAATCATCCAGAATCACAATGTCGGCCGCTTCCTTGGCAATGTCGGTTCCGCTTCCCATTGCGAAGCCCACATCAGCCAGCCGCAGCGCCGGGGCATCGTTGACCCCGTCTCCCGTCATACCGACCACCCAACCGAGCGCCTGTGCAGCCCGCACCAGGCGCGTTTTGTCTTCCGGCAGAGCGCGGCAGACAATGCGCAGTCTGGGCAGACACTGTTCCAGCGCCTCATCGGAAAGGCGGTGCAACTCCTCTCCCGTCAGCACCAGATGCCCGGCACGCACATCGTACAGACCGCACTCTGCCCCGATTGCGGCGGCGGTCTGAGGAGCGTCTCCCGTCACCATGACCACCGACACCCCGGCACGGTGCAGCTCTTCCACCGAGCGGCGCGCATCCCGTCGCGGACGGTCACGCAGACAGAGATATCCGACCAGGATCAGGCCTCCCGCCTGCCCGGGTAAAAGCGCCGGCGCCATGCCGTATGCCAGCATCAGTACCCGTGCGCCGCGCCCCGCCGCTTCCAGGCGCTGACCGATCAGGCTCTGCAGTTCTCCGCGCCCGATGGGGCGTACGGTTCCGTCAGGCTCCATCACCCATTTCACTGAAGGCTCAAGTATCTCCGGCGCGCCTTTGAAAAAGGACGGATAGGTACCGTTTTCCATACAAACAGATGCGTATTTCAAGGCAGAATCAAAAGCCTGCCGTTCTGTCACCCGGCATCCTTCGGGAAGCTTAAAAGAATGGAACTGAGCCAGCATCGCACGGTCGGTGGCATTTCCCCCTGCCGCACGGCCGTCGGCCATCCGGCTTTCCGTGCAGAGAATGCTCCCCACCGCGAGTCCTTCGGCAAGCCCTGCATGACTGTTCAGGGTCCGCCGGCCGGCATAAATGCCGGCACAAGTCAGAAAACCGTCAAACTGCATGTTCCCCTCAGTCAGGGTCCCGGTCTTATCGGTAAACAATACATTCATGCTGCCTGCCGTTTCGATGCCTACCATCTTGCGCACCAGAACACGGTCACGCAGCATACGCCGCATATTGGCGGACAGAACCACCGTCATCATCATGGGCAGCCCCTCCGGGACCGCCACCACAATCACCGTGATCATGAGCGTCAGCATATGCAGCAGAGTCCCCAGCACCAGCTCGCGATCGGCAAAACGGTCCCGGATCAATTCCGGGTTCCACTCTCCTGCCACAAAAAAAGTATAGATAAAGTAAGAAAGAGCCACTAACACGGCGCAGATATAACCGATTTTACTGATATCGGAGGCCAATTTGGCCAGACGGATTTTCATGGGGCTGGGTCTGGTTTCTGCCTGCACCCCTGTTGCCAGTCCGCCGTATACCGTGCCATCGCCCACCGCGCTGACGCACATGCGTCCGCTGCCCGATGCAACCAGCGTTCCCCGGAACAGTCCGGATGGGGAGAGCAGCCCGTCCCGCGCCCCGCCGGGGCTTTTTTTACATTCTTTGTTCTCTCCGTTCAGTGCGGACTGATCCACGCGCAGGCTTCCCCCGGTCAGATAGCCGTCTGCCATGATCATCTCGCCGTATCCCAGTTCCACGACATCCCCGACCACCAGCTCTTCAGCCGGAATTTCCCTCGTTTCTCCATCGCGGATCACCCGGCACCGCTTCTCTGAAGCCTGCTGCTGCAGTTTCCGGAATGCCGATTCGCTGCCGCATTCCGATACGGTGGATACAACAGTGGCAAGTACCACTGAGACTACAATTCCCCCCACCTCAAAATAATCGCAATGGCCGAAATTCAATACAATATGCAACAGCAGAGCAAACAGCAATACCCGGATAATGGGATCGGAAAGATTCGACAGCAGTTTGCGGAAAAACGATTCTGTTCTGACTTCCTTAAGTGTATTGGAGCCATGTTCAGCCCGTGCCTGCAGAACCTGCTGGCCGGTCAGCCCCTCTCTGACTTCACTTCCGGTCATAGACGCCTCCCCTTTTCTTGCTTCCGTATACTATATTCATCCGGATGCAAAAAAAGCACCATCATGCAAAAGCAACCACCGGAAGCCTGACGCGCGTGCCATTCCATAACGGCATTGACGCCGGAGCAGCGCCCGCGGCCGGATTTCCCGGCGCTCCCGACAACCTTTGCCGTCGGGCCCTTCGCGCCGGGTGCATTCCCTGCCTGTGCACAGAAGCACGCCGCTTCCTTTTGCCGCGGCTTCGTGACAGAGACAGCCGGTCCGGCAAATGCCGGACCGGCTGTCCTTGAAAAAAGCATCGTGGCCCGGGCACTTACACCCCCTGCGTAATCGTTACAGTCTGCCCCACCGCCACATCGACATAAACATAGCGAACGCCCTCTTCCGAAAAGCAGGAGAGCGCGGTACCGCCACAGACCGGCTCTGTCATCCCGTCCGGCAGCGCCACCCGCACCGTCACCGAACAGTCCAGTACCGCGGTATCCAAAGCCGACCCCTCCGGGAATGCGGCGTCCTCATTCAGGAGCAGGCTGACCTCGATGCGGTCAGCATACCCCACCGCCTGCACATGGCTGTGTTCGTATTCCCAGACATATTTGGCCGCTTCTTCAAAGGGCGCACACCACAGCCTGCCGTCCTGCAGATACGGAATCAGGTACAGGAACAACTGTTCCATATACGCATAGTCCACCGTAATATTCTGCACCGCGGTCTGCTCGGGAATAACCGTGTGGAAGAACAGCACGCCCCAGCCCCCGTTCACCGCCTCATCGATCCGGGCAAGCTGTGCATCGAGTCCCGCCTGTCCCGAATAGGCGCCGTGCGCCAGCACCCGCACAAAATCGGTACCAGCCCCGATGGGATTGACCTTCCCGCTGGTCAGGAAGCGTGCCGCCAGATAATTGCGTGCAATATAGGACATGGACAGTTCGTTATAGCGCTCCTCCCCCGGTACCTCTGCAAACCCGGGATAAACGAAAGTCAGCACCGGCAGACCGAAAATATCGCGCAGCATCTGCCCGGCGGAGACAATTTCACGGGTCATCAGTCCGTCGCTGTCGGTCTGTCCCCAGTTGCCGTGTGTGTAGGAATGACAGCCCAGGGAGAAATACGGACTCTCCAGCAGCTCCCGCCAGGCGTCTGCCTGCTCTTGTATGACGCAGTCGGGATCGAAAACATAGGGCTGCGCCGGGTCCTGCCGGTAAACCCGGTTTGCAATCAGGGCGATCATCACCGACAGATCGACGCCGTATTCCTCGCTGTAAGCGGTGAAGCGCTCCTGTAGCCAGCGCACGGTTGCCAGATCACCGTCATCGTGCACCAGACTGATGATGCCGCCCGCGCCGCCCCGCGCTTTTTCCATCTTTGCCGATACAGTATAATGATCCAGATGCCGGAACGCGACCTCATAGGTGCGGACCGCGCCGGACGCAGCTGTGACCGAAATACGCGCCACTCCGTCTGTGGTCCCGGTGACATTCTCCACCGTGACAGAAGCACGCGGACTGTATGCCCCCGCCGTCACTTCCGGGCACGGCACCCCGTACTCCAGTTCCACCGTATACCGGTCGGTGTCGGGCGAGAAGCCCTCCAGTTTTCTGCCGTCAAGGTATAGCGCCCCGGCCCGCTCCTCTTCTGCCAGTTCTTCCTCGCGCAGAGGCGCGCCTGTGTTGGCAGCACGGTCATAGGCACAGATCACTTCCAGTTTTTCAGGCATGGCAATGCCCTCCCCGCTCACAAAATGTTCCGTAAAATAGGAGACCGCCAGAGATACCCCGCGGACCGTATCACCGCAGAGCAGGACTTTTCCGTCATGCGCCGCCACCATATACACTCCGATGCCGTCGGCGCAATACCCCTCCATCCGCCGGTAAAGGGGATCAAGTGCCGGCCTTGAGGAGACAATCCCCAGCAGAATCTCCTTTTCCTACTCGGGAAAATCTCCGGTATCTCCGCTTCTGATTGTACCGCCGCAGGCATCCGAAAGTACCGGCACCAGTTTACGCAGAGTAGAATTGTACGAATTCTCTCCTTCCTGCACCAGACACACATAGGAAGCGTCCACAACAAGCGGCGCCCCGGCCACACCGCTCACCGCAGTGCCCACGTACACCGGTTCGTGCTGCGGTGGGTCTGCCGCAGTGGCAGAACTGCTGCCGGCGGTGTTGTCCGCATCACCGGAAGTCTGCCCGCAGCAACAGAGGCAAAGCAGGCACAAAATCCCCACCAGCACCGCTGGGATATACCGTCGTTTCATCGGCGTTTACCTGTCCTTTCCTTCGTTCTGTATTGATTGTATCATATCCACGCGGGAAATGCAATCACCTTACGGTCTGCCCGTGAAAATACCGCCTGAGCGGCGCGAGGGACAAAGGAAGCGGGCGGCAGGAAGCCGCCCGCACTCAGGAACCGGTGGATTTATACCGGTGCAGACCGAAACGGAAAAAGGCATAGCACGGAATCAGAAACAAAAATCCGCACAGCGGCAGCAGCATCAGCCCGGCATGCGGGGATCTGCCCACCAGGTACAGCAACGGATAGTACTGGAAGAGCGCAATCGGAATCACGAAAGTAAGGAAAGTCAGAACCCCCTTGCCGTAAACCGAAAGCGGATATTTCCCGAACTCGCGGCTGCCGTCGGTGAAGATGTTCATGAACTCCAGCCCCTCGATGGTGAAGAAGCTGATCCCTGCATACAACATGAACAGTCCTGAGTACACCGCGAGTCCGCCGAGGATCATCAGCACAAGGGTGAGCACTCGCCCGGCGCTCCAGTCAATGCCGCTTCCGGGGATCGCAATTGCCAGCATCAGCACAGCCTGCAGCAGTCTGCCCACACGGGAGAATTCAATGTGTGAAGCCAATACCTGAAAGATTTCGCTGCGCGGGCGGATCAGAATGCGGTCCAGCTCTCCGCTTCGGATCAGGCGCGGGAAGATATCGAATCCGCGCACAAAGCACTCCGCCAGCGAAAAGGACATCAGCACCACCGAAAAGCAGATCAGTACTTCGCGATAAGTGAATCCCGCCACCTCGTGAAAACGCGCAAACAGGAAATACACGCCGAGAAAAGCGGTAAAGGAGACCATGAACTGCCCGATCACAGTCATCAGAAAAGAAGCCTTATACTGCATCTGCGACCGGATCTGAATACCGATGAATCTGAGATACAGTTTCATGTCATCCTCCCTGCACCGTCACGCGCCGCAGCGCATGGCGCATCAGCAAAAGCCCGGTGAGCAGCAATACGGCAAGCCATGCCAGCTGCACAAGTATGTATCCCGGCGCCTGCGCCGGAGTGATGTATCCGATATAGATCAGAAACGGGGTGTTCTGCATGGAAGCGAACGGCAGAACATTCATGACGGTCTGCAGCCCCGCCGGAAAAAACGGAACGGGAATGAGCGAGCCTGAGAAAAATTCGGTCACCGATGTCGCCAGAATCCGGATCCCCATCGGAGAAAGGGTGTAAAATGCGGAGATATAGATCAGCATGGAAAAGGCAATCAGGACCAGAAATCCCAGCAGCAGCGACACCGGGAACAGCAGACCTGCCGCCACCCCGGCGGGAAGGGTCACCCGGTAGGGCGAGGGCAGAAACACGGCGATCAGCAGGATGGGGACACAGCGCAGAAGAGCCTTTGAGAGCCGGGTGGCCATATTTTTCGTAAACCACATGGCATAGAGATCGCAGGGACGGCAGAGTTCATACGCAATCCCGCCCGTGGTGACAGAAGAGAAAATCTCGTCATCAAAGTACCATGCCATGAACATGGCAAGCAGGGCCTGCTGCAGCCAGATATATGTGGACAGCTGGGAGAAGGTCATCGGGAAGGCGTCCGGATTCTGCTGCCAGAAAGCGCGGAACATCAACAGATTCATCCCACCCCAGGCAAACTGGGTGGAGACGCCCGCCCAGGCTGCCGCGCGGTACTGCAGACCCGCGATGAACCGGATCCGGAAAAAGGACAGGTACGCTTTCATATTTCATACTCCCGGTACAGAGACGCCATCATCTCCTCCACCGTTTCCCCGCTGACCATAAGATCGGTGACATCCGCCAGAGAGCAGATGCGGGCAACCGCTTCGGAGACCGGCAGGACGGACGGATCAATGCGGATCACCGCATGGCCGCCGGGATCCCGGAGCACCGTCATATTCCGGTCCTCCGGCAGTCTGCCGCCCGCATACTCCACGGTCAGGATCTTATGCGCGGAACGCTGCGACCGGAGTCCTTCCAGCGAACCGTCAAACAGGATCCGCCCCTTCCCGATCAGCAGGATCCGTTCTGTCAGCGCCTCAATATCCTGCATGTCATGCGTAGTCAGAATCACCGTGGTGCCGTATTCGCGGTTGATCGTCCGGATAAACTGCCGCACCGCAATCTTGGACACCGCGTCAAGGCCGATGGTCGGCTCATCGAGGAACAGAATCTTCGGGCTGTGCAGAAGAGATGCCGCGATCTCGCAGCGCATCCGCTGTCCGAGCGACAACTGCCGGGCAGGCGTTCTGACAATTTCCCCGATATCAAGCAGTTCGGTCAGCCGGGACAGGTTCTGTCTGTAAAGGACCGGATTCACCCGGTATATGTCCCGGATCAGCTCAAAGCTGTCGATCACCGGCACATCCCACCAGAGCTGGGACCGCTGTCCGAACACTACCCCGATCTGCCGGACATGTCCGACCCGGTCTTTCCACGGCACGCGGCCGTCGATGACACAGGAGCCGCTGTCGGGCCGCAGGATCCCGCTCATGATCTTGATCGTGCTGCTTTTCCCGGCTCCGTTGGGTCCGATATACCCCACCATTTCGCCGTCCTGTACCGTAAAGGACACATCCTGCAGCGCGTGAATACAGGTATAGTCTTTCCGGAACAGTGCCCGGACCGCTTCCCCGAAACCCGCATTGCGTCTTGCCACCCGGAAGGTCTTGCTGATATGTTCCAGTTCGATCATTCCTGCCTCCTGTCTCCTGTTCCCGGCACAGCCGGGGCGCAACAAGCACCGCGCCCCCCCACGGCGCCGCCGCGGGGGGAAAGAAAAAAGTGCAGGGCGATTGCCCTACACAAAATGGGGAGAATGATGGGACTCGAACCCACGACCTCCAGGGCCACAACCTGGCGCTACCACCAACTGAGCTACATCCTCCATGTATGATGTGGCGTACCTTGGGGGACTCGAACCCTCGACCTACTGCTTAGAAGGCAGTTGCTCTATCCAACTGAGCTAAAGGTACATTCCGCTGAACAAGCAATATTATATCAAAACATGAAGGGCTTGTCAATACTTTTTTCGTTATTTTTTGCACAGCAAGAAA
>CASFDI010000111.1 GCA_949293405.1 uncultured bacterium | reverse complement strand
CTGTGCAGAAAGGGCGAGCACCTGCACGGCAGCGGCGGCTGTACCGGCGCCATCCTGGTGGAAAGCGGCTGCCTGCGCACTTACCTGCCCTCCGAGGACGGACGCGAGATCACCCTCTACCGGCTCTTCCCCGGAGACATCTGCATGCTTTCCGCTTCCTGCGTGCTCAACGCCATCACCTTCGATGTGGCGGTGGACGCGGAGGAGGATTCCTCCTGCGTCATCATCGCGGGCAACACACTTGCCGCCCTGGCAGAGCGCAGTCTGCCGGTCAAGGTCTTCGCGCTGGAGGCAGCGGTGGACCGGTTTTCGGAAGTGATGTGGGTGTTTCAGCAGATCCTGTTCATGAGTTTCGACCGCCGGCTGGCGGTCTTCTTCTGGGACGAAACAGCAAAAAGCGGAAGCGATACGGTCAACCTTACCCACGAGCAGATCGCCCGCTATATGGGCACCGCCCGCGAAGTGGTCACCCGCATGCTCCGCTATTTCACTGCCGAAGGGATTGTGGAAAGCCGCCGGGGCACGGTTCGTATTCTCGACCGGGACCGCCTGCGCGCCTTAGCCTTTCACAAGCGTCAGCAGGGCTGACTTGCTCTGCAGGCCCACCGCACGGTTGGCAAGTTTTCCGTCTTTGATGACTACCAGGGTCGGGATGCTCATCACCCCGAACTCGCGCGCCAGATCGGGCTCCTGGTCCACATCCACCTTGCAGACCTTGACCCCGGGCTGACTCTGTGCAAAATCGTCCAGAATCGGGCTCATCATTTTGCACGGCCCGCACCAGGTCGCGAAAAAGTCAATCAGAACAGGCCGGTCGGACTGCAGAACTTCCTGGGTGAATGTTGATTTTGTAAGATGCGTTACAGACATGATTATTCTCCTTTTTCTGTTTAATCAATAGGTGTTTGCCGCCGGTCGGGCATTGTTTGCCGCGCCGCCGGTTCTTCCGCGTCAGGCGCCGGTGTGACCGCGCTTCCTGTCTTTGTGTTCAGTATATCACTTCCGGCGCGCTTCATCCGTGACCCGGTCACATTCCGCGCCCGGCACACCAGCTGCGTCATGGTGCCCATCGGACAGCAGACGCACCAGGAGCACGGCTTGAAGAGCACCATCAGTATCAGCCCGAGCAGGGTGGATGTCAGCATCAACCCGTAAAACCCGTACGCAAACTGCGCAACCCCGGGTGAAAACAGCGTCCCATGATACGCCCAGCGCCACGGAACACGGAAAGTCCAGAACAGTTTTACCGAATAACCCGGCTCCCGCATCCCCGCAAACACCAGCCCGGTGACCACCAGCATGTTGGCGAACATGGCAAGGAAAAAGATCAGAAAGCCGTAGCGGAACCATTTGCTTTTCAGAAAGCGCGGCATGTCGCGCCGCCGCGACAGCCCCAGTCTGCCGCCCAGCAGTCCGAACAGCTGACCGCGGCCGCAATACCGGTTGCAGTAGGTCTTGCCACCCCCGACCAGCGCTATGATCAGCGGAATCAGAAAGCAGAGCAACCCCAGCCAGGCAAACAGAATATTGAAAAATCCGAGCGCCAGATACAGCGCGGATGCCACCCACAGCCAGTCGTACCAGCTGCGTCCGCCGCCCCGTTTGCCTTTCGGTCTCCCGTACCTGACTGCAGTGCCGCCGGCCGGGCCCTCGGTCCGTCTGCCTGACGGGACGCTGCCGCCTTTCGTTTCGCCATACCGTACCTCCGTTCCGGTTATCCCGGTTGTGATTCCCTCATTTCTACTGTATGCAGTGTACCACAGCAAAGAACCGCCTTCCGTGACAAAGTTACAGAGCCGGTACCATCACGGGAGAGGCTGCGAAAAAGGCGCGGGCCCTTACAGAGGATGCGAAGCAGCGCCGGGGACGGTCTGCCGGACGCACCGGACCGGAAGCGGAAGACTCCGCCACCGAAGACTCCGCCGCAGGAGCGTCTGTACGCCCCGCGCCCGTCTGCGAACCGCCCCCTGAGGCCGAGTAGACGAAAACCGGCAGCCGGTACTACCGTAACGGTAAACCGGCTGCCGGTCTTTCCTTAGAGGAGTCGGGCACGCGGCGGCGCCGCGTGCCGTGCCCTTTTCCTGCCGGCTTGTACCGGCCGGCTTCGGAGGATCTGTACTTTGGTCCCAGATCTTCCCTTTTTCCGAAAAGGTTCTTTGCTTC
>CASFDI010000110.1 GCA_949293405.1 uncultured bacterium | reverse complement strand
GTTCATTTGTATGCTTTGAGTTTAAACGAAAACCCTTTGATATTGTGCTGTTTACATGTAAACTGAATTTACCTTTGCTTTGTTTGCTTTTTTGGCGAACCGACCTGGCGCAACATGAACAAACCGTGTCCGGAATGAAACGATTGTAAACGCCTTGTTTCGCGCTCGCAACGCGGTCCGGGGGATGGCAGCGGGGAATTGGGAGCGCTTGACAATTTGCCTGCCGTATGGTATGATAGGAAGCGTATCATAGCAGCGCATATATGCTATTCATACAAAACGGTTCATAACGGAGGAACAACTCATGAGGAGCAAGTGGTACATACGGGCGATGTCGGCCTTCCTGGCAGTGATGCTGGGGGTGGGCGCGTTTGGGGTACAAGCCGCTGCCGGTCAGTGGAAAGATTTTTCTTCCCAGACAACGGCCGAGGAGATGCAGTCGTATCTCGACGCTCAGTCATACGCCAACTACCTTGCCGGCTACGCCAATGCGCGGCCCGGTTCTCAGACTGTTTCGGTAGACATTACCAATTTCACTGTGGACGGGGAGGGCGCCGGCGCGCTGGTGTCGGAGAGCCCGGAGTGCTCCGGGACAGACGGATGGCAGTCCTGGTTCGGCGGTGATGCCGCGCTTGCGCAGTCTTCGGTTTATCTTGCCTCAACCGGTAAAGTAACCTGGACTTTCAATATTCCCGTAGGCGGCAGCGGCATGTACGCGATTGCTTTTGAGTACTTTACGCTGGAAGGCACCATCAACAGCATTCAGAGAAAACTGCATCTGGACGGCTCGATTCCTTTTTCGGAAGCGAGCTATCTCGACATGACCAAGATGTGGACATACGCCTATGAAACGGATGAGAACGGCAACAAGGTTTTCAAACAGGATATTAACGGAAACGATCTGACGCCGGTGATCAGCCAGGATCAGATCTGGCGTACCTATATCTGTTCGGACTCTTCCGGTTACTACAACGGGTACTTCCAGTTTTACCTGTCGGAAGGTCAGCATACCCTGACCCTGGAAGCGGCGCGCGAGGCTACGATCCTCAAGAGCATCACGCTGATCCCCTCGGATGACGAGTCTGTTTCCTTCATGAGCTACGACGACTATATTAAATATGTAGAAACCGCTTACGGCGCCAAGGCGCCGACCGGCGGCAAGGAGAGCGTCACGGTGATTCAGGCGGAGACGCCCGATTATGTGTCCGACTCTTCGGTATACATGACCAACGACCGCACTTCCGCGATCAACACCCCCTCCTCTCCCTCAGCGCAATTATATAATGTAATCGGCGCCAACAGTTACAACAGCGTGGGGCAGTGGGCAGCATATACCTTTACGGTTCCGGAGAGCGGTTTGTATGACATTGTCATGCGCTTCAAGCAGAACGGTCAGGAAGGAATGTACCTGAGCCGTACGATCAAACTCTGGTCCGAAAACCGCGACCCTGCGGCCGGAGTGGTATATGGCCTTGACGACGGTACACCGGTGGCACCGTTTGAGGAAGCATATTACTGCCGCTTCGACTACAGCAAGGACTGGCAGACCGTCACCCTGCACAATGACGATGCTGAATTCCAGTTCTATTTTGAAGCCGGCAAGTCCTACACCATGTATATGGAAGTCAGTCTGGGCGGTCTGGCGGACCTGATCCGTCAGGCGGAAGAGTCCCTGAGCGCCATCAACAACTGTTACATGCGTATCATTCAGCTGACCGGTGCGGATCCGGACGAATACAGAGACTATAAGTTCTCCAGTATCATGCCGGATGTACTTTACGAGCTGAACAAGCAGGCAGTTGCCCTGGACCAGATCTCCCGGTATTTCGAGGAAGCGTGCGGTACCAAGGGCGCCCATGTGGCGACACTTGATACAGTGGCCCGTCTGCTTGCCACCATGGGGCAGAACGAGTACAAGATTGCGGGCAACCTTTCCAACCTCAAGTCGTACCTCGGTACGCTGGGAACCTGGATCAACACTTCCAAGAGCTCCGCGCTGACGGTGGACAGTTTCACCATTCAGCCGTCGGATGTCAAGCTGCCCAAGGCGAAGGCAAACTTCTTCCAGTCGGCATGGTTTGAGATCTGCTCCTTCTTCATGTCCTTCTTTACCGACTATGATTCGATGGGCGTGACTGACGAGAATGTCAAGGGCGATGATGCGTTGGAAGTGTGGCTCGCCACCGGCCGTGACCAGTCGAAGATCTGGCGCAGCCTGATCGACGCAGATACCGGTTTTACCGCTCAGTACGGCGCACCTGTCACCCTGAAGCTGGTTACTGCAGGAACGCTTCTGCCTTCGGTTCTGGCGGATAAAGGGCCCGATGTATACCTCGGACTGGATTCCACCACGATCATGAACTACGCGATCCGCGATGCCATCATGCCTGTGGGTGATATCTCGGGCGAGAGCGGGTTCTCGGATTTTGATGAAGTGGTGGAAGGCAACTACCACGAGGTGGCCATGAACACGGTCACCCTGCTCGGCAAGACCTACGGTCTGCCGCTGACCATGGGCTTCCCGATGATGTTCTACCGGCTGGATGTGCTGGTGGGCCTGGGGCTCGATGTACCGGAGACCTGGGACGAGATGATTGCCATGCTGCCGGTACTGCAGCAGAACAACCTGGATATCGGTATTACCTACACCCTGGCAATTGACTTCTTCCTGTATCAGAACGGCGGTTCCATGTGGCTCTACGAGGATGATATCGAGTATGCGGGTGCTGCGATCGGACTCGGGACAGAGGAGGCTCTGTCCGCCTTCAAGTTCTGCTGCCGGCTGTATACCGACTACTCCTTCCCGGTGACCTTCGATGCTCAGAACCGGTTCCGTACGGGTGAGATGCCGCTGGTGATTCAGGACTATACCACACTGTATAACCAGCTGACCGTCTTCGCTACCGAAATTCAGGGACTGTGGGAATTCTCCTCTATTCCGGGGACGGTGCGTGACGACGGCACCTTCAACTATGATTCCATGGCGACCATTACCGCGACCATTATGATGCACGGATGCAAGAACCCGGAAGCAGCCTGGGAGTTCATGAAATGGCAGACCAGCGCGGATGTGGAAGCGGAATACGGCAACCGCATGGTGGCCCTGATCGGTCCTTCCGCCAAATATAATGCCGCCAATCTGAATACCATTGAGAAACTGTCCTGGACCACCAAGGAAAATGCCGCGATTCAGGATCAGCTTGAGCATATGGCATCGATCGTCAACTATCCCGGCAGTTACATCATTGCACGGTATACCAACTTCGCATTCCTGGATGCGGCCAATGATGACGCCGATCCGGTGGATGCACTGCAGAGCTATATCAACACCATCAACGTGGAGCTGAGCCGTAAGCGCGAAGAGTTGGGGCTGAAGGTCCTGGAACAGGGACAGACGCCCGACGATGTGCGCGGCCAATCCCAGTCCTGACCAACAAGTTTGTGCATAAGGAGAAATTCACATGGCAAACAAAATAGAACAAGGAACGCCGGGCAGCGGTGCAGCCGTCAAGACTGCCCGCCCGGTCGCCCGCAAGGATATGACCCGTGCCCAGTGGGTGTGGAAAGAGATGAAGCGGAACAAGGTGGCGTACCTGATGATCGCGCCCTTCCTCTTGCTGTTTCTGCTCTTCACGGTGGTGCCGGTGCTGCTGTCGATGGTGCTGAGTCTGACAGACTTCAACATGCTGCAGTTCCCGCACTGGCAGGGCCTGAAAAACTACTCGCGTCTGTTTCTCGGTGATGAGATCTTCCTGATCGCCTGCAAAAACACCCTGGTATTTGCTGCGATTACCGGACCGGTATCGTATTTCATGTCGCTTCTGATTGCCTGGTTCATCAACGAACTGCCCCCCAAGATCCGTGCGGTGATCACGCTGATTTTCTACGCGCCTTCGATTTCGGGGCAGGTGTATCTGATCTGGCAGACTCTGTTCTCGTCCGACTCTTACGGATGGGCCAACGGTTTTCTGCTCAACATGGGATTCATCACCACGCCGATTCTGTGGTTCCAGGATGCGGATTATGTGATGCCGCTGTGTATCATTGTCGCGCTGTGGACTTCGCTCGGTACCGCGTTTCTGGCATTCATTGCAGGTCTGCAGACCATTGACCGCAGTCTGTATGAGGCGGGGGCAGTGGATGGTATCCGCAACCGCTGGCAGGAATTCTGGTATGTTACACTGCCGACCATGCGTCCGCAGCTGATGTTCGGCGCAGTGCTTTCCATCACCCAGTCCTTCGGCTTCGGCGCGGTGGTTACCGCTTTGTGCGGTTTCCCGTCAGTCGACTATGCGGCGCATACGATCATGCACCATCTCGATGACTACGGCGGTCAGCGGTATGAGATCGGCTACGCCTCCGCAATTGCGGTGGTCCTGTTTATCATCATGTTGACCTGTAACCTGGTGGTCAAGAAACTACTCTCTAAGGTGGGCCAGTGATATGAAGTATAAGAAATTGAGAACACGCGGCCATAAGGTGGTGCTCAACCGCAGCAAGGGCGGAGATGCGGGGATTGCCTTCTTCCTGACCATTATGGGTGCGTTCATGTTCCTGCCCATGCTGTATGCGGTGATGCAGTCGCTCAAACCGCTTGACGAGTTGTTCATGTTCCCGCCGCGTTTCTTTGTGCGCAAACCCAATCTGGAGAACTTTGCCGACTTGTTCTCTCTGATGAGTGACTCGTGGGTGCCCTTCTCGCGTTATATTTTCAACACGGTGTTCATCACTGCGGTGGGTACTGCAGGGAACCTGCTGTTTGCGTCGATGGCGGCGTATGCTCTGGCAAAGATGCGTTTCCCGGGACGGAATGTGATCTTCAAAATCATCGTCATGTCCCTGATGTTCCATCAGACGGTCAACCAGGTGACCAACTTCATCATGATGAGTGCGTTCCGCATGATTGATACATACTGGGCAATCATTCTGCCCGCCATGGCAACCACTATGGGGCTGTATCTGATGAAGCAGTTCATGGAATCGTCGGTGCCCGATACGGTACTGGAGAGTGCGCGTCTGGACGGCGCAAGCGAAATCCGCACCTTCTGGGTGATCGCCATGCCGATGGTCAAACCGGCGTGGATGACCCTGATCATCGAGTGTTTCCGCACACTGTGGAATACGGGTTCTTCCATTTATATCTATTCTGAACAGCTTAAGACATTCAACTACGCGATTCAGCAGATTCTGGCGGGCGGTGTTGCCCGTTCGGGTGCTGCGGCAGCCGCTACCGTGGTCATGATGCTGGTGCCGATCACCGTCTTTGTGGTCAACCAGAGTAAGATCGTGGAAACCATGGGCTCCAGCGGTATGAAAGACTAACAGGAGGTACCGGAGCGATGAAGAAAAAACTTTTTTCCGCAGTCATCATTGCATATATACTGGTGATGCTGTTCGGTACCGTTGCCGCGGCGTATGAACCGTATCAGACCTATACCTACTCGGCAGAAGGGGAAGGCATGTGGTCGCCTGCCGTCTATACAGCAACGCTGAATGTAGACAGCCAATACATGGGTCTTTCCGATCCGATCGTCACGGTGCGCGATATTTTCGCAGCGCCCAACGGGGATGTGTACCTGGTTGACTATTCCAAAAGCCGGGTGATCGTGCTCAATCAGTATTACAAACTCAAATATGAGATCAAGACATTTGACAGCAGTGTGAAGAAGGGAGACACCTTCAGTTCTCCGGAAGGCATTTTCGTGACCGATGAGTATGTCTATGTCTGCGATACAGGCAACAAGCGTCTGGTCATGTTCGATCTTTCCGGAAACTATGTGAAGATCATTTCACAGCCTGAGTCGGCTCTGTTCGGTGAGGAAACCGGCTTCTCCCCCGTCTCCTGTGCGGTGGACCAGTACGGGCGGATCTTTGTGGTGTCCAGTCTGTGCAATAAGGGCGTCATTGTGATGGATGAGGAGTCCAACTTCTCGGGCTTCATCGGTGCGCAGAAGGTAACTTATAACATTTTCGAGATTTTCCTGCGGCAGTTCATGTCCGCAGAGCAGATCCAGAATTCGGGCAATGTGTATGTGCCGATCAACTTCCGCAGCATCGAAGTCAACGAAGAAGGATTTCTGTTCGTGACCACCACGACGCTGAACGAGACCGACCAGACTGCTGCCATCGAATCGAAGGATCCGAAATACTCTCCGATCAAGATGATCAACTCCAAGGGCGTTGAGGTCATGAAGCGAAACGGTTTCTTTGACCCGCAGGGTGAAGTCAATATTTACCTTGGCGACAAGCCTTCCGATCTTGGAGATGTGGCGTGCGGTCCTGCGGGCTCCTGGTCCATTATTGACCTGAACCGCAACAAGACCTACACGTATGATTCCAACGGTGTGTTGCTGTTTGCGTTCGGCGATTCGGGAAATCAGCTGGGCAGCATTTCGGACATTCAGGCGCTGGATTATCAGGGGTCGAATCTGCTGATTGCAGATTACGGCGGATCGTTCACCATGTATACCCGTACCTCATATGGCGACCGTCTGATCAGCGCTCTGCAGAATGAAGTGGACCGCGAATTCTCAAAAGCGATTGAAGACTGGAAAGAAGTCCTCAAATGGAACAACAACTTTGACGCAGCTTACATCGGTGTCGGAAAAGCCTATTACCGCGAAGGCGAATACGAGACCGCGATGGAGTACCTCCGGTCCGCATATGAGACGGAATACTATTCCAATTCCTATGCCGAGATCCGTAAGGAATGGATCGGTCGGTTCGGATGGGTCATTCCGGTCGTAGTCATTGCGGTGGTGTTCGGATTTGTCAAGTGGCTCCAGTACGCTGCAAAACTCAACTACAAGACCTCTCTGAAGGTAGGGAAGAAGTCCTACTGGGAGGAGTTGGTTTATGCTGTGCATCTGTGCTTCCATCCGTTCGATGCATTCTGGGATCTCAAACACGAGAAACGCGGATCGGTGCGCGCCGGACTGACCTTCCTTGCAATTACCATTCTGGCGTTTTATTATCAGGTCATCGGGCGGGGCTATATTTTCAATCCCACCGATTCTTACTCATCTTTCTTCATTCAGATTATTTCGGTGGCGGTTCCGGTCATGCTGTGGGTGGTTGCCAACTGGTGTCTGACCACGCTCTTTGACGGGGAAGGCTCATTCCGGGATGTGTTTGTCGCTACAACCTACTCGTTGGCGCCGCTCCCGATCTTCCTGATACTGTCCACCCTGCTTTCCAACATTCTGACCCTGAACGAAGGAGCACTGGTGACTTTGCTTGTATCTCTCGGATATATCTGGGTCGGGTTCCTGCTCTTCTTCGGTATGCTGGTGACACACAACTTCTCTCTCGGAAAGAATATTGTGATGACGCTGGCAACGATTGTGAGTATGTGTGTTATCATGTTTATGGCGATTTTGTTCTCGAGCCTGGTAGGGAAGATGGTCATTTTTGTCTACAACATAGCGCAGGAACTGAGTTTCCGATAATGTTCAGGTAGGAGATTGATCAATGAAAACGAAACGAATTATATCATCCTTGCTGGTACTTGCCATGTTGGTGGGCAGCCTGGTGTACGTCGTGCCGATTGGCGCATCCGCGGCGGATGCGCCGCCGTACGAGGAAGTGACCAACGCGGCCATGTCACAGGCCTATACCAGCCTGGCAGAGAAACTGGCAGATCAGCTGAGCAGCGGATACATGTATCTGGCTGCACAGACCACCGGGTACGAGCTATATGTGGGCAAGTACACCGGCGAGATCATTCTGAAGAACCGGTTAACCGGGGAATTGTTGGGATCCAATCCCTACAACTTGGGTTCCGGCCTCAGCGCGAGTAATAAACAGGAGTTGCTCAGTCAGGTATGGATTACCTTTCTGGATGCAAATCAGCAATCCTTTATCTACAACTCTTTTGCATATGCCGCTCAGAAAGGACAGATTTATATTGATCTGATCCGCAATGGGGTGCGTATTGAGTATACCATGGGCGATACGACGACACGGTATTTGTTGCCGGTAGCAATTGCGGAGGATGATTTCCGTGAGTTGTATCTGATTCCTGCGCAGCAGACCGTGCTCCGAGACTATGCAGAACTGTACTATTCATTCCTGATGGATCCGTCGCTTGTGAGAGTGACCGATGCGACTCCTGCGCACAGCGAGTACACCGACCTTGAAGGGAATCCCTGTACGCTGGAATACGGAAACGAAGAATCCGTTCAGCATTTTCTGGAGACCATGCTGTATTATCCTGAGGAGAGCCTGGGGGATATTACAACTTTTGACCAGTATAACAATCCCAGGGGCGGCGTAGGATACAGCAAGCTGATGCAGTATTACATGCTCGGTTCCGCAAATTCCCGTTTTCCCGCGAACAATACCGCCATTTCCCGTCAGATCAGCAATGTGTACGACAAGGGATACGGGACACTGATTTACACCGGATACCGTGCAACGCTGGATCTGAATACCATTACCAATCAGGATTCACTCAACAGTTATCTGGAGGATTACCCCGGACTGGCCCAGTACACCGCTGAGAATCCCTTTGCGGAAGGACAGATCTATCCGATTGTATATCTTCTGGGCGACCTGAGCATCAGTGGAAAAGCGTCGATTCAGAACGAAGTGCTGTATCTCAATCCGGAATTGACGATGGACGAGGTGCTGGCATGTGAGGAACGGCTTGGTGTGGAAGTGCTGGTGGAGGTTACTCCTGTCTTCCGTCTGGCGCTGGAGTATGTTCTGACCGATACCGGTGTGGAAGTGACTCTGCCTGCGTCCAGCGTGTCGTTCGATGAAACCACTTATACACTTCAGAACATCCAGTTCCTCAAGTATATGGGGAGTGCATCCAAAAAACAGGACGGATATATCTTTTATCCGGACGGATCCGGTGCACTGATCAATTTTTCCGATTTTACCAATACCGAGTTGAGTGCTCCGGTATACGGGTATGACAGTGCTTATCGCAACTTTGAGCAGGCAGCAGCGCACAGTGAGACCATCCGGATGCCGGTGTACGGTCTGGTCGGAACCGATGAATCGGGAACCAGATTCGGATATCTGGCCATTATGACCGAAGGGGAAGCTCTGGTACGCCTGCAGGCGCAGATTTTTGCCGCATACGATTATGTCGGTGTGTGGCAGAGTGTTGTGCTTCGTCCGAGTGACATCTATACCATGACCGGGGCGGATAAGGAAATCACGGTGTATTCCAAGCAACGGTACATGGGCAATTACACCACCCGCTATGTCATGCTGTCGGATCCTGCCGTGGTGGATCTGGTCAACGCAACCAACCTTGACGGATTCCGCATCACCGACTATTACGAAACCTCTTATGTCGGTATGGCAGCGGCCTATCGCGAGTATCTGGTGGAGCAGGGAGTCCTGTCCAAACTGAATGCCGACGAAATCGGCACCGATCTGCCGCTCTATATTGAGGTGTTCGGAAAAACTGAAACGACCGAGAAGATCTTTTCGATTCCGGTGGAAGTGGATGTTGCGCTGACCACCTTCAAGGATATCGAGACCATGTACGAGGAGTTGGCCGGCAGCGGCATTTCCAATATCAAGTTCAAGTTGACCGGATTTGCCAATGACGGAGTGATTGGAACCTATCCCGTAAAGGTCAAGTGGGAAAAGGTCGTGGGAGGCAAGAGCGGGTTTGAGGATCTGCTCACATATGTTGAGAACAACGCAGACCGCGGCATTGAAGTCTTCCCGGATTTTGACTTTATGTATCTGACTTACACACCGGCATTTGACGGTGTGAGCACACGCAAGATTGTGGGCCGGGCACTGGATAACCGGTATGCCATTCTGTATACATATGACTCGGTCTATCAGATGGAGATTCCCTACAGTTACGCGGTGTCGGTCGATATGATTCCCAGCCTGTTTGCCAAATTTACCAAGAAGTACAATAAGTTCGGTGCAGACAGTATTTCAGTTTCCTCGATGGCCGGCGGGCTTTCTTCCGATTTCGATCAGGATAAGTACTATGACCGTCAGGAAGCGCTGTACGCCATGCAGGGTATTCTGCAGACCGTATCGGATACTTACAGCAATGTGCTGAGCGACGGCGGAAACATTTATGCGCTCAAGTATATTGATCATCTGCTGGAAGCACCGATTGATTCGAGTCACTACCGCGGCGCCAGCCGTACCATCCCGTTCTTCGGTATGGTGGTACACGGTTATCTGTCGTATACCGGTGATGTGTTCAACCAGTCGGGTGAACCGGACTACATGTTGTTGCGTTCGATTGAATCCGGTGCATCCCTGTACTTCCTGCTTTCCTATCAGAACCTCGATGTGATGAAGGAAAACTACCTGTCCCAGTATTATTCGGTCAACTACCATACCTGGAAAGAAGATCTGCTGGAGACCTACAAGGAGCTCAACGCTGCCATCGGTGATCTGCAGCTGTGCGAGATCACAGGGCATGAATTTCTGATCGGCGAGCGTGTGATTACCGAGGCGGAATCCATTGCCAACATCGCGGCTCTGGAGGCAGAATTCCTGCAACAGACCGAGGCGGCGATGATTGCCGCGCGGAGTGCCAAGGCTGCAGTGTTGCGTGCGGTCCGCACATTCGTTTACACCTATGCGGATATGCAGGCGGCAGGTGCCACAGCCGAAGAGTTGGACGCTTATGCTGCCGAGCAGCTGGCGGCGCTGGATGCAGCAGACCTTGCAGCAATCGAAGCAGCAACCGGACAGACCGGTCTTGCAGCCTGCCAGGCACTGGTGGCGGACGAAAGTCTGATGACCGTGCACAGTGTCGCAGATTATGACGCCCTGATGGCGGATGCCGCGGAGCGCCTCGGTCAGGCTCCTTCCCAGGAATTGGCAGACAGCGTGCGTGTCCTGTGCGAGGCTTATGCAAACGATTCCGGCACGCTGACTGCCGAGATCGGCGCGCTCGATTACGAAACGCAGTATCATTATGTGACTTCCTCCGACTCTCAGTCAGGCGCGGCGTATGAGACGACCGACTATACACTTGCGGACGGTTCCATCGTGCTGGTAACCTATTCTGACGGTACTCATCTCTACCGCTTCCTGCTGAACTACAACACCTTCAGTGTACGGCTGAACTTCGGCGGTGAGACGATTGAGTTGCCTGCGATTGGTTATCAGCGACTCGAAACCATTACGAAATGAGGTGTGACGCAGTGACAGATCATAAGAAATTATCTCCTGATGCGGCGGCGGGAGGGGAAGCCCTCCCCACCGCCCCCATCGGAAGGAAAAAGAAGAAAACGCTTCGTTCGCTCCTCCGTCCTACAACCCTTGAGGCTCGTAAGGCGCGTGCCGGCTGGTTCTTTGTAATGCCGTTCGTGCTTGGGGTAGTGCTCATCTATCTTCCCATTCTGATTGACTCCATCTGGTTTTCTTTCGCCGACATTACAAAAGGTGTGGCGGGGGCGCCCGATATCGTGACTCCGGTTGGATTCAAGTATTATATTCAGGCATTCAATACACAGTACGAGTATAAGACCTTGTTGCTGGAGGGTGTCCAGCAGATTCTCCTGGAAGTTCCTGCAATCGTGGTGTTTTCGCTGTTTGTAGCAGTGATTCTGAACCAGAAGATGCTGGGACGCGCGGTATTCCGTGCCATCTTCTTTGTCCCT
Organism: uncultured bacterium; assembly: GCA_949293405.1. Taxonomy (GTDB): domain Bacteria; phylum Bacillota; class Clostridia; order Oscillospirales; family CAG-272; genus UBA1740. The sequence goes on along the minus strand of CASFDI010000110.1, from coordinate 7,395 downwards.
GTTATTCTGGCAACCGGTCTGATGGATTCGATTGAAGCGATGAATCAGTCTTCTGACAGCACAGAGGACGGCGTCAGCGGCGGTACGCTGGAGGGACAGGAGGAAGGCCTGATCAACATGATGGATGTCGAGCTGCTCTTCTCTAACATGAAGGTGGGCACGGAGCTGGTGGTCTATGTGGTCAACCTGGTCAACATGATCTACGACATTGTCAACTTCTCAGGTGTTCAGATGCTGATCTTCCTTGCCGGTCTGCAATCGATCTCGCCCTCTATTTACGAGGCCTGCCAGATTGAGGGTGCGACCGCATGGGAAACATTCTGGAAGATTACGTTCCCCATGATCAGCCCGATGATCCTGGTCAATGCCATCTATTCCATTATCGACAGCTTTACCAAGGAATCCAATGTGGTCATGTCCTACATTGATGACTTGTACAATTCGGCTACGCCAAAAGGGCAGACGGTTGCAATGTACTGGATGTACTTCCTGTTGATTCTGGCGGTAATCGGTATTTTCGCCCTGATTGCGAAAGCATTTATCTTCTATCAGAAGAGAGACTGAAAGGAGGGAGAGAATGATGGACGCTAACATGACTGAAAGCACCAGAGTGCTCAAAGATAATAAAAAACGCATCCGGGTGGACTTCGCCGGTAAAATGTCGAATCTGGACCGCTGGAAACTTCGTCTGACCTCTTCCTCCTTCTGGATTGACAAGGTCTGGTATCTTGCACGCTTTATTCTGATGGTGGGTATCTCCTTTATCATCATTTACCCCTTCGTGGAAAAGATTACGCAGTCCTTTATGGCGAGAATGGACTTCATCGATCCTACGGTCAATCTGATCCCGAAGAACTGGACCTTCGATACCTATAAAGCGATTGCTGTGGAGAACGGGTACCTCGGCGCATTGCTGCGCACGACCGGTCTGTCGCTGTTGGTTGCTTTGCTTCAGACACTGGCGTGCTGTATGATCGGCTACGGACTTGCAAAATACAAGTTCCGCGGTGTAAAAGTGATCTTCTTCTTTGTCATCATCTCCATGATTATTCCGCACGATACTCTGCGCCTGTCACTGTTGCAGCATTTCGCAAGTTTTGATATTGCGACCATCCAGTCGCTCAATATCGGAGGACCGCTTGCCTGGATCTTCGGAAAAGCGCCTAACCTTGTCGGAACCGTGTGGCCCATGGTCATCCTTTCGATTACCGGTCTGGCGTTCAAGAACAGTCTGTACATCTTCATGATGCGGCAGTTCTTCCGCGGGGTACCGGATGAGCTTGAAGAATCGGCATGCGTGGACGGATCCAACAGCATCCGGACCTTCTTCCAGATCATCCTTCCTCTGTCGATTCCGATGATGATTACCATTTTCCTGTTCTCGTTCTCCTGGCAGTGGACCGATAACTTCTATGTTCCGCTGCTGGTGTCGAGCAGTTCTGCGAACATGATGCCTGATCTGATTAATGTCATTCCGGATTCGCTCAACGCGATTAACTTTGAAGCGGCGAAAGCGTACACCAATGCGATCCGCAACACGGCCGGTCTGATGATTATCGCTCCGCTGATCGTGATCTACCTGTTCTGCCAGAGATTCCTGGTGCAGGGTATTGAACGGTCCGGTCTGGTCGGCTGATTTTACGCAATTCTTTTCCGTGCAGAACGGTTCTGCACACGGTGCTGCCGGCATCCGGGATGATCCCGGGTGCCGGCAGTTTTTTTGGTTTGCCACTTACCGGGTGTGCTGACCGATGCGGCACCCGGATGGGATGCCGCACGGTGGGATACACAGGGAGAGAAACACCGTTGAGGGCAGCAGTCCGCATCCGCTGCCGCACCGGGAAAATCGAGGGCACATGCGACAGGGAGGCCGTCTGTGCGGCGGAAAGTGAAATCCGTATTTCTGCTTGACAACAGGGGAAAAGTCTGTTATTATGAAAACAGAATTCTGTGCCGGAAAGGGTGGGGAGAATGAGAAAGACCATGCGCCGTTCGCTGTTGCTGTCACTGTTGGCTCTTGTATTCGGTATTCCTGTCTCCTGCGCAGGGGAGCCGGTTGATTCGACCGCTGCTGTCGGATCCGCCCCCGTGACCGATCCTGCAGAGCAGACCACGGCAGGGACAGAAGGTGTTTCCTATCAGATTACCTTTGTGGCGAATGGCAGGCCCACTGTCGTGACAGTGCCTGCCGGCGAGATTCCGGTATTCCCGGGTTCACCTGACAAGTCCCCCGATGTGCATTCGTACTATCGCTTTCTCGGCTGGGATCGCGAGATCGTTCCGGCAAGTGAGGATACCATGTACAGGGCGCAGTATGAGCGGATTGTGCGCACCTATCCGGTACAGTTCCGGGTAGACGGCACGGTGGTTGCCACTGTGGAAACCGCATACGGGGAAGTACCTGTCTTTCCGGATACTCCGCCGACTGACGGAGAGGCAGTGCTTGCCTTCTGGCTGGGCGCTGTGCCGGTGACCGGACCTTTGACCTGCGACGCCGTGTTCACCACCATGGATCCGGAAATGCTTGCCTGGTCATACGATACTGCACTGTTTCAGCAGAAGGAACTGTTTGATCACGCGGGAGATGTCAATAACCAGAGTTCAGCTTTTCTGTATCTGGCGCTGGCGCAGCACGATTATCCGGTGGACGGGCCGGTGCAGGAACGCGTGCTCGCTCATGTGCGCAATCTGATCAGCGGCGGCAAGGAACCCATGTTCAATGCCGGTCCCTTCTGGCATTATGAAACCATTTCCATGGCACTCGCCGTAGTCCGCCACACCCCTTCACTGTGGGACCATCTGACCGGGGAGGAGCAGGATCGGGTGGATCTTGTGATGGAATGTTTTGCCATCAGTACCGCATTTGCGACCGATGACGATAATTTCTATAAGACCGGCCCCGCATTGACCGGAAATTTCTATAAGACCTGGAACCCCAACCACCGCATGGCGATGATTCTGCCCATCGTGGCGGCAACCGTCTATTTTTCGGCGGACGGGCAGGACGGCGCCGCCCGTGTCAACCGGGTGCTGACCGGATTTGATCACGCCGCGTACATAGAACGGTTCGACCAGTACGGATTTACCCGGGTCAAGGCGTGCTGGACCACCCCGGGCGGGCAGTTGCCCGATGGGACCTGTGCCCCCGGCGCCGCAGAGCTGATGATGAACGGCGGAGCTGCTTACCTGTGCGCGGAGGACTCCGGTTCGGTGAGCAATGGACTGAAAGCGGGCGATCCCGCCGGAACGGGCGTCGGCGTGCGTACCACCTATACCTATTGCGGCGTCGGTCTGGATGACCTTGCCGGGATTGTGGAGTTGCTTTACCGGAACAATTATTCCGGAGGTACGGTTGTGAGCGATACATCCGGATATCGCAACGGGACAGACGCTGACGGCAATCCGCTCGCTTACATTCTGGACGGCACCCGCTCTCCGGTGGAGGGTGAGCAGGGCATGATGCTGGAGTTCATCTCCAATGATGCCGCCGGCATCCGGTCCAGCAACAGTTATTGTACCCACGACTTTATTTTGGTCGTGCAGTCCCTTGCCGCACTGCAGTCGCTCGACGCATATGACTTTGACCCGCAGTCCGACCTGTTCCGGCTCGTCTGGGTTGGGAATACCGACCTGATTTATAAAAATGAACATGGCTACCATGCCTATTCGATCGGAAAAGGACACGATGTCACCGAATCCGGCATGTCCTATTATCTGCCCTGGAAATCCTGGTGGCAGTCCCGTTACAGCAGCGCCTTTCCGCTGTCCTGACGCGGACGGGGGCTTTCGGACGGGGGGATCCCGCTTTCTTTAAGAAGCGTGCGGGGCAAAGAACCTTTTTGGACAAAGGGTTTGCGCATTCCCGGTCCTGACAGAACAACCGGCAACCCGTACCCGCCCTCATGCGGCGGTACCGGCTGCCGGTTCTCTTGATGCCCTTATATGAAAGTTTTCGCCCGCCTTTTCTAAAAGGCGGCAGGGTGCGGGGCGGCGCCCCGCATGACGGGGGCCTTCCGCTTTCTTTAAGAAGTGTGCGGGCAAAGAACCTTTTTGGACAAAGGGTTCGCGCATTCCCGGTCCTGACAGAACAACCGACAACCCGTACCTGCCTTCCATGCGGCGGTACCGGCTGCCGGTTTCTTGATGCCCTTATATGAAAGTTTTCGCCCGCCTTTTCTAAAAGGCGGCGGGGTGCGGGGCGGCGCCCCGCATCATCCCCTTCGGTACCCCGCGTCATCTCCGGGGGCGCAAAGGGACGGTTATTTCTGCGGGCGCGGGGTCTCTTCGAATTTCCGGTCATAGAGCAGGGCGGCGATCAGCACAACCAGGCAGGAGCCTGCGTTGTGGACCAGGGCGCCGGTAGTAGGATTGAGCACCCCGCAGACAGACAGAATGACGGCTATCAGGTTGATGCACATCGAGAGGGTAATGCTGAACTTGATGGTGGCAACGGTGGCATTGGAGAGGCGCTTCAGGTAGGGAATTCTGGAAATATCGTCGCTCATCAGTGCAATATCGGCGGCTTCCACCGCGATATCGCTGCCCATACTTCCCATGGCGACGCCCACATTCGCACTTTTCAGGGCGGGTGCATCGTTGACGCCGTCCCCGATCATACAGACGGTGCGACGCTGTTGCTGCAGCTGTGCGATGCTCTCCACCTTGCCTTCCGGCAGCAGTTCTGCACGGACCTCTGTGATGCCTGCCTGTGCGGCGAAATAGTCTGCGGTTCTGCGGTTATCACCCGTAAGCAATACGGCCTCGGTGTGCATGGCGCTAAGCCGTTCTACCATGTCGCGCGCCTGCGGGCGGAGCGTATCCGAAAGGGCAATGATCCCGATGCATCGCTCTTCCTGCGCAACCAGCACGGACGCCTTACCCTGTGAGCGGAATCGTTCCAATGTGCTCTCTGCGACGCCGTCCGGGCGGATCCCATTTTCGATCAGAAAGGCCTCATTGCCGCAATACAGAGATTGACCCGAAACAACGGCGGAAACCCCTTTTCCGGCGGTCATGCGGAAGGTATCACACGGAGACAGCGTGAGCCCTTTCTGCAGTGCGGCGTCCACAACCGCCCGTCCCAGAGGATGCTCACTCCTGGATTCGGCTGCGGCCGCCAGGGCGAGCAGTTCTTCTTCATTCCGTTCCGGCACCAGGGAAACAAGGTCGCTGACCTGCAGTTTTCCGTATGTAAGGGTACCGGTTTTGTCGAACGCCACGGTATCCACCTTGCCCATCTTCTCCAGTGCTTCGCCCGACTTGATGATGACGCCGTGCCGTGTCGCCTGCCCGATCGCTGCCATAATGGCGGTAGGTGTTGCAAGCACTAGGGCACAGGGACAGAAGACCACCAGCACGGTCACCGCGCGGGTGATATCCCGTGTGATCAGTCCGGTCACAATCGCAATCAGCATGGCTGCAGGAACCAGCCAACTGGCGCACCGGTCGGCAATGCGCGCCATGGGCGCTTTTTTATTTTCCGCATCCCGGACCATGCGGATCAGTTTCTGAAGGGAACTGTCTTCCCCTACGCGGGTAGCGCGGATATCCATCGCACCGAACCGGTTGATGGTTCCGCAGTATACTTCATCCCCCACGCTTTTATCAACCGGAAGCGATTCGCCTGTCATGATCGACTGGTCCACCGAGGTTTCTCCGCTGATGATGACGCCGTCCACCGGTACCGTTTCACCGGGCAGAATACGCAGCAGGTCGCCTTGCCGGATCTGCTGTGCGTCAATCATCTCTTCGCGATTACCGCTGATGCGTCTGCCCTGGGTCGGAGCGAGAGCAATCAGTTTTTTCAGCCCTTTTTTGGCGCGGTTGGTGGTCATATCTTCCAGAATGGCGCCGAGCGCCATGATAAACGCCACTTCTCCTGCCGCGAACAGATCTCCGATGGCAATGGCGGCGATCATGGCGACCGTAATGAGCAGGGCAGACGAGATTTTGCTGATACCCGGATTGTGCACGATGCGCCAGAGCGCCAGGTACAGCAGCGGCAAACCGCTGATGATGACCGTCACCCATGCCGGATCCACCGGCAGATTCACGCCTGCCTGTGCCAGCACAAAACTCAGAATCAGAAAGACGCCGCCTACTGCGGTCATCGGGATCCCGGCCAGAAAATCATTGATTTTTTTCATGTGATTCCTCCGCTTGACTTTCTCTGCAGAATCCGGTATACTGTATTTATTACCGAACACTTTGTACGGTGTTATGATAACGCAGAAACGGCAGGAAATCAAGAGGCAGTTGCGGCGGAATGTACGATACCGAACATTTTGCCGGATTTGTACGGAGAGGAAAATGGACAGACGGCAGAGAAAAACAAGAGACGCAATTTTCAGTGCGTTTACCGGGCTGCTGGAGAAGCAGGCCTATAACCGGATCACAGTGCAGGAGATCATTGACGCGGCGGATATCGGACGCGCGACCTTTTATGCGCATTTTGAAACCAAGGATGATCTGCTCCGGGCCCTGTGTGAGGAGCTGTTCGAACATATTATTGATACGGCGATGGGGCACAGCCAGACGCACAGTCACTATACCTGCGGTACACCTGCTGATTCGGTGTTTGTGCATCTGATCCAGCACCTGAAAGAGAATGACCGCAATATTCTGGCCCTGCTCTCCTCACAGAACAACGAGATTTTTCTCCGGGACTTCAAAACCAATCTGAAGAAACTGATTCAGCTCCGGTTTGCAGATACCGGGAAACTGCGTCTTGCCGAGTTGCCCCAGGATTACCTGGTCAACCATATTGCCGCCTCCTTTGTGGAAAGCGTAGGATGGTGGCTGCGCCGCGGCATGCGGGAATCCCCGGAACAGCTTGCACACTATTTCGAACTGACGATGCAGCCGGTATTGCGCATGCAGCAGGAATCCTCCCGTTAAGCAGACGGGGGCTTTCCGCTTTCTTTAAGAAGCGTGCGGGCCAAGAATCTTTTTGGGACAAAGGGTTCGCACATTCCCGGTCCCGCAAAAAACCGGCAGTCTGTACCCGCCTTCATGCGGCGGTACCGGCTGCCGGTACTTCTGATACCCTTTTTTAAAGTTTTCGCCCGCCTTTTCTAAAAGGCGGCAGGGTCCGGGGCAGCGCCCCGCATGAGGAGACCCTTCCGCTTTCTTTAAATTGCCGAAGGCAAGGAGAAAAAGCGGTATCGGTTTTACCGTCTGTTATATCCGGACGGAGACTCCTTCTTAGCGCCGGTCAGATTTCATCGTTGTAATATTTGATGATTGCATCTTTGATGTCTTTCGCCACATAACGGGCTTCAAAATCTTCATGTCCCCAGAGGTAGATGCCGGATGTGTCAACTTCACCGTTTGCGGAAACTTTATAACAATAATAATCTCCGCAGCCGTTGGTTGCAAAGAAAATGTGCCGGTCTA
>CASFDI010000109.1 GCA_949293405.1 uncultured bacterium | reverse complement strand
TCCCGGGCGCCAAGGGTGCCGCAGTAATCGGTGCGCCTGTCTTGCGCGGTGAATGCAGTACTCATAAGACTTCTCCTTTGCGGTAATACTTTTCACTTCGGATTTTCCGGAATGGCGGATAGCGGTCAGACAGCGAAATGGGAAACCGGCAAATCCGCTTGTCCGGTGCAATATGGTTTTGACAGCAATTATATCACGATACGGGGGCTTTGTCAAGGGGAGTCAGGGCTTCGCTGAGCAGATGCCGGACCGATTGTGCAACCAGCTGCGGGCAGTTGCTACGCAGGGTATAGCCGGCAGCAAGGCGGTGTCCTCCGCCCCCTTGCGCGGCGGCAATGCTTCCTACATCGGGACCGGTGGAGCGGAGCGAAATCTTGTATATGCCCGCAACCGAGGTCTCCTTTGCGACTGCCGCGATCACTACTCCCTCCAGCGTGCGTACCACATCTACGGCGGTGTCGAAATCTTCTTCGGTCAGTCCTGCCTTTTGCATCTGTTCGCGGGAGAGCACAAACAGAGCCGCATGTCCGCCGCAGAAAACCTCCATACCGCTCTGCACCATGCTTTCGGCCTGCATCAGTGTGCGGCTCTTGGTGTCAAAGAGACGGTGATTGATATCGGCGGCGTCAGCGCCGGCACGCAGCAGTTCCGCAGCTGCCAGGTGCGTGTCGGGAGTGACATTCGCATACCGGAAGCAGCCTGTATCCGAGGAGATGGCGGCGTAGATGGCATGGATCGCCCCTTCCGGAATGGATGCGATCAGGCCGCGCTCGGTCATGCGGCGCGCGATGCGCAGGATGATCTCGCCGGTTGCCGCCGCCGACGGGTCGGCATAGCAGTCGGCAAACAGCTCTCCCCGCTCGTGATGGTCGATCATGCAGGCGGGCGCACCGATGTCCGGCCGGTCGGCCAGCGTGCCCAGCTGTGCGCGCGATGCCACATCCACCGTGATGACCGTCCCCTCCTCCGGCCGGGGCAGGGGAGCGCTTTCACAGCCCTCAAACAGGAACTGCAGTCTGCGGTACATGGGATCCGGGCAGGCATAAGACACGGGTTTTCCCATGGCGGTCAGCAGATGCCAGAGCGCCGCGGTGCTGCCTGCGGTGTCCCCGTCGGGACGGGTATGCATCAGCAGAACCGGGTGACGCGCCCCGGCAAGCCGGTCAATCAGCGCATCAAGACTCAGACGGGTGCTCATCGGATGCCTCCTGGTTTTTTCCGCCGGTTTCTTCTTCGGACAGCGTGCGAAGAAGGCTGGCAATGCGTGCTCCGTGCTCAATGGAATGATCCGCGCAGTAGGTCAGCTCGGGTGTGATCCGCAGATTCAGGTGCACCGCCAGATGCCGGCGCAGCAACCCGTTTGCACGCTTGAGTGCGGCAAGGGCTTCTTTTTCATCACCCATTACCGAGACATAGACCTTGGCGTTTTTGAGATCGGGGGCCACTTCGGCACGGGTCACGCTGACAAAATTGTCTGCAATGCCGGGGTCCCGGACATCGCGCAGCGCAATGGCAAGTTCCTGCGCCACGGCGTCATTGATTCTTCCTTTTCTGTATTTTGACATAATCCTTCCTCTTTCGGAATTGTTCGATCCGGGTTTCTGATGTTCCGGTCAGAGTGCCGACCGGGAAAGCGCAAGGGTCGGTCTGGGGAGCGGTTCATTCAGAAACCGTTCCGCCAGACGGGCAAAATGTTCGGGTGCGTCACTGACATAGCAGGACAGAGTGCCTCTGCCTGAAGCCGGACCGGGAAGCGCGGCGGCAAGATCACGCGCCGCGCAGGCGCCGCTGTCAATCAGGGTGACACCCGGCAGGATCCGCTGGATGACGCCTGAGAGCAGGGGAAAATGGGTGCATCCCAAGATTAGGGTGTCCGTCCCCGCCTGTAAAAAGCAATCGAGATAGCGGCGTGCCGCTGCAGAAGCCACCGGATCATCGGGAGCCGTCCACCCCTCTTCCGCCAGGGATACAAACAGCGGACAGGCGGCCTGAAACACGGAAAGGTCAGGCCTCTTTTCCTCAAGTTCCGCCCGGAACCGCCCGCAGGAAACGGTTGCCTGCGTACCGATCACGCCCACTCTCCGGTTCCGTGTAGCCGCGCATGCCGCCCGTACCGCGGGCTGCAGTACGCCGTACAACGGAAAGGGGTAGCGCTCCTTGAGCATGGGCAGAGCCACGCTGCTCACGGTTCCACACGCAATCAGAACTGCTTCGGGAGAAAAAACCGCCAGGAAATCCAGGGATTGCCGGGCATATGCCCGGATAATTTCAGCGGACCGGGTTCCGTACGGGATGCGTGCGGTGTCACCGAAGTACATGAAATCCTCTCCCGGCAGCAGCCGGCGTGCTTCCCGCAGGGCCGTGAGACCGCCCAGACCGCTGTCATAGACCGCGATCATCTGCCCCCTCCTGTTGCTCCGGCAAGCAGCAGCTCCATCAGCCGGGGCATGGGCACGCCGCAGGCTTCCATCAGCCGGGGATACATGCTGGTTTCGGTAAAGCCCGGCATGGTGTTGAGCTCGTTGAAATACCAGGTTCCGTCCGCTGTCAGGAAGAAGTCGGCGCGCGCAAGACCGCGGCACTCCAGATTCCGGAACGCCCGCGCCGCCATGGTGCGTACGGTTTCGCATTGCCGGGGCGTCAGGACGGCCGGAATCCGGGTGGGCGCGGCAGCGGCTCCGTATTTGGTCTCATAGTCGTAATAAGCAGCCTGTGAGAGGACCTCTCCGGGTGGGGAGACCATCAGGGTCTGCCCGGCTTGCAGCAGAGCCACCTCAATCTCCCGCGCACGGAGAAAGGGCTGAACCAGAATCTTGTTGTCAAATGCGGCAGCGTTTTCAATCCCCTTTTGCAGAGCTGCACGGTCGGGACAGAGCGCGGTGCCGCGGGAACTGCCGCACCGTGCCGGTTTGACAAACAGCGGGTAGGGAAAGGCCTGCTCGCACTTCGCAACCGCGCGGGTCGGGGAGAAATGAAATTCGTCGGAGAACAGGGTGACGGCAGGTACTGCGGGCAGGCCGCTGAGCTGTGCGGCATATGCCTTGTCCATGGCAACGGCACTTGCCGCACAGCCGCATCCCACATACGGGATTCCGCTCAGAGAGAGCATGCCCTGCAGTCTGCCGTCTTCGCCGGTCTCCCCGTGCATGACAGGAAACAGAACATCAAGCGGATCCTTTCCGCCGTCATCCGGATACCACACACACCCGTCCCAGAGCAGAGCGGCTCTGGGCGCGTCCGGGAGCCAGCGGTCGTCGCGGATCTCCTCGGGTGTGCAATCACACCGGTACAGCGCACCCGTACGGGTCATACCCAGAGGCAGCACCCGGTAACCGTTCTGCAGCAGGACACGGCACACCGTACAGGCGGAGCGGAGCGAAATTTCATATTCGCTGCTCGGTCCCCCGAACAGTATTCCCACAGTCGGCTTGTTCATAAACACACCTCGTCAACTGAAATCACTATTGCAAGCATATGCAGTGTGACGCGGGGCTGTTATTGAAGGGGTGCACCGGCACGGGAAGAGGGGAATCATAAAGAGAACCGGAAACGGAACGGACGGAATCGCAAAACAGGCGGACAGATCGTCCGCAGACGCCCCCCGGAGAGGGCGGCTTCAGTGCAAGGCGGCATACTTGCCCGCATGCGCTGAGGGCACCGGCACGGTGGTTTCCCGGTCAGACCGGCTCTCCGACAGGTTGCATTTTCCCATCGGGCATCCGGCGTATCGGCGGCCCTGTCCGCTGCGGGGCAGGCGACCGGGGCAGTCAGGGCTGCAGAAGCACTGCCCGGTCCCTGCCGCCGGCATCCCGGAAGACCTGTGCGGACCATCCGGCTTCATCGGCCATCGCGCGCAGCGCCGCGGCCTGATTCCATCCGATTTCAAAAAGCAGGAAGCCGCCCGGCGCAAGGCAACGGCTTGCGGCCGGAATCAGCGTACGGTAGAAAAGCAGTCCGTCTTCTCCGCCGTCCAGCGCCGGATGCGGCTCGCACCGGACCTCGGGGGAGAGGGAAGGGATGTCCGACGCAGGAATATAGGGCGGATTGCAGAGCACCGCATCCCAGATTTGGTCGGGCAGGCCGGAAAGCAGATCGGCACGGCAGAAAGAGATCCTGTCGGATACACCGCACCGGCGTGCGTTTTCGTCCGCAACTGCCAGCGCACCGGCAGAAATATCGAACGCATCCGCGTGCGTGTCTTTGCGTGTACACAAGGTGGAGATGGCAATACACCCGCTCCCGGTGCAGAAATCGGCAAAATGCGCACCCGGCGGCAGCAGACGGACCGCCTGCTCAACAAGCAGTTCTGTGTCCGGGCGGGGGATGAGACAGTCGGGGGTGACAAGGTAGGTTTCACGCCAGAACCCCACCGTTCCGAGTATATACTGCAGTGGCTCGTGTGCGCACCGGCGTTCCGCGGCGCGCAGGAGCAGCCCGTCCGGTCCTTCGGGATCAAAGCCGTACAGCTGCCAGTCGGAAAATCCGCACAGGTCCCGGAATAAAATCCGTGCCTCACCCGCGGGATCGGAAATTCCCGCGGCGGTGAGGCGTGCAGTCAGTTCACTGAGTTTCATGCGTTGTGTCGGACGGTGCGTCGGCAGGTGTGCTGCCGGATGCCGGTGTCTGCGCGGTCATCTCGCCCGCTTGCGGCGCAGCGGAGCCGGGCTGCTGCGCAGATGTATCGGGCTGCGGTGTGCCGGCATCAGATTGCTGCGCATCGGGATCGGCCTGCCGGTCATCAGAAGAGGCCTGTGCACCGGCGGGTTTCTTCTCATATTGTGTGGGATCGAAGTCCGGGAAAACCGAAGTGCCGAGCGCGTGTTTGAGCGCTACAATGGCCACTTCAAGCTGGGACTCGTCGGGGGGGCGTGTCGTGATGCACTGCATCCACAGCCCGGGGGCGGAAAGAATTTTAGTTACAAGGTTCGGGTGCTTGCCCGCAAACATGATGAATTCATATCCGATCCCCACCACCAGCGGCAGGATCAGAATCCGGATGCCCACATAGGCAAGGTCGGGCAGGTCGGGGAAAATCAGGTTGACAAAGATGCCTACAATGACCCCCAGCAGAATCATGAAAAACATGAAACTGGTGCCGCAACGCGGATGAAACCGCGAGCACTTCGATGCCTGTGCGGGAGTCAGCGGCAGACCTGCTTCATAGCAGGCGATGCTTTTGTGTTCCGCGCCGTGATACTGGAAGGTGCGGCGGATATCGGGCATCAGGGAGATCAACAACAGATACAGAATGAAGATGATGATCTTTACAATTCCCTCGGCAACCGCTTTCCAGACTCCCAGTTCCCGGTCTCCCGCCAGATACTGAATGCCGGTGGAAGCAAGGCGCGGCAGGTAGAGGAACAGGACCAGCGCCAGCGCAAGGCCCAGGACGGTTGCCAGCACCAGCATCACATCGGTCAGGCGGATGCCCAGATGCTTTTTGAGGAATTTGCTGAAGCGGGACTCTTCTGCTTCTTCCAGCCCCATGGCGGCGGCGGAAGCGTTGAGCGTACGCATGCTCAGTTTCATCATTTCCACGAAATTGATGACCCCGCGCAGCAGGGGAATATTGAGAATGCGGTGCTTTTTCCGCACAGACACAAAGGTGTCCGATATCACCGTAATGCTGCCGTCTTCCAGGCGGCACGCGGTGCTGACCTGGGTGCCCGCTTTCATCATGACCCCTTCGAGCACCGCCTGTCCGCCTACTGTGTTGAGACGGGGATTGTGTTGTTTATCTGACATGTCTCATCCTTCTGTTGCGGACCATGGTCCGCAGATTGATTTTTTCCGGGGATCCTGCCCGGGGCTCGGCCCTCAGAACAGGAATGCAATCTTTCTGGCACGGATATCGCTCTGGGGGAATACCTCGGCCAGGCGCTTCTGCAACTGTTTATACGAGACATCCTCGCGCAGCAGCACCTGCAGGAAGCCGCCGCCCCCGGCACCGCAGATCATCCTGCCGGCAATCAGGTCGTCGATCGCTTCGAAAATGGTTTCCACCACGGCATTGGTGCAGTTTTCGTCGATCATTTTGGAGAGTACCCAGTGCCGGTTCATCAGATCTCCGAAGGTATCGGGATCCTGATTGGTCAGCGCGTCGCGCATCTGTTTTGCCACCTTCTGAATCCGGTCCAGGGCATAGAGGGTGTCAGGATTTCCGCCCAGGTAACGGCCGATCACCTCGCGCAGCAGATTGCGCGCCAGTCGGCGCTGACCGGTGAAAATGGCAACGAAGCGACGGTTCAGGCATGCCTGCATTTCGGGAGTAAGACGGAGTTCTTCCACCTGCAACTGCTGACGCAGGCCGGGAGCTGAGGAAATTGCCTTGATTCCCGGGAGAAGTCCGCCGATCTGATCCTGCCAGCCCCCGCCGGTGGACATGAGCTGTTCCATGCACAGTACCTTGTTGGAAAGTTGCTGCCAGGTAGCCTCAATTCCGAAGAAGCGATGCAGCGCACTCATACACGCGGCGGCAAGAATACTGGAAGTACCGAGCCCGGATCCCCGCGGGATATCGGTGACCGATGTGGCCAGCCGGAATCCGCCACCCAGCCGGGTCAGCAGGGTCTGCAGGTCGCAGCCATCGTCGGTCATCGGAATGACGCCCATGGCCAGCAGGGAAGCCTTGTGAAGGGCAAAGGGGTCATGCGGACTGCGGCAGTCCCTGAGCGCTGACAGACTGGTGAATTCCCGGTAGGATCCGTTGTCGCTGCTGGTCAGCGCAATACACATTCTGCCCATTTTACTGACCTGCACATGTACCGGGCATTTTCCGTTCATGGTAATGGCAGCATTGAGTACATAGCCGCCATTTTCATTGCAATAGGGGGGGGTATCCGACCATCCTCCTCCGAAATTGATCCGGACAGGCAACTCTACCGAACAAGAATCAGTAGCGATACGCAAGTCTTCCCGATAGCGGATATCTGCAAGAGAGGCATGAAGCAGGCTCTCACGCAAAGTGTCAAAAGTGCGGTCCTGGTATGCGTCCCGGTGACGCCGGTCCCCCACCTGTGAGAGATGATAGTAAAGACGCAGACGCGAAAGCAGGTCCGAAAGAGGATCTGCGGCATGCTGGTTCGCCATTTCTTCCAGTCTGCGGTAGGTGCTTTCGGGGTCCGCAAGCGTATAAGGAAACAGGGAGGAAGTTACGGTAGTAGGAGCTTTGCATTCCAGGGCGTCCAGGAACCGGCGCAGACGCACGGTTTCTTCCACCTGACGGTGCCAGTCATGCTGTGCGGAAAGATCTGCCTGACGGAACGAATCCGCAAGGCTGATGGTCTGCTGCGCCGCTTTCCCACGGAGCAGGCAGTCCAGCGCTTCGTCGGTGCTGTCTGCCACCGGAAACAGGGGGGCAGTCCACAGCGGCTGATCCAGTTCTTTTCCCATATGGGTACACAGTTTCGGGTTGTCATTGACCCCGTACATACGCACTGTGAATTTGCCGTTTGCCAGGCGCAGGCCGTGCACTACCGTATCAGCCGGGATATGCTGACCGTTCAGGGTAATGCAGGAGACGATTGCACCCGATTCCACCACACTGCCCCGGTGAATGCAGCTGTGCTCGATATAGGCCCCCGGCTTGATATGCGCCCGGGTGCTGATATACGCGTTGCAGGCCGTATAATCGGCGCAGGGGCTGTTTGTATCCACCGCACGCTTCCAGTCCAGGGGAGCGTAATCCGCAATCTCATCGCACATCAGGCGGCGCAATTCGGCCGTGGTACCGAAATGAACGAACGAAGCGGGGGAGAAGCGGCACACCTGCAGCCGGAATCCGGACAGAGTACGGAACAGTTGTTTACGGCAGGACGAAAGTTCGGGGCAAAGCTCGCCTTCCGGCGCTTCTTTCAGATAATCGGACAGCGTCGCTTCCGATGCCATCGGGTACAGAAAATCCCCGTAGAAGGAAAGACGCGAACGGCTGTTGACATAATGGTCGTAGGCGGCCGGATTGGAAATCAGACCGGCCAGCGCTTCCAGAACACGGGTGTGCAGCAGGACCGCGCCGGTATCAATGTCGACATCTCCGTTTTCGTCAACTGCCCCCGCCGCCGTCAGGTCTTCCACAGACAGCTTGTGCAAAAACCGGCGCACCTGACGGTCCTTGTCGGTCAGGAAGACCCCGTGATGGCTGCCGGTTTCCGCCGGTTCCTTAATGGACAGCGCCACTGCATCCTCACCGAAAAATTCCAGTTGAAGATAGTTGAACAGCAGCAGCACATCGCCGGAACATACCAGCATGCCACCTTCGGGCATGCGCGCGGGAATGCCGGTCATGCCGATCATGAATTCGTCAAACAGGGAAGATGCGCGGCCGTCCTGCAGCTCGCGCGGAACGGGTGAAAACAGTTTCCCACAGGCGGAGTACTGGGGCACCCGTCTGCTGTCTCCGCCCGAATGGATTACCAGGATTTTCTTGCCGGTAAGCGTGCCGTCTTCCGACAGGACATGCCGGATCGCCGACAGAGTGGCGCCGCCTGATCCCACCCGTTCCCCTTTCGGATCGGGAATGGTGACAAAGCGTGTGGCGCGGGGCAGATATCCTTTTTCCAGTCTGCTTCTGATTTCGGTATTGTATATTTGCGCCTGCTCTTCCGAGGAAGCGGTCAGTATCACATAATCCCATACCGGTTCATCGGGCTCGGTCAGAGACTCAAGGTATGCATGGTATGTATCCCGGTATGCCTGCTGGCACATCAGATTGCGCAGGGCGTTTTTATTGAGAGATTCCTTTGGCATTTTGAAATCGTCCTTTGGTGCGGTGTTTGCCGCTGTTTTTAGTGAAGCGGGGCGCAGGCAGAGGTGCCAGTGCCCGCCCCTTGCGATGCGGTGCCGGTTCCGGACCGTTTCATCTGCCGGATCAGGGCGTGCGCCACCGCTTTTGCGATCAGGCGGTAGCCGGTCGCGTTGAAATGAACATGGTCTGACAGCACGGCGGCAGGGACGCGGCCTTCGCGGCAGGCCTCCGTATCGGCATCGGTCAGGGCAATCCCCGCTGTGCGCAAAGTGTCGGTGGCGGAAAGATATGCCCGCAGATTGAGATACCGGTCCCCGAATGCCCGGGTCATTTCACCCTCCAGTTCCGCGCGCCCTGCTGCATCGCCCGAAGTGAGCCCCAGAACAAGGAAAGCACCCCTGGGAGGTGTATGACGGGACAGAAGCAGACGGATCTGCTCGGAGAGGACCGGCGGGCGATCGTCCCAACCCCGGTTCTGTCCCATCCAGATCACCGGCAGGCAGGGACGGTACCCCAGGGGAACCGGATTGCCGAGCAGTGTACCGGCGGCAAGCCGGACCGGCTGCCCCGGCAGGTCTCTGGTAAAAAAGTATGCGGGATCGGGTGAAATATAACTCTCCTGCCGGATCGAAAGCGTTCCGCTCACCTCCCCGGCAAGAACGCGGATCAGCCCGCGCGCCGGGTCATTGCTCTGTCGCAATGGGGCAATGGGGCGGCCGTCACGCAGCCGGAAAGTGACCGGGACCGCCACCGGCTGCTCCGGCAGGTACAGCTCGCAGGCGGTTACCACATCCAGCGCTCCGGCGCGTGCCAGAATGGTCAGGGTGTTTTCTCCCCCGACCCCGCAGTTGTACACCGGAACGGAAAGGCCGGCATCGCGCAGAATGCGCGCAAGCTCACCGGGGTAGGTGATACCGCCCCCTCCGGCACCGGCAGTGAGGCTGTCCCCCCAGCAGACGATGCCGGGACAGTCCAGGGGTTTTTCTTCCATAGAATCCCTCCCGTCAGGTTTCGGGTGTATAGGCGCCCGACGGCCGTTTTTCGAAATCATTGAGGACGATCCAGTCGCACATGTCCAGAGCGTCCAGAACCGCCAGGGTATCGATCAGATCCTGTTCATCGGTGAACGGATCGTATGTGACACCTGTCCGGGTATCCAGCAGGAACAGCTGCAAGCCCGAAAGGTCCGGGTTTTCGGGATCGCCAGGTACGGGAATGGCACTGTAAACGATATACCGGTCATTGTAGCGGACCGCAGTCAGATAAGAATCGGTGAGCGGCATGGCGGGGTCGTCCAGATGAATCAGAATGATGCGGGACCGGTTGACGAAATCCACCGCATATCCTCCCGTAAGGTCCAGACGCCATTCGCTCCTGGGCTCGCAGCCTGTCAATGCCAGAAGGCAAAGCAGGAGAATGCACAGAACTCTTTTTTTCATGATGACTCCTTTCGGCAGCATGCAGAAAGGCGAATGCTGCCGGAACCGCACCGATCGGAAAGCGGATACGGTACGGCATTACGGTTTCCGGAAATGGCAGTTTTATGCAAAAAACAATTTACTTCTCTACTTTATCACATTTGCGCTGTTTTGTCAAGGCGTCAGGATTCGATACGGAAGGCATACTGGTAAGGCAGGGCAATGAAATCAATGCTGTTTACCCGTTCGGTAAACACTTCCACCGCCTCGGTCTGCTCTTTCAGGAGCGCCTTGTAGAGATACAGCGCGGTCAGGGAGCGCACATCGGAGAAGAAGTCGTAATTGTAGTCTTCGTCCCACGGCTTGTCTTCGACCAGAAGCTGGGCTCGGTAGACGAAAGCGGTCATCCCACCCTCTGTCGTTACCTTCTTCCAGTCGCCGTCTTCTTCCAGTTCCAGCGCAGTCCGGGTCACATCAGGTTCCTCGGTCAGAAGAAAAGTGGTAAAAGCGCTCGAAGGCGCGAAAAAGTATCCGTTGCGGTAGGTGAGTGTGTTGAGGTCATCGTTGTGCTCACGCATCAGTTCGCGGAAGGCGGCCTCGTCAATGCCCGCGGTGAGCTGCTGTTCAATATCGGCGATCACCTGCTGCTTTTCGGCTTTTTCTTCTTCGGTCAGCGGACGGGACTGATAGCCCCCCTTGCCGTCGCTCATCAGGGTGCCGTCCTCGTCGGTCAGGTAGGCAATGTCCGTATTGACAATCAGGATCAGGGTATGGGTATAGTTTTCCGCCACATAACTGCGGATATGCGCATCTGAAACCGACGAAACATCTCCTGCAAGCAGTTCATAGAGTTTGTTGGCTTTCGCTTCCAGGAGGACCGCTTCCTTGACCGCCCGGTAGTCAAAGCCGTACGGCTCGACCAACCGGTTGAATGCGCTTTTGCTGCCGTCCGACTGATGGGTCAGCATCCGGTTGAGCGCCAGGGTGATCTGATCGCGTTCGGTATCGGTGAGTGTGCGTCCGGTGCTGTCCAGATACGCGGCGGCTGCCACGACCTGGCGCATGTAGTCGAGCGCCCCCGATGTTGCCTGCTCCAGATGGGTGAGACCGGTGTCCGGATCGGTGCTGTTCCAGAATTCTTCCGTGTCGGCGGCGCCGTCCGCTTTATACAGGACCAGATATTCGTATTTGTACCAGGTCAGCCAGTAGCAGTATACTTCCCGGGAAACAGTCGTGTTGTTCATCCGCAGATAGGGCTGTGCGGTGAGCATCAGGATTACGGGAATCAGAACGGAAGCAAGAATCACAACCGCAACGGCCGCCAGCAGGATCACCTTGCGGCGTGAAGATTTTTTCTGCGGGGTATCAGGGAGCATGTTCTGCGTCCTCCTTGGGTATGAGTTCCTGTCTGAGTTGCTCATAAAGCATCAACACGCCGGCGGCAGTGCGCGCCGGGTCTTCGCCTTTTTCCAGTTTTGCGGCTACTGCAGCCCCGCCCAGATTGAGAAAACGCATGCCGGGGCGGCGGGTAAAGACATCCGCCCAGACAATGGCTTCCATCCGTTCGGGGAAAAAGCGGATCTCCGCGCCCTGTTCGGCCACGCGGGCAATGTGGAGCCGGGATGCAATGGCGCGCGTCAGCGCAATCCAGAGCAGGGTGACGGTGGGGGCGGGCGGTTCGCCGAAACGGTCACAGAACTGATCCAGGACATCGGTCAGGTCGTCATGGTTCTGGATCAGGGTGATTTTCTTATACATTTCCATACGGTGGCTGGCGCGTGAAATGTACGAAACCGGGATATTGGCGTCGCGTTGAATTTCCACTTTTGCTTCGAAAGGATCCGGGGGTTTTTTGCCCTCCGCATCCAGAATTGCTTCGTTCAGCAGCCGGATATACAGATCGTATCCTACGGCGTCAATATGACCGTGCTGTTCCGGCCCCAGCAGGTTCCCGGCACCCCGGATCTCAAGGTCGCGCAGGGCGATCTTGAACCCGGCGCCGAATTCGGCGAATTCGCGGATGGCAGACAACCGTTTTGCCGCCACATCCGACAGAGCCTGGCCGCGACGGTAGGTAAAATAGGCGTAGGCCTGCCGGCCGCTGCGCCCCACCCGCCCGCGGATCTGATGCAGCTGCGCCAGTCCCATGCGGTCAGCGCGTTCAATGATGAGGGTGTTGGCATTGGGCAGGTCCACGCCGGTTTCAATAATGGTGGTGCAGACCAGAATGTCAATCTCGCCGCGTACCAGCGCCTGCCAGATATCCTCCAGCGTGTCGCGTTCCATCTGTCCGTGCGCATAGACCACCCGCGCTTCCGGAAGCAGTTTCATCACTCTGCCGGCCACCAGGTCAATGTCTTCCACACGGTTGTACAGATACAGCACCTGGCCGCCGCGCGCCAGTTCCCGGCGCATGGCCTCTGCCAGAATACCGTCGTCATGCTCCAGCACATAGGTCTGGACCGGCCGACGGTCGCCGGGAGCCTCGTCCAGAATCGACATGTCCCGGATGCCGCTCATCGCCATATTGAGTGTGCGCGGAATGGGGGTTGCGGTCAGGGTGAGCACATCCACATTCTGCGCCATCTGCTTGAGCCGTTCTTTCTGAGCTACGCCGAAGCGCTGTTCCTCGTCCACAATCAGCAGTCCCAGGTCCTTGAACACCACCTGTTTGCCCAGCAGGGCATGGGTGCCTACCACCAGATCGATTTCCCCACGCCGCAGCCTGCCCAGTACGGTTTTCCGCTCTCCCGGCGTGCGGAAGCGGGAAAGCATATCCACCGTAACCGCAAAGCCGTGCATACGCGAGAGTGCAGTCTGATAATGCTGCAAGGCCAGCAGGGTGGTAGGGACCAGAATGGCTACCTGCTTGCCCGCGGCGATTGCTTTGAACGCAGCGCGGAATGCCACCTCGGTTTTTCCGTATCCCACATCGCCGCACAGCAGGCGGTCCATGGGAACCGGTTTTTCCATGTCGCGCTTGATTTCTTCGATAGCTTCCAGCTGCGGCGGCGTTTCCTCATAGGTAAACGCTTCATCAAACTCTGCCTCCAGTTCGGAATCGGGCGGAAAAGCAAAACCGGGCCGCTTCTGACGCGCTGCATACAGGGAAAGCAACTCCTGCGCCATGTCACGCGCCGCATTTTTTGCACGCGCTTTTTTCTTCTGCCAGTCGGCGCCGCCCATGCGCGACAGCTTGACACTGCCGTCTTCGGCACCGGCGCCGATATATTTTGCGATCTGTTCAATGCGGTCCGCCGGGAGGAACAGTTTGTCTGCCCCCGCGTAAGCAATGGTAATGTAATCGCGTGTTACCCCCGCGATTTTCAAAGTCTGCATGCCTTCAAACCGCCCGATTCCGTGCGCCGGATGAACCACCAGGTCTCCTTCGGACAGATCGGCATAGGAGAGAATCTTCTTGCCGGCCGGGATGCGTCTGCTCTGTCGGAGCGGACGCGCAGCGGCGCGCCCCCCCTCGCCGCTGGCGGTTGTCAGCAATGCTACACGGGGGGTCATCAGGTCGAATCCGGATTCCACATCCGAAACAATCAGCGCAATCTGTCCGCCCTGTTCGGGCAGCGTGCCCGACTCTTCCGCAGTGAAGAAAGACAGGTGCGCATCGGTCAGCAGCTGTGCCAGCCCGGCGCGCGCCGCGGTATTGTCGCAGGCGAGCACCACGCGGTAGCCTCCTTTGAGCAGGGGGGCGAGATCCTCCAAGAGCAGGTTGGTATTGGCGCCGTAAGAAGGCATTCGCCGGCAGCGGAAGCCGAACAGTCCTGCAGTACGGATGCCGCCAAGTCCGGAAGAAAAGGTATTGATATACAGCGGCACCTGCCGGTCCAGTTGAGCATCCAATTCTCCCTCCTCGAGCATGTAGTGCGCAATTTTGCCCGACAGGGAGTGATTTTCCAGCATGGCCGAAATGCTTTCGTGCAGCAGGGAGAGGGTTGCCCGCATGGATTCCCGGGTTGCATTGGTGTCGGGGATCAGTATGGGATATCGGGGGGTATGCAGGCTCATGTAGTCGAACAGGGAAGCAGGGGGGTAGATCAGTGCCATATATTTATCCGAAAAGGCAGCATCCTCCCCGCCCAGCAGAGCAGCCGATTCGCGCCGCAGCGCTGCGGCGCCGTTTTCGTCCCGGCAGGCTTTCAGCCGTCGCTCAATTTCGGCAGCAACCGTTTTGCGTCCTTCATCGGACAAGGCAATCTCGCGAGCGGGCAAAAGACACAATTCGCCGCATTCCTCACTGACCCGCTGGGTCAGCGGGTCAAAATGGCAAAGACGGTCAATTTCATCTCCGAAAAACTCCATGCGTACCGGTGGAGTGGCGGCATTGGGATATACATCCAGAATGCCGCCGCGCCGGGCGTACTGTCCGGCCGATTCCACCGTATCCACCTGGGCGTATCCGGTTTCGGTCAGGTGGCGGCAGAGCGTATCGGGATCCAGCCGATCACCCGGCCTGACCCGCAGCGCCGATGCGGCGAGGCGGTCGGGCGGGACAGTGAACTGCATGGCGGCGCCCGGTGTTGACACAATACAGTCCGCCTCTCCGCAGGTGATCCGATACAACACCGATAGCCTCTCACGCGATAGGTCGTGAGAGGCTGTCATAGGATAGAAAACAAGGTGTCTGCCGGGATAATGCAGGGCGCGCAGTCCTGCTTTCTGGAGCAGGGCGGTCAGCCGGGACGCTTCATGGTCGCTTGCCACCAGGAGCAGGGAGCAGATTTTACTCTCCTGTGTCACGGTGCGTACCGTTTCGCACAGGAAGGCGTCCAGCGCGCCCGCGGACAATCCGTTGATCACCAGAGGCAGCGGCCGTGTGGCGGTCAGCTGTTCCCCGAGGGCGGTCATACAGTGAGAAAATTCCCGGTCTTGCCGGATCAGTCCGACAGTCAGTTCAGCGTTCATGAATCCTCTTTCCGTATTCAGTGCGAGTAGGCAGACATGGCGCGGTCCATCTCGCCCTGCGCCCACAGCTGCGCGGCGGCGCAGACATCGGGCATCAGGGCGCGTACCGCCGCAGCGTCAGATGCGGGGAAAGTCCCCAGTACCCAGTCTGCCAGGTCATAATCCGGGTGGGGCTTTTGCCCCACGCCGATTTTGAAACGCGCAAATCCTTCGCTGCCCAGGCAGGAAATAATACTTTTCAGTCCGTTGTGACCGCCTGCAGAGCCTTGCCGCCGGATACGCAGGCATCCGGGGGCAAAACTGATGTCATCGCAGATCACCAGAATCCGGTCGGGAGTCAGTTTATAGAAACGGGCGGCGGCGGCGACTGCTTCTCCGGAAGCGTTCATATAAGTCTGGGGCTTAAGCAGGAGCACACGCTCCCCCCCCAGTTGAATTTCAGTATACAGAGCGGAAAAACCCGCGCGGTTGATTGTCGCCCCCGCCTGTGCGGCCAGGGCATCTGCGGCAACAAATCCCACATTGTGCCTTGTATTGGCATAACGGTCGCCCGGATTACCCAGCCCCGCAATGATCCGGCTGACCGGTCCCCGGGTAGGGGGAGCTGCAATTTTACGGAACAGTTCGGACAGATCGGCCATCAGGTGAGATCCTCCAGCCATGCGGCGGCGCTGGCATCGCTGGGCATCCGCCAGTCTCCGCGGGGGGACAGTACCACGCTGCCTACTTTTGGCCCGTCGGGCAGACAGGAGCGCTTGAACTGCTGTGCAAAGAACCTGCGCACAAATACGCGCAGCCAGCCGCGGATCACCTCGGGGTCGTATACACCGGCAAAAGCAGCATTTGCCATGCGCAGGATTTTACTCGGGGAGAAGCCGAACCGGACTAAATAATATAGGAAGAAATCGTGCAACTCGTACGGACCGACCAGCTCTTCGGTGCACTGTGCGATTTCGCCGTCCTTCGGCGGAAGCAGCTCGGGGCTCACCGGCGTGTTCAGAATGTCGGTCAGCACTGCGGCGGCGGCATCCTGCCCTTCTTCACGGAAGCAGTCCGCAGCGTATGACACGATATGACGCACCAGGGTTTTAGGCAGGGAAGCGTTGACTCCGTACATGGACATATGGTCTCCGTTGTAGGTCGCCCATCCGAGCGCAAGCTCGGACAGATCGCCTGTTCCCACAACCAGACCGTTTCTGCCATTGGCCAGATCCATCAGCACCTGGGTACGCTCACGCGCCTGCGCGTTTTCGTATACCACATTCCGGTTTTCCTCATCGTGCCCGATATCCCGGAAATGCTGTCGTACCGAGTCGTGAATATCCACTGTGAGCAGGGTGACACCCAGCGCTTCGGCGAGTGCTTCCGCGTTGCCCCGCGTGCGTTTGGTGGTTCCGAAACAGGGCATGGTGACTCCGATCACCTGCCGGCGTGACATCCCGATCCGATCAGCGGCTCGCACGGCAACCAGGAGGGCAAGTGTGGAATCCAGTCCGCCCGAAAGCCCTATTACGGTACAGTCTGCATGCGCGCGCCCGATGCGGCCGGCAAGTCCTGCCGCCTGGATTTTCAGAATCAGATCGCAACGCTGCGCCCGTCCGGCTGCATCCCCGGGAATAAACGGGGTCCGGCAGGGCGGGGGGCACAGTTCGGTCTCTTCACACGGAAGAGAGAAAGAGACCTGACGGTATGCCTGCGCGGGCGCGGAGGGCGTGGTGGTAGTGCGGCGCCGCTCGGCACACAGCCGTTCGGTGTCCAGTACCGCGCAAACCAACTCTCCCTCCCCGAAAGAAGGACGCTCTGCCAGGACTCTGCCGTTGTCGCAGATCAGACTGTTGCCCGAAAAGACCATATCAGTGCCGCTCTCGCCTTCTCCTGCATCCGAGAAAATATACCCGGCAAACAGGCGCGCGGAGTGTACCGACACCAGATTGCGGCGGTATTCGGATTTTCCGACCGCTTCATCGCTTGCACTCAGGTTGACCAGCAGGGTCGCGCCGGCCGCGGCGTGCTCACAGGAAGGGGGGACGGAAACCCACAGGTCCTCACAGATCTCAGCGGAAATCCGCAGAGTGGGCATTTCGGCACAGGTGAAAATCTGCCGGGAGGACAGCACCGTCTGTTGACCGGCATATGAAATCCGGAGCGGTTCTGCAGGCGCTTCGGTAAAGTGGCGCTGCTCATAGAATTCGGCATAATTGGGCAGGTGCGTCTTGGGTACAAGGCCTAAAATAACCCCGCCAGACACCGCAGCCGCGCAGTTGTACAGCTTTTCGCCGTATGCCACCGGCAGACCGACAAATGAAATCAGCGGCAGATCGCGCGTTGCTGCGGCATAGCGTGCCAGTGCTTTTTCCGCGCCCCTGATCAGCACCGATTGCAAAAACAGGTCCGAACAGGTATAGGCGGTCAGGGACAATTCGGGGAAGACCAGGACCCGCACCCCGGCGTCGGCCGCCGCACGCGCGGCGCGGATATGCGAATCGGCATTATAAGCGGGATCCGCTACCCGGATCTGCGGGGTAGTCGCTCCGACTTTAATAAATCCGTCTTTCATACAGACTCCTTTTTCCGGGTTATTCACTCTCCCGGCATAGAATCAGATCAGTGGCGTAAGGAAGGGCGCGGATGGCGTCACACAGGGTATGCCATTCGGGCAGTTTGTGTGTGCGGCGCGCGTAGTAAATATTGACCAGCACCTCATAGTTCATACTGACGGTGCGCATCTGGTTGTAGGAGGAAGGAAGCAGCTGAATCAGATTGTGCCAGCAGGCGATGTCGTGCGTTTCGGTAAAACGCTGCCTCTGTACTTCCAGGAATGCGATCAGGGCGTCCAGCGCCGCCAACCCATCGTCTGTCAGCCGTTCACAGCTGAAGTCGTCCCGTACAATGGGACGGGCATGCAACTTGTGCATGGTGCTTGTGGAATTGGCAACCGTGCCCACTTTGTAGGTGTCAAATTCCTTCCACCAGTAAAGCGGAGCGGTGATGTCCATGGAGACCATGATCTGCCGCATGAACTTGCGGTGATCCGATCCTGCGCGTGCCAGCCGACGGCACAGGTCCAAGTCCTGTGGCCCGAGCACATACCGGTTCCGGTCATCGTAATAACTGTCCATACGCGCCCAGCTGTTCATGGGATTGCGCGCGCCGCGCACGGCGTTTTCCAGATTCATGACGCTGATTCGTTCTGCTTTGAGCATGGCAACCTCAC
The DNA here is from genome assembly GCA_949293405.1 of uncultured bacterium. Lineage (GTDB taxonomy): Bacteria > Bacillota > Clostridia > Oscillospirales > CAG-272 > UBA1740. Next base: position 873 of record CASFDI010000109.1, on the reverse strand, counting down.
AAAACGCGCAGAAACGGAAAACAGTATGTACCGCCTTCCGCTGTCTGCATATAATAATAATGTATTATACCATGGTGAGGCTGACTTGTCAAGGCGCACGCCGGAACGCCGGACGGAAAAAATAAAAAAATCTGAAAAACCTATTGACAATCGTGCACATGTCTGCTATAATAGCATACGCCGTCAATAAGCCGGCACTTTTTCGGGAGCATAGCTCAGTTGGGAGAGCATCTGCCTTACAAGCAGAGGGTCATAGGTTCGAGCCCTGTTGTTCCCACCACCGCCTTGTGCGGATTCTATGGAATGGCCTGGTAGCTCAGTTGGTTAGAGCGCCGCCCTGTCACGGCGGAGGTCGTGGGTTCGAGCCCCATCCGGGTCGCCATTTTATGCCTCTGTAGCTCAGTTGGTAGAGCAGAGGACTGAAAATCCTCGTGTCGTTGGTTCGATTCCGACCGGAGGCACCAGCGACAGCATGTCGCTGATTATGCGGATTTAGCTCATTTGGTAGAGCGCAACCTTGCCAAGGTTGAGGTGGCGGGTTCGAGCCCCGTAATCCGCTCCAGCAAACGGACACCCCAAAAAGTGTCCGTTTCTTTCATAAGGCGCCATAGCCAAGTGGTAAGGCACGGGTCTGCAAAACCCTTATGCCCCGGTCCGAATCCGGGTGGCGCCTCCAAACAAAAGAGCACTGCGAGAGCAGTGCTCTTTTGGTTGGAAATGAAGCGCACCTGTGGTGCATGAAGCGAGTTGCGAAGCAACTCGTGAAGCAGGGCTTCGCCCTATGAAGCGAGCCTTCGGCTCACGGAGAACTTCACGTGCGCTTCGCTTCACGGCGCAACGCGCCGCTTCATAGAAGCCGTAAGGCTTCTGCTT
>CASFDI010000108.1 GCA_949293405.1 uncultured bacterium | reverse complement strand
TTCCATCCATACCATGGCCATGATATCTCTTCCGCTTTGCCTCTTGCTTATCATCTCTTCACCGCCTGTCTTTTTCTGCTTCTATTATACCATTTTTTAAGCAAATATGCCACCTTTTATGGTGACTTTTTCGACAGACTGACGGGAGGCGCTTCCATATGGAAGCGCCTCCCGTAAAACTGCATTCTGCCCGCAAGGGATTTTTTGCCCGCTTACCCCCGCCGGGCCAGAAGATCCAGCAGAGCGAGTTGCTGTTCAATCCCCGCTTTGGTGGTATGTTCATCGATCGTGACCAATTCGGTGCCGGTCATTTTGGCAAACAGACGGATATCTTCAGTATCAAGCGCAGTAGAAACCACGGCGTGATGCGCCCCGCCTGCATAAATCCAGGCGGCTGTTCCGGTCCCGAAATCGGGCAGGATCTGCCACATAACCCGTGCCACCGGCAGTGCAGGCATGGGTTGCGGTGGGGTCACCAGTCGTATTTTTGCACAGATCAGGCGGAACCGATCGCCCATATCCACCATGGAAACCGCTATTCCGTCCCCCGCAATGCCGTCAAATACCAGCCGCGCAGGCGGCTCTTTGCCGCCGATTCCGAGCGGATGCACTTCGATGCGGGGTTTACCTGCTGCAAAGACCGGACAGACCTCGAGCATATGCGCTGCCAGCTCCAGCTCCTGTCCTGCCGTCAGGTCGTAAGTATAATCTTCCAGAAACGCAGTTGCGCCCGGTCTGCCCTGCGCCATTCTGCACAGCACCGCCATCAGGGCGCCTGTTTTATAGTCCCCCTCAGGGCCGAACCCGATTCCCTTCGCCATCAGGTTCTGTACCGCGAGCCCCGGCAGCTGCCGCATGCCGTGCAGGTCCTGGAAGGTATCGGTAAAGGCACCGATCCGCTCACGCCGCAGGAATTCTTCCAGCGCCACCTCGTATGCTGCCTGTTCCCGTACCGGCGCAAGGTCTGTCAGGGAGCAGTCGTAACGCCCTGCATATTCCGCCATTTTCGAATCAATCTGCTCCGTCCCCACTTGTGCGATCAGGTCGGTAAGATCTCCGATTCCGTAATAGTTGACATTCCAGCCGTAACGAATCTGGCTCTCGACCCGGTCACCGTCGGTGACCGCCACATCACGCATGTTGCTGCCGAACATGGCAACCCGCAGCCCGGCGGAAAATGCAACCGCCTCCGCCGCACATGCAAACCGGCGGATTCCTTCGATCACATCCGGATTCTGATAATAACCAGACAATACTTCGCGGCAGATGCCCATTCTGGTACACATAAAGCCGAATTCCCGGTCTCCGTGTGCCGACTGATTCAGGTTCATGAAATCCATATCAATACTGTCATACGGCAGTTTTTCGTTCTTCTGTGTATGCAGATGCAGAATGGGTTTGCGCAGAATCTGAAGGCCGTAGATCCACATTATTGCAGGAGAAAAGGTATGCATCCACACTACAACGCCGATGCAGTCCCGGTCGGCCTGTGCCTCGGTACAGGATTGCCTGCAATCATCCGATGTTGCAATTACAGGTTTCTGAATCAGGCGGATATGATCTGGCAGAACCTTGTTCAGCGAATCTACCATCTCGCGGCCGTCCTGCTCAACCTGTCTGAGTGTTTCTTCACCGTAGAGATCCTGGCTTCCGATCAGAAAATACAGAGTCATTTTGTTTTCCTCACTTTTGTCCGTAATAGGCATTCGCGCCGTGTTTGCGCTGGTAATGTTTTTCGAGTACATACGGTTCTACCTGTTCGGCATCCCGCCGGATCAGACGGGTAAAAGCGGACATCTTGGCCACTTCTTCCACTACTGCGGCATGGTAAACCGCCTCGGCACAGTCTTTCCCCCATGCGAAGACGCCATGATGCCGCACCAGGCATGCCGGTACGGCAAGCGGATCCAAACCGGTAAAGCGTTCCCGGATCACAGCACCGGTATTGCGCTCATAAGCATCGCGCACTTCCTGTTCGGTCAGACTGCGGGTGCACGGGATCTCCCCGTGAAAGTAATCCGCATGTGTCGTCCCGTAAGCAGGAATTCCTTCACCTGCCTGCGCATAAGCGGTCGCATAAGTGGAATGGGTGTGCACCACACCGCCGATACCGACATGCATGCGATACAGTTCCAGATGGGTAGGCGTATCGCTGGAAGGACGGTATCTGCCCTCAACCACCTCCCCGTCCGGGCTGACCACCACCATGTCTTCCCATTGCAGGGTCTCGTATGGGACGCCGCTGGGTTTGATGACGATATAACCGCTCTTTTCATCGCGGCCGCTTACATTCCCCCAGGTGAACAGCACCAGATGATGGCGTACCAGATCCAGATTAGCCTGCCAGACCTTCTGTTTACATTTCTCAAGCATGATCTTCCTCCCCGTCAGCCGCAAGCCGCAAAGCAGGCAGTATTCTGCGATAGGCCTGCATATAGGCGGAAAAACCCGCAGCACACGCGGCATCCGGCTGCTCCACCATTACTTCCTGCCCTGCAAAAACGCGTCTTTCCAGATAATCGGACAGCGTCTCCCCGGGCGTGCCCCACATGCTGTAGGCTGCCAGCAGAGCCATTCCCCAGGCGCCGCCCTCACCGGCATGCGCATGCACTGTTACCGGTGTACCGAGTGCCGATGCCAGAAAGAGCTGGCAAACCCCGGGCGTCTTGAACAGGCCGCCGTGCCCGCATACCGAATCCACGCGGATTCCTTCCCGCTCCATCAGAATATCCAGACCGATTTTCAGAGTGGCAAAGGTGCCATACAGCTGCGCTCTCATGAAATCGGCAAGCGTAAAGGCTCCGCCTGAAGTATGAAACAACGCAGGACAACCGTTTCCGACCCGGGTGAGGTTCTCCCCCGATGTATAATTGTAAACCAGTGCGCCGTCACAGTCCGGCGCGCCCAGGAGGGCGTGCCGGAACAGGAGCGGATACAGGGCTCCGGTGTCTGTGGGATGCCCCAGCAGCGCCGCAAACTCCCCGAACAGTCTGACCCATGCGTTG
>CASFDI010000107.1 GCA_949293405.1 uncultured bacterium | reverse complement strand
TTCGTCCGGTTTCGACTTTTTTTTGGGTGCACCTATTGACTTTGAGCAGGGTTGGCAGTTTTACACAAAAAATGCCTTTACACGACTTTTCCACATTTGCTTTCTGGGGAAAGTGTGGATATTTTTTCCAATTTTGGAATGAAGCAGCCTTTTCAAGTCTTTTGAAGTGTTGAAAGGCAAAAGTTTTGCACATTATCCACATTTTTTCGTGTGGAAAACTTTTTTTGCGAATTTTTCAAATTTCGGTGTTTTGCCAACTTGACAAATTTCGCTCCTTTTCTCTTTCCATATACTGGAAAAACAATTTTTCGTATTTTTTACGAAAACGCATGTAGAACTGAAAAGGAACAGAACGCCCTCAGCCATGGGTAAACCGCACATTATCCCCTCCCCGGAGCCCCGCTTTTCCGGAATGTACGGAACGCAGGGGTCAACCGGACAGGCCACCGTATGATGAAAAACGGAACCTGTTGGAGGTAGTGAATGAACAAACGGTATTGAACGGAGGATTGCGGGGCGTTCAACGAACGGAACACGGTGCGAAGCGTACGGTCCATACGCGGGTGCCGGTACGGCATCAGCTGCTCTGCTGCAGAACGGAATAACGAAACGGAAAAGCCCGCAGCGATGCTGCGGGCTTTTCCAAAGTCTGTAATGTTCAGAGCAGGGATTCATCATACACGGCGCGGCTGCCGCCGATGAATTTCGGACGGACGCGCGCGGCGGTCAGCGTGGCCTCGCCGATTTTCTTCACCGGAAGGCGCAGCGGCACGGCCACCTCTTTCAGGTGCATGCCGATCAGCGTGCTGCCGATATCGAGTCCCGCATCGGCGCGGATATGTTCCAGCGCCACCGGGTGGTGAAATGCGGCATATGCCGCGGTTGCGAACGAACCGCCCGCCTTGGGCTGAGGCACCACATTGACAATGGGTGCACCGGGCACCGCTTCCCGCTCGGTGATCAGCGCACGGTTCAGATGCTCACAGCACTGTGCCGCAAGGTAAATGCCGCGCGATGAAAAAACATGGTAAAGGCCGGAGAAAACCGCCTTGGCAACTTCAGGGCTGGAATCCGTGCCGATGCGCTCCCCGCAGATCTCGCTGCTGGAGCAGCCCACCACGACCAGCATTCCGCTCTCTAAGTGCGCCGCATCGCAAAGCACACGGGCGGCCTCTTCCGCTTCTTTCTGTAAAACAGTCAGATCAGTCATATCCATTCTCCCTTCGTTATTCAGAATCACAAGGTATGCCATTTACGCAACAGGCCGCTTCTGCAGGCGGCAAAGTACAGCGGCACCGCCGACAGGACGCCGAACGCTCCCTGCACCAGATTCCCGGGCACCGCGAGCAGTGCCGTTGCGAAAGCGGCATAATAGAATCCTTCAAAAACAAAATACCCTGCCGTCATCAGCAGTTCCGCAAGCGTCGCTGCCGCAAATGCCGCGACAGTCTGCCGTCTGCCCTCTCCTCTGCCGCGAAGCAACCGGTACATCCCGCAGGCACAGACGGCGACTCCGCCTTTGATCAGGAAAGTGGGGAGAGCGTATACCGCATACCCCGAGAGCAGATCCGCCAGCATCGAACCCAGCGCGGCGGCAAGCGCCCCGTACGGCCACCCCAGAAGAAAGCCTGCAAGCAGCACCATACTGTCCCCCAGATGGACATATCCGTTCGGAGACGGAACCGGAATTTTCAGGAACTGCGTTCCCAGAAAACAAAAGGCGGCAAGCAGTGCCGCAAGCGTGAGTCTCACGGTATGGTTTCTCATATCAACACCTCTTGCTTTTTTTGCTTATTTATAGTATAATCGTTTCTGGTACGATTGAAATACCCAATTTGAATATATTTTTTAATACCAGGAGATGCGCATGCTGACCTACGATCTGAAAAAAGAGTCCGGCGGGTTGCCGCTCTACGAACAGTTGTACCGGTGCATCCGGGAGGACATCCTGACCGGACGCCTTCCGACCCGCGAAAAGCTGCCCTCCAAACGCCTCCTTGCCGAGCATCTGCATCTGTCGGTCATCACGGTGGTCAACGCCTATGAGCGGCTCACCGCCGAAGGGTTTCTCGAAAGCCGCCAGCGGCAAGGGTACTTTGTCGCGCCGACCAACGGCATGACAGCGGGCAGCCTGTCCGCGTCAGCAGCGGAAACAGGCGCCGGAGGGGGAGCCGGACATCCAGCCGGTATTGCAGCAACACAGACAACCGGCAGCCTTGCCGCTCCCATCAGCGGGAACGCCGGTGCGGAACCGACGACTCCGGGCTCACCGGCCCCATCCGTTCCCTGTACGCTTGATCTGGAAACCAACAGCACGGCACGGACGCATTTCCCGTTTTCGGTCTGGGCGCGCCTGATGCGCCGCATGCTGACCGACCCGCATCAGGATCTGCTCAGCCGTCCTTCTTTCAGCGGCACCCCCGCGCTTCGCGAAGCAATTGCGGAACACCTGTACCGCTTCCGCGGTCTTTCGGTTGATCCGGAGTGCGTGCTGGTGGGCTCCGGAACCGAATACCTGTACGGAATGCTGATCCACCTGCTGGGGCGTGACCGGGTGTACGGACTGGAGACGCCCGGTTACCCGAAAACAGCCGCTGTCTACCGTGCGGAAGGCGTCTCCCCCTGTCTGCTCCCCCACAGCAGCGACGCGCCTGCCCTGCATCTGCTGCGCGGGGACCGCAACGAAGTGCTCCATATCAGCCCTTCGCACCATTTCCCGACCGGCACGGTTCTTTCTCCCGCAGGGCGGACCGCCTGCCTCAGTTGGCTCGCGGCAGGCAGAGACCGGCTGATCATTGAGGACGAATACGACAGCGAATTCCGCATGACGGGCAAGCCCATGCCCCCTCTTTGCGCTATCGACCGCTCCGGGCGGGTCATCTACCTCAACACTTTTTCCAAGACCATCGCCCCCTCGGTACGGATCGGATACATGGTTCTGCCCGCGCCCCTGATGGCGCAGGCGCGGGAAAAACTGGGTTTTTACACCTGTCCGGTATCCTCTTTTCTGCAGTATACACTGGCCGACTTCATCCGACAGGGCTATTTTGAACGGCACATCAACCGGATGCGCACCTTCTACCGCGGCGTGCGCGATGCCCTGCTGCGCGCCTTTACCGCTCCTGCCCTCTCCCGCTTTTGCTCCGTACACGAGGAAGACGCCGGGCTGCATTTCCTGCTGCGCATGACTCTGCCGTGCACGGACCGGGAACTGGTTGCCCTCTTTTCCCGTGCCGGAATCCGGATTGCTCCCCTCTCGGCCTACACCGCCGCCCAAAACCGGGACACGCGCACACTGGTGGTACACTATTCAGGCGCCGATCCCGCAGCAATCGCGCCTGCCACTGACCGCCTGGCACAATTATTGTCAACTAATTTCTAAAATAGGTTGACAATTAAGCCGTCAGGTGTTATAATAGAAGCACGCGGGCACCCTCCGGGAAAGTCCGCAGTCCTGAAAACGGAGGCTTCCATGTCCGACTCCCCCATTTCCCGCAAGCCTGTGCGGCGGCCGGTATTCGACTGTGTCGCCATGGCCCTGTTTGCCGCAGTGATCTGTGTGCTTTCCCCTTTTTCAGTGCCGCTGTTCGGCGTGATTCCGCTCAGCTTTGCCTCCCTGGGCGTTTACATCGCAGCCGGGACGCTGGGTGGACGGCGCGGTACGGTGGCGGTTCTGCTCTATGTGCTGATCGGAGCGGTCGGAGTACCGGTTTTTGCCGGGTTCCGGGGTGGGTTTGCTGTCATTTCCGGAATGACAGGCGGATATATTGTCGGGTATATCCCGTGTGCTTTTCTGACCGGCCTGTCGGTACGGCGGGGCAGATTCTGGTTGATTCCGGGGGCTCTCGCCGGCACCGCTGTGCTGTATACCGTCGGAACGGCGTGGTATATGCTGCTTACCGGAAGCGCCTTCGCGACAGCCATGACCGCGTGCGTCATTCCCTTTATTCCCGGAGATCTGATTAAAATCGCCTGTGCCACAGGTCTTTGCCCGGCGCTGCGTGCGGCACTTGCCAGAGTATACCGGCACGCCTGAGGCACTTCACCGGGACAAGTTGTTTTTTTGCGGAAAAGGTTTGGGAAAGTCCTTGCCTTTTCCGCTTCTCTTATGTATAATTAGAAGTAATCAATTATACGGAGCATGGAGGGACTGTTTATGCCGCTCGGAATTCCCGATTACCACAAAACACTGCAGGTGCTGCACTTCGGATGCGAAGAGCCGCGCGCCTACTTCATTCCCTATCAGGATGCCCGCACGGCAGAGCAGGATCTGCGCGGGCAGAGCGCTTTTTTCCGTTCGCTGTGCGGCGAATGGGATTTCCGCTACTACAGATCGGTCACAGAACTTTGCGACCTTGACGCTCCTTCTGAGGAGAAGCTGACCGTACCGATGAACTGGCAGGTCGCCCTGGGACGCGGATATGATGTGCCCAATTATACCAACATCAACTACCCTTACCCGGTGGAACCGCCTCATGTTCCCGATCAGAACCCCTGCGGCGTTTACAGCCGCACCGTGTGGCTGGACCGGCAGGATCTCTGCGGCAGACAGGTCTATATCAACTTCGAAGGAGTGGACTCCTGCTTTTACCTCTGGGTGAACGGACGGTTTGCCGCCTACAGTCAGGTGAGCCATATGACCAGTGAGATCGATATTACCGATCTTCTGACTGAAGGGGAAAACACCCTGCGGGTTCTGGTGCTGAAATGGTGCGACGGCTCCTATCTGGAAGATCAGGATATGTGGCGCATGTCGGGTATTTTCCGTGAAGTATATCTGCTGTTCCGTGAACCGGTACATATCCGCGACCTGTATGCCCGTGCAGTGCCGTCAGAAGATTTTTCGTCTGCGGCCTTCAGCTGCCAGGTGGAACTGACCGGTGCAGCACAGGTCGGATACACCCTGTGCGCTCCCGACGGAACACAGATTTCAGCGGGGGATGCCCGGATCGACCACACCGGTGAGTTGGCGCTGCCCACCGTCTCCTCCCCTGCCCTCTGGTCGGACGAGAGCCCTGCCCTGTATGTGCTGACTCTCACCTGTGGCCGGGAGGTCATCCGCATTCCCATGGGCGTGCGCCGCATTGAGGTACGGGGTAAAGTGGTTTATATCAATGGCCGCAAAGTCAAGGCAAAAGGGGTCAACCGCCACGACAGCCACCCCATCCTGGGTCACGCCACTCCTTATGACCATATGCTGGCCGATGTGCTTCTGCTCAAGCGTTTCAATATCAATATGGTGCGCACCAGCCATTACCCCAATGATCCGCGTTTTCTGACCCTGTGCGACCGGTACGGACTCTATGTCTGTGATGAGACCGATCTCGAAACACACGGCATGCAGGTGCTGCGCTGGAACCTGCTGACCGATTCACCCGAATGGACCGAGGCCTATCTGGACCGGGCGCGCCGCATGCTGGAGCGCGACAAAAACCATCCCTGCATCATCATGTGGTCGGTCGGAAACGAGAGCGGCGCCGGACAGAACCATGAAAAAATGATCGCCTACTTCCGTTCCCGTGATCCGTACCGCCTGGTACATGCGGAGGACGAAAGCCGCTATGAATACTGGGATCGGGAGAAGCGCCTGAAGGCAGGCGAGAGTGACGACCGCAACCGGCCCTACACCTACCCCTATACCGATGTGGAAAGCCGGATGTATCCGTCAATTTCGGAAATCGAAAATTTCTATATCAAGGATAAGTTTTTCAAGAAACCCCTCTTCCTTTGCGAATACTGCCACGCTATGGGCAACGGCCCCGGCGATCTGCGCGCCTACTGGAATCTGTTCTGGAAACATGACGAGCTGTTCGGAGGCTGCGTGTGGGAGCTGGTGGACCACTCGGTGGCGATCGGGGACAATGTATACGAAAAGCCCTGCTACACCTACGGCGGCGATTTCGGAGACCAGCCGAACGACGGCAATTTTTGCGTGGACGGGCTGGTATACCCGGACCGTCGGCCGCACACCGGATTCCTCGAACTGAAGGAGATCATCGCGCCGGTAGCGGTGGAGGAGCACGAGGACGGGTCCTTCACGGTGGAAAGTCACCGGTTCTTCACCGACCTCAGTGATCTGGATCTGTACTACACCGTGGAATGCGACGGTCGCGCGGTTTCGTCGGGCGTCATCCCCGCTCTGAAAATTGCACCGCGCAAACGCCGCACCTTCCGGGTGGAGATTCCTGACATGCCGGGAGTGCGTACCCTGAACCTGTCCTTCCGTCAGAACCGCGCGACCGACTGGGCGACTGCGGGATATGAAGTGGCGCACCGGCAGGTCCTGCTCACCGCTATGGAAAAACAGACCGCGTGCAGTCCCGCATCCGCTCTGCGTGTCAGTTCCGACGAACGGACGGTCACGGTGTGCGACCGCGACACGGTCTACACCTTCTGCCGCACCGACGGCATGCTGACGCAGGTATGCCACAACGGCACCGATCTCTTTGAAGCTCCTGCCGTTCCCACCGTCTGGCGTGCGCCCACCGACAACGATCAGTATATCCGCCATGCCTGGGTGAAAAACGGCTACAACCGCCTGCAGATCAAATGCTACGGCACCGACCTCACAGTAAATGCCGACAGCACCGAAGCGGTGTTTACCGCCCGGATTTCCCTGGGCGCCAGACTGCTGCCTCCTGCCCTGCATGCCACGGTCACCTACCGGGTGGTGGCGGGTGCCGGCGTCACCGTCACCTATGACTGTCAGGTGCGCGAGGGACTTCCCTACCTGCCGCGCTTCGGCGTGCGCATGGAGATGCCGGCAGGAACCGAGCAGATGCGCTATTTCGGATACGGTCCCATGGAATCCTATGAAGACAAGTGCCTGGCGGCGCGTCTGGGCGATTTCCGCAGTACGGTCACGCAGAACTTTGAACACTATGTGCGTCCCCAGGAAAACTGCGCGCACAAGGGTTGCCGGTTTGCCATGATCGGTACGCTCACCGGCCAGGGGCTGTATTTCACAGCGCCCTCCTTCTCCTTCTCGGCATCCCACTATACCCCGGAGCAGCTGACCGCCACCGCGCACGACTATGAACTGGTTCCCAATGCGGGCACCACGGTGATGGTGGATTACCGTCAGTCGGGCATCGGCTCCAATTCCTGCGGTCCCGAACTGGACCCGGCATACCGGCTCGCAGAAAAGGAATTTACCTTTACTTTCCGTATGCTGCCTGCCTTCCTCAATGATCTGTGCCCCTATTCCGAAATGCGTAAAACATTCTGATTTCCTGCGTCCCGGCGGCAGATAGGCTCTCCGCCGGGCGCATTCCGTAAACAATACTGTACATTATTACACTTTTTTGCTTGAGAGGTATTATGGATTCCAAAAAAACTTCCGTATCGTCCCTGATCAACGGGCTACTCGACTACGCGCAGGCCCGTGAACTGGTTGTGCCTGCAGACCGGATTTTTCATGCCAATCACCTGTGCGCGCTGATGCGTATCGAATATGACCCCGAGGCACCCGCCGCCGACCTGCCTCTTGCCGATCTGCTGGGTCGTCTGTGCGATGCGGCTGCCGCCGCAGGCATTCTGGAAAATGACAGTGTGGTCTACCGGGACCTGTTTGACACCGCGCTGATGGGGGAGCTGACCCCTCTGCCTTCTGCGGTCATCCATCGGTTTTATGAGTTGCACCGGCAGGATCCGGCCCTGGCGACCGACTACTTTTACCGGCTGTGTCTGGATTGCAACTACATCCGTTCCGACCGCATCAGCCGCGATCTGAAATGGACCGTCCCTTCCGAATACGGCGAAATCGAAATAACGGTCAACCTCTCAAAACCTGAAAAAGACCCGAAAGCCATTGCAGCCGCCAAACTGCTGCCTCAGTCCGGATACCCCAAATGTGCTCTCTGCCATGAGAACGAAGGCTATGCGGGTTCGGTTTCTGCCCCGGCGCGGCAGAATCTGCGGCAGATCCCCTTTGATATGGCGGGGGCTCCCTGGTTCCTGCAGTACTCCCCCTATGTCTATTACAACGAGCACTGCATTGCCCTCTCCGCTTACCATACCCCCATGCGGATCGATCACGACACCTTTTCAAAACTGCTGGGCTTTCTGGACGCGTTCCCGCATTATTTCATCGGTTCCAACGCCGACCTGCCGATTGTGGGCGGGTCCATCCTTTCACACGACCATATGCAGGGCGGCCGACACACCTTCCCGATGGCGACAGCTCCGATTGAAATCCCGTTTACCTTCCCCGGATATCCGGATATTGAAGCCGGGATCGTCCGCTGGCCCCTGTCGGTTATCCGGCTGACCGGATCGGACAAACAGAGTCTGGTGGATCTCTCGGGCCGCATCCTGGACGCCTGGCGTGCCTACAGTGATCCCGATGCGGATATCCTTGCGCAGAGCGAGGGCACGCCTCATAACACCATCACGCCGATCGGCCGCACGGTGGACGGACGGTATCAGCTGGATCTGGTCCTACGCAACAACCGCACCACGCCCGACCGCCCGCTGGGTCTGTTCCATCCGCATCCCCGTCATCACAACATCAAGAAGGAAAACATCGGCCTGATCGAGGTCATGGGCCTCGCCGTCCTGCCTGCCCGACTGAAAACCGAGCTGGCCCAGATGGAAAAAGCGATCCTCTCGGGCACCGATTTCAATGAACAGCCCGCGCTGAAAAAGCACGCGGCCTGGTTTGACGCCTTCCGCGGACGGTACACCTTTACCGCAGACAATACCGCCGCCATCCTGCGCAATGAGGTGGGCCGCACCTTCGTGCAGGTGCTGGAAGATGCCGGCGTCTATAAGTGCACTCCCGACGGCCGCGCCGCCTTCCGGCGGTTCCTGGAAAGCATCGGCTGAACCGGGAATCCCGCAGACAGCCGATGCAGGGGCGAATCGGCTGTCTGCCCTGCCCGCGCGCGAGCGTGCAACGGAAAA
>CASFDI010000106.1 GCA_949293405.1 uncultured bacterium | reverse complement strand
CGCAGATGTAGTTCAATGGTAGAACTTCAGCTTCCCAAGCTGACCACGCGGGTTCGATTCCCGTCATCTGCTCCACTTCCCGGTCCGGTATGTGACCGGGATTTTTTTCGCCGCACGATGCAGCGTTTTTGTTCCCCTGTTCTTATATCATTTTCTCATTCTGTTTTCAAGAGTACATTTGCACAAATCCGAAAAGGAGTAAGATGAAAAAAGCCTGTATTTTTGATCTGGACGGCACCCTGCTCAATACGTTGCCCACGATTGCCTACTATGCCAACAACGCATTGGAGTCCGTGAGCCTGCCCCCGTTTACACCGGATGACTACCGACTGATGGTAGGGGACGGTGCCCGCGTGTTGATCCGGCGCATGCTGGAACGCACACACGCTCCGCGTGACCTGTTTGACCGGGTTTATACCGCGTATATGCAGGCATACAACAAGGATCCGCTCCGGATGACGGTTCCCTATCCCGGCATCCCACAGCTTCTGGAGCGCCTGCGGGACGCCGGGATGTTTCTGGCAGTTCTCTCCAACAAGCCGCAGCCCCAGGTCAGCGGACTGATCGATCGCCTCTTCCCGGGCATGTTCGGCCGGATATCGGGACAGCGTGACGGTATCCCGCTCAAGCCTGATCCCACGGCCCTGCTGAATTTGCTGCAGGAGGAGCACATCGCCCGTGAGAGTGCTCTGTATATCGGGGACACCTCCGTCGATATTGACACCGGACGGAATGCCGGTGTCGATACAGCGGGCGTGCTGTGGGGCTTCCGGGACGCGGATGAACTGACGGCGCACGGCGCTGTCCATCTGTTCCGGTCACCCGATGAACTCGGGAACTTCTGCTGCCCATCCGCACCGGTGTAATCCGCACGGTGCCGCGCAGTATGTTCTGTTCTGCCCGGCCACAATACAGCCCTATCGGACCTTCAGGGTATAAATATCACTTCCACGCATATACTGTGTCGGAGGTGATGCATATTGAAAGGCACCAGCACTTTTTTCCTTGCAGGAGCGGCGCTGTGCGCCATTTCCGGAACGCTGCTTCACTTTGCATACGAAGCGTCCGGTGATCATGCTCTTGTGGGGCTGATTGCACCGGTAAACGAAAGTGTGTGGGAACATCTGAAACTGCTCTTCTGGCCGGTTGTTCTTTACACCCTGCTTCTCTGGCCCTTCGTGCGCAGGCAGATTCCCGCCTGGTGGGCGGTCATGACAATCGGTCTGTGCGTCGGACTGATCCTGATCCCCGTTTTGTTCTATACCTATTCGGGCATTCTGGGCACCAATGTGACCTGGGTGGATATCGCCCTCTTTTTCGTCGGCGTAGCAGCGGTATTTCTCACGGCAGCACGATTGACACGCTCCCGATTTCTGTCCGAACACGCCCGGACCGCCAACACAGCGGCCCTGATCGTACTTGCTTTGTGGGCTGTGGCTTTTGCCGTATTTACCGAGTCTCCCCCGCCCATCGGCATCTTCAGCGACCCGCTGGCACAAACGCAGTAAGCAGACCGGGCCATGAAAGATCTTCAGAATCCGCACCCCGGTAATAATGTAAAGGCCGCCCGCATTCCGGAACGGAATGCGGGCGGCCTTTACCCGAAAGCAAGTCCCGTACACGGCTGCCTTACCGTGCATAGCCGGGCGCATCTGCCCTACCGGATCGTGATCCGGGGGGCAGGATAGCCGTTGTGCAGGACCGTGACGCGGTGTTCCGTGACGCCACCACGACGGCGAAACGAGACCTTCGCCAGATAAAACGCGCCCTCTTCATACCCTCTGCCCGTGCCGTCGTCGTCGTAGAGCAACCCTTCGCCGCTCTCGCCGAAGCAGCAGAGACACAGTCCATCCTCTTCCTGTAGCGCCAGTACCGTGCCCTCCCGTACATAAAGCGGCAAGTGATCAGGTACCGGGTTCAGCGTCAGAGTCTGCCCGCATACCCGCTCCCCGGTGTAAAAATCATACCACCCACCGGCAGGCAATACTACAGTACGGCTGGTCTGCCCGGGCGCGATCGGCGCGGCCATCAGACCGCGTCCCACCAGGATCTGATCGACTACCTCACAGGTCTGCCGGAGTGCATACGGATTCTCGGTATCGCTCAGCGGTACATCACGCTGTCCCGAATAATCCCCTCCCTCAAGCAGAAGCGGACGGAACGGCGGCTCCCCTTTGGCATAATAAAGATAAAACGCTGTGTAAAGATGCGGCAGAAGCCGATAGCGCAGCCGGATTGCTTCTTTGACTCCCTCCGTCACCTCAGGGAATTTCCAGGGTTTTGCCCCGCTGGCCCAGGCATTGAGCATCATCAGAGGGGATACGGCGGCGAGCTGGAAACGCCGCAGCCATTCGTCAGGCGTTTTGGCATCGCGCACCTCGGGCGCCCACAGTACACCGCACAGTGCCGCAGAGGCAAGACCGGTCAGAAATTCGGAAAACGCGTAACAGTCGTTATAAATGCAGAACGGAAAAGCACAGCCTCCCGCCGAGGAAGCGCGCACCAGACCGTAGGTGCGTTCCCCGCGCGCCCGGTATACCTCATCAATCATGCGCTGCAGCAACAGTCCGCACATTCCGCGGTATGCCACTGCATCGCTCCCGGATGGGAAAGAAGCGTGATCGGGCCACAGCCAGCGGTCATATCCGTCGCACTCGTCCAGTTTGAAGCCGGATATTCCCTCCCCGGCAAGTGCGGCATGGCGCGCCTGGTACACGGCGCGTGCCTCTGGCAGTGTGTAATCCGGGACAATACCGTTCCACACCTGATGCGAGCCCGCGTAAGGAAGCATGGAATCATACAAGGTGGAAGCGGGCGAAACAAACATGTTTTCCCACAGGTTCAGCCGGATCCCCTGATCAAGTAGGTCCCGGGGCAACCTTTCATGACCGGCAAACCGTTCTTCACTCCAATCATACGAACAGGGGTAGGCGTAGTTCTGCCATCCCGGTTCCAGCCCCAGTACGGAAAGAGGAATGCCTCTCTCCCGGTATGCCCCGATCTCCCGGCACACTGCATCCGCATCCGCTTTGGTATGCAACCGGCTCCAGAATCCCAGTCCCCATTTGGGAGGCATGCATCCGCCACCGCACAGCAGATTAAAGGCGCGGACCGTATCGGCCGCAGACGCACCGTTGATCAGATACAGCACGGCACCGGGGGCTCGGAATGAGATTTCCACCCAGTTGCCGGGCGTGACCGAGGTCCAGCGCGGATCGGTGGTGCGGTCACGCGCCTGCGGCTTGCGGCTGTCATCGGTACGCACCGTCCCGCCCAGATAAAAGGAGACCTCAACCGGCGTGTCCAGAAACACGCCGTATCCTTCAGAAGAAACATAGAACGGCACCGCCGCATGGGTCCGTCCGTTGTCACGCCCGCCATAGTGGTCCGTGCGCAGATGAATCACCTCATAGGTGCGGTTCAGTTTCTGATAGGAGAGTCCGCAGCCGTACAACCGCTCCCCCTCATGAAACGGGATCAGAACAACGGTCCGGTCCCCTTGGGTACTGATGCGTATATCTTCCATCGGAAAGGGCGCTTTCCCGGCCGGCACGCAGGCGAGCGCCTCCGTGCGCATTTCATGCCCCGCCGCGGCCAGAAGAGAGGGGGCTGCCGGATCACCGATCTGCATGCGGTAAAGACATGCTGCAACAGATTCCATCCTGTTATCCTCCAGTCAGTCTTTGGCTTTGATATCCACCGTATCACCGGGTGCGGTCTGCAACGACACAAACCCGTCTTCCCACAGTCCCGTGCGCCGCTTTCCGTTGACGCGCACCTGTACCGGCTCATCGGTGCGCACGCGCAGTTCCCCGCCCGCGCGGCTGACAATGTGCATACCGGTCAGCCGGCCGCTCTTCCAGGTCAGATCGGCGCAGAAACCGCCCCGTGCGCATATGCCGCTTACCTGACCGTCCGACCATTCGGCAGGCAGGGCCGCCAGCGGATCCAGGTATCCTGCCTGGCTCTGCAGCAGCATTTCCGACACGCCGGCCGTATATCCGAAGTTGCCGTCAATCTGGAAAGGCGGGTGCGTATCCCAGAGATTTTCAAGAATATTGTTTTTCAGCATGGAACGCACCATGCCCATAGCGCGTTCGGGACATTTTGCACGGGTCCACAGACAGAGCCGGTGCGCTGCCGCCCATCCGGTAGATTTGTCTCCTCTGCCCTGCAGAGTCACACGGGCTGCCGCCATCCACTCGGGGGTGGTTTCGGAAATCAGCGTGCCGGGATACAGCCCCACCAGGTGAGAAATGTGGCGGTGCTTGGGATCGCCGATTTCTCCGTAAAAATGCTCCTCACGGTACTCCTTTACCTGACCTGAATCGCCGATCAGAACCGGGTCCAGCCGGTCGATCTGACTGCGGATCACATCCAGAATGGGCTCTTCAATCCCCAGGATTTCCGCGGCCTGCAAAGTGCGCTTGTAATTCTCATAAACCATCTGCTGATCGAAAGCACATCCGGTGGTATGATAGTGATTGCCGTCCGGGCCACGCTGCTCGGGTGACGCGGAATCCTTGATCAGGAATTTCCCGTTGATCTCACACAGCGCCTTACTGAAGAAGACCGACATATCCCGCAGCGCCGCATATCCGAAATCACGCAAAAACGCCTCGTCTCGCGTGTAATCGTAATAGTCCCAGAACAGAAGCGAGGTAAATGCCCCTGTGCCGGGACCGCTGTGCGAAAGATTCAGGGTATTGCTGATCTGATACGGCCAGGCGCCGGTTCCGATGGTCCAGCCGTTCTCTCCCGGTGCAGACAGATTCTGCGGATTGTATTTGGCAACATAAGCATCGCCGAATGCTTTCGCCTGCGGCATGTATGCCTTTGCATAATCGGCATACGGCAGAAAGAGCTCCGGAAGCCCCGCGATACAGGACGGCCAGTAGTTCATCTGAATATTGACATTATGCCAGTAACCGGATGACCAGGGTGCAGAGGCATAGCAGTTCCAGATGCCCTGCAGATTGGCGGGCAGGCCGCCGGGGCGGGAAGAGGAGATCAGAAGATAGCGCCCGTACTGATACAGCAGAGCTTCCAGGTACCGGCTCTCCCGGCCTTCCTGATACCGGTGCAACAGCTCATCGGTCGGCACTGCGGCGTCTGCCTCACCGCCCAGCCGCAACCGGACGCGGTGATACAGCGCTCCGAAGTCTTCCGTATGCCGCCGGTACAGTTCCTCATACGACTTTTCACAGGCGGCATTCAGCTGTGAGGTCACCGTATCGTGCGGGTCCGGAAATCCGGCCAGTTTCTTTTTCGGGTCCTTCTCCATGAATACCGAAGGCGCAAGACGGTAATTGGTCCCCGCCGCAAAAATCAGGGTCAGAGCGTCAGCCCTCTCCACATACAGCCGACCGTGAGAAGAAAACACACTGCCTCCCTGCGGGATTGCACGCAACTGTGCCTCGTAATGAATGTCAAAATATTCCATGACCCCACGCAGAAGCAGCGTACGGTCATCCTGTTCGGTCACTTCCCCGGTTTTGCCGCATCCGTCCCCGACCGCCTCATTATAATCGCGGACAAAAGGAATCTCAGGGTGAACCGTCAGGGTGATCATGCCGGGAGCATCCGCCTCAAACCGCATCACCAGCACCCGATCGGGATAAGACAGGAATGCGGTTCTGCGATAGCGTACCCCCTCATACCGGTAAACCACGCGCGCCTCGCCGCTCTCAAGTTCCAGACTGCGCTCGTAGTCGGTTGCAAGCGCATGATTGACATCGATCAGGATTTCGGCAAGGTTGTTCAGTCCTCCGGCACACATATGTACCCGCTTGTCCTTCGGGAAGCAGTAAGGATTGAACATGGAATTTTCGGTGACCTGAATGCGCTCGGTCTCCAGCCGTCCGAACACCGTTGCTCCGAGAAAACCGTTTCCGATCGGCAGAGAGTACCGCTCCCACCCTCTGCGCTCCATCAGGTACGGACAGAAATCATCCACCGCAGGAGCCGGGTGCCGGTAGAACAAACGATCCCTGATTTGTTTTTTCATGCCACACCTCCGTTTTTGAATACTGTAAACATCCTACCCGTTTTCCGGCGAAAAGTCAAGGAGCGTTTTCCCTTTTTCCGATTGCCGCAGGAAGAAAAGTGAATCCCGCAAGAAAAAGCGCGCCTGCACACCGTGCAAACGCGCTCAATCGCAAAACCGCAGGCAGCGCCGGAAACCGGCAAATGCAATTATGCCTGATGCTCTGCCAGCCATGCCTTGACTTTCGTCTTGGCGAGCGGCTGAATGGTCTCTTCCGGGTACGGAGAATCTGCCCCACCGTACGCATACACGAAGTAATTTCCGTCGGGAGTCAGATAAAGCGTCTCCTCATATCCCGTGGATTCTCCGAATGCACCGTGCGTTGCCTTGTACTCAACCGAAGCAGTCTGGGTATCGTACTCCTTTTTCCGAATAACAGCTTTCATCTTATTCCTCCTTTCCAACTGTATCAGTTTTGATTGATATTATTATACACCCAAAAAGGTACATCGTCAATCATTTTATGTAAAACAAATCCGAAAATGCATTTCCGGATCAGTATATATCTGCAGTATTCCCTCAGATTTTCCCTGTATTCCGGGAGGACACTTTCTGTTCGGGAATAATCTCCCCCGCGCGCGTCAGAGCGATCTTGGTGCACAGCGGTCCGATCAGCTCATATACCAGGACAGCAAAGAGAACGATATTGCGGATCAGAGCGCCGCTTGCGCCCAGCTCATTCGCGGCAGTCAGGGACATGCCCAAGGCAACGCCCGCCTGCGGCATCAGGGTGATGCCGAGGTATTTCACCACCTGCGGCTCACAGCGCATCAGCCTGCTGCCCACTGCCGCGCCCAGCATTTTCCCGAGCACGCGCACCACCATATACACCGCCCCGATGGCAATATAGACCGTATGACTGAACACCGAGAAATCCAGTCCGGCACCGCTGAATACGAAGAACAGGATGAAGAGCGGGCCGGTCCAGCGGTCCAGCCGGTCCATCAGTTCGGCAGAAAAATCACAGATGTTGCAGAACACGGTGCCCAGCATCATGCAGGACAGCAAGGGCGAAAAGGAGAGCGTCACATGACCGATCCGGATTTCCAGCATGGAAATTGCCACGGTCAGCAATACGAACGCCACCGAAATGGAAAGCCGCTTGCTTCTCGAATGGAAAAACCGTTCGCTGAAGGAGAACAGCCACCCGACCAGGAAACCAAGCAGAAGCGACCCGACAATTTCGATAATCGGATTGAACAGCACCGCAATCAGGTCGAATTCCCCGCTTACCAGAGTCTTCGCAACGCCAAAAGACACCGCGAAAACCGCAAGTCCCACCGCGTCATCAAGCGCCACTACCGGCAGCAGCGTGCCGGTGACAGGTCCCTTGGCCTTATATTGCCGGACTACCATCAGGGTTGCTGCGGGAGCGGTTGCGCAAGCCACGGCACCCAGGGTAAGCACCACCGGAACCGAGAGCACATCCTCACCCAGAATGAAGTGAAGCACCAGCAGGACCAGGTCCACCAGAATGGTTGCGGCAATTGCCTCGAAGCAGGCGACTACTACCGCCTTCTTCCCGGTGTTTTTCAGATCCGATGTACGGAATTCATTTCCGATGGAAAAAGCAATAAACCCGAGTGCCACATCGCTGATAATTCCCAGCTGCCCGGGATCCCCGATAAAGGTCAGCCGGTCCACAAATTCCCATCCCAGCCCGCGCTCTCCCAGGAATCCGAGGCAGTAAGGACCGATCAGAATACCGGCCACAAGATAAGCGGTTACGGCCGGAAGGCCCAGAACCTTGGCAAGCCGGGACATAAACAGACCCGCCAGAAGCGCCACCGCCAGACTGATTAACAATTCCATATATCCCTCACAAATATGGGCCGCAACCCCAGTTTCTATAGGGCCGGGGCCCGGTTTTCATCTTCAGTATCATAGCACTGTCACCATAAAATGTCAATATGTTTTGTCCCGGTTTCACAACAAAAAGCAAAAAGCGCCCGCGGGCGCTTTTTGTATGATTGTTTTACAGCAAAGCCAGAAGCGAAGTAACGGTCTGATTGTAAGCGCCGGGATCGGACGCATACTCAAAAAAGAGTGCGACGTACAATATGGAAAGCACAATCGATCCGATAACCGAAAGGATCCCCAGAATCACACCGATCAGCCCCATAATATAGCCTGCGGAAGAATCCGGCGTACGGATCCCGTTATTCAGACGGCGTGATTCGTTCGCCTTGGCCATGGCGATGGCGCCGCAGATCACCGAAGCCAACTGACAGCAGAACAGGCAGACCAGCGCGACAATACCAAGCGTCTTGGAGGTAGAACCTGCCGTGTCATTCACCGTCTGATTGCTGTAGTAATATTGGCCCTGATTGAA
>CASFDI010000105.1 GCA_949293405.1 uncultured bacterium | reverse complement strand
ACCGCAGTCGAGACTGCAAGAACCAACGGCAATACCAATGTATATTCCGTGGGTTACAATGTTGATATGCTTTCTGTCGCTCCGACCGGCGCTTTGACTTCCGCGACCAATGACTGGTCTGTCTACTATACCTTCGCATTCCAGAAGGCAATCGACGGCAAGTTTGATGAAATTCCGACTGACTGGTGCCACGGTTTCGACCAGAATGCGGTTGGTATCACCGCTCTGGGATCCAGCTGTGCTGAAGGTACAGAGGAAAAAGTGGCCGAAATTGAGGCTCAGCTGAAGGCAGGCACGCTTAAAGTGTTCGACTGCTCGAAATTCACGGTCAACGGCGAGCACCTCACCACCTATACCACTGCTTACGGCATGGAAGGCCAGGAGTGCATCAAGAACGAGGGTGGTGTGTACTACTTCTCCGAATCCACTCTGCGCAGCGCGCCCTATTTCGATATCCGGATTGACGGCATCACGGAACTCAACGTTGACTGATCCGGTTTTCTGACAACAAGAACAGCAAAGGAAGACAGCCCGTCTTCCTTTGCTTTCATTCACAACATTTTATTTGCGGCGGAAGGAGTGATCAAATCGGTGACAACGCCTGCGGTTCAACTGGAAAACATCTCCAAGCGCTTCGGCTCGGTGATTGCGAACGCGCATGTGACCATGGATATCCGCCATGGGGAAATCCTCTCGCTGCTCGGCGAGAACGGAAGCGGGAAAACCACACTGATGAATATGCTTTCGGGTGTTTATCATCCGGATGAGGGCACCATCCTGATCAACGGAGAGAAGGCATCCATCAATGCGCCGAAAGATGCGTATCAGTACGGAATCGGCATGGTTCATCAGCATTTCAAACTGGTGGATCTGTTTACCGCATACGAAAATATTGTGCTCGGCCTGCCGGTAAAGAAAGGCGAAAGGAAAGAGCAGAATGAAGAAAAAATCCGGCAGATCTGTGAAAATTACGGCTTCGAGATTGATCTTGAAAAAAAAGTCTACGATATGACCGTCTCAGAGAAGCAGACGCTGGAGATCATGAAAGTACTCTATCGGGGCGCCGATATCCTGATTCTGGATGAACCGACCGCGGTTCTGACGCCGCAGGAAACAGATCGTCTGTTCGAGGTTCTGCGCAATATGCGTGCAGACGGAAAAGCGATCGTGATCATCACACATAAACTGCACGAAGTGCTTGAAATTTCAGACCGGGTCGCCATCCTGCGCAAAGGTGAGTTTGTAGGCTGTATTCCCACTGCTGAGGCAACTCCTCAGATCCTGACCGAACGGATGGTTGGAAAAAAGGTGGAACTCCAGATTGAGCGTCCTCTTCCGCAGTCGCCCGAGTTGCGCCTGCGCGTCCGCCATCTCAATGTGATCAGTGAATACGGACTGCCTGTGCTGCACGATGTCTCCTTCGATGTTTACAGCGGAGAAATTCTCGGTATTGCCGGTATTTCGGGTTGCGGACAGAAGGAGCTCCTGGAATCAATTGCGGGCTTACAGAAAACAGAGACGGGAAGTGAAGTCACCTTTTTCCCGGCTGGAAACGGTACCGACACGCCGCTGATCGGTCTCTCTCCGCGCCAGATCAAGAAACTGGGCATCTCTCTTTCCTTTGTTCCGGAAGATCGCCTTGGTATGGGTCTTGTGGGTTCGATGGGCATGGTAGATAATATGATGCTCAAGAATTACGATGAATGCTCCTCCTTCTTCACCAACAGGCGCACACCGCGCGAGCTGGCGGAGAAAGTAATGATCGATCTTGATATCGTGACGCCCGGCGTGTTTACCCCTGTGCGCCGGCTCTCGGGCGGCAATGTGCAGAAGGTGCTGGTCGGCCGTGAAATTGCGTCTGCTCCTTCAGTGCTGATGACCGCCTATGCGGTGCGCGGACTGGACATCAATACCTCCTACACCATCTACCATCTGCTCAACGAACAGAAGATGAAAGGGGTAGCCGTTATCTATGTGGGGGAGGACCTGGATGTACTGCTCGCCCTGTCTGACCGGATTCTGGTGCTCTGTGAGGGGCAGGTCAATGCAGTGCTGGACGGCAGAACTGCCACCAAAGAGCAGGTCGGTCTCTATATGACTCATCTGGAAAGAAAGGACGGCAACTCGCATGGAGCATAAATCCAAAGCGGTCCGTGAACCGCTGATCCGTCTCTCCCGACGGGATGTCATACCGCTGTATCAGGCAATCCTGATCCGCGCGGCGGCCATTCTCCTGGCCCTTCTGCTGGGTGCTATCTTCATCTATTCCATTTCCGGACTCAACCCCCTGAGCGTTTATCAGTCGATGTTTGAAGGCACCTTCAAGACCACCAGGCGTATGTGGGATGCCTTGAAGGATACCGCGATTCTTCTGATGATCGGAATTGCGCTGGCACCTGCGTTCAAGATGCGCTTCTGGAATATCGGGGCAGAAGGGCAGGTGCTGTTCGGCTGTCTTGCCTCTGCCGCCGTCATGATATACGGCGGTGAACGCTTCGGCGTCAATCTGCCTTCCGGCGTGGTTATTCTGCTCTGTCTGATCGCAAGTGTGGTGGCAGGTGCCCTCTGGGGTGTGATTCCCGCGCTGTTCAAGGCAAAGTGGAAGACCAACGAAACGCTGTTCACCCTGATGATGAACTATATCGCCATTCAGCTTGCGGCATATGCGGTATCGGTCTGGGAGTACCCCTACGGTTCCAATTCGGTCGGTGTAATCAACTCGGGCTCGCATATCGGATGGCTGCCCACCCTGTTCGGTCAGAACTACGGTTTCGATGTGCTGATTGCCGTGCTGTGCATGGTATTGATGTATGTTTATCTGCGGTACACCAAGCATGGCTATGAGATCTCGGTTGTCGGCGAATCGGAAAATACGGCCCGGTATGCCGGTATCAGCATCCGCAAGGTATTCCTGCGGACCATGCTCATCTCGGGTGCGGTCTGCGGTCTTGCCGGCTTTATGATTGTCAACGGAACCAGCCATACGGTCTCTTCGGCTGTAGTTGACAACCGCGGATTCACCGCGATCATTGTTGCATGGCTTGCCAAATTCAATACCTTTATCATGGCTGCAATCGCGTTTCTGCTGGTGTTTCTGGATAAGGGAGCATCTCAGATCGCCACAGACTGCCAGCTCAATACCCATGCTTCAGAGATTGTCAGCGGGATCATTCTGTTCTTCATTATCGGATGCGAGTTCTTTGTACAGTATAAAGTCAGTGTTTCGCTTCCGTTTCTGAAAAAGAAGAACTGATACGGAGGGGCATTATGGATAGAATTTTGATGTTGATTCAAGCAGCGGTTACATTCGGCACCGTGATTCTGTACGGAAGTCTCGGTGAGATCCTGACCGAAAAATCCGGGCATCTGAATCTGGGAGTGCCCGGTATCATGTATATCGGAGGTATTTCCGGACTTGCCGGTGCGTATTTTTACGAATCGGCCGGTGAACCGATTGCTTTTGTTTCCATGCTGATTTCTCTGCTGGCGGCACTGGCAGGTTCTGCTCTCGCAGGATTGCTGTACAGTTTCCTGACGGTGACATTGCGCGCCAATCAGAATGTGACCGGTCTGACGCTTACCATTTTCGGCGCCGGCGTTGCCAATTTCTACGGAGCCTCCCTGATGAAACTTGCCGGTGGTGTCGGGCAGATCAGCGTTTCCGTAACCAGTTCCGCATACCGTGCAACCATTCCGTTTCTGCGGAATATTCCCGTGCTGAGCACGCTTCTGTTCCGGTACGGCTGGCTGGTATATGTTGCAGTGGTCATTGCCTTCGTCATGCATCATTTTATCTACAAGACACGGACCGGGTTGAATCTGCGGGCGGTAGGCGAAAATCCGGCCACAGCCGATGCAGTGGGCATCCGTGTCACGCGATACAAGTATCTGGCAACCTGCATTGGTTCCGCCGTCTGTGGTCTGGGAGGACTGTTCTACGTCATGGACTATACAAAAGGTACATGGGCAAATGACGGTACCATCGAGCGACTCGGCTGGCTCGCTGTAGCGCTGGTTATTTTCTCGATCTGGAGACCGCGCAACGCCATCTGGGGAGCGTATCTCTTCGGATTCCTGTACTGGATGTATATGTACATCAGCGGGCTCTCCCGCGGTTCTCAGGAACTGTTCAAGATGCTGCCGTATGTGGTGACCCTGATGGTTCTGATCTTTGTCAGTCTGCGTAAAAAGCGTGAAACACAAGCGCCTTCCTCTCTGGGACTCTCTTATTTCCGCGAAGACCGATAAACAGAAAATAAAATAGACCGGCTGCATACCGTGTTGTATGCAGCCGGTTCCGTATAAGCGGAAGGGTGAACCATTTCCAATCTCTGTTATGGATAAAATCCGACAGTGTATCAAATAATATCCTTGTAAAAACCATAAATTTATGGATTACAAGGAGTAAATTATGAAAGCAACTGGCATCGTAAGACGGATCGACGACCTGGGGCGTGTGGTCATTCCCAAGGAAATCAGAAGAACCATGCGCATCCGGGAGGGGGATCCGCTTGAAATTTATACAGACCGTGAAGGAGAAGTCATTTTCAAAAAATACTCGCCGATCGGAGAGTTGGGCGGTTTCGCGGGACAATATGCGGAAACGCTGAACAGGACTGCCGGACTTTCGATCGTCATCGCAGACAGAGATGCGATTATCGCGACAGCAGGCGTGTCAAAAAAGGAATTTTCCGACAGAAAAGTTTCGGCAGAACTCGAAAGAGTCATGGAAGAGCGTGCCGGATACTTTTACCGTGACGGTGATGAACTGCGGCCCGTGGCAGAGCACAGCACCGGTGCGTATCTGCATGGTGCAATGCCCATTGTCGCAGAAGGGGATGTAATCGGTGCGGTCGCATCGGTCTTCACCGGACCGGACGATAAAATTGCATTGAGCCAGGATATCGAACAGAAACTGATTCAGACAGCAGCTGCTTTTCTCGGCAGACAGCTGGAGGGGTAATCAGAACACCTCGTCAGACAGATACCGGTCTCCGGAGTCAGGCAGAATGACAACAATCCTGCCGCCGGATGCGCGCTGTCCCAGCCGTATGGCTGCACTGAGAGCCGCCCCGGAAGAAATTCCGCACAACACCCCTTCAGATGAAGCAAGGCGCCTCACAGCGTTATAGGCATCTTCCGTGGAAACGGTTTCAATGCTGTCGTATATGGTGCGATCCAGGACCGACGGTATAAAGTTTGCACCGATGCCTTGCAGCTTGTGAGGCCCTGCTTTTCCCTGTGACAGAAGCGGTGAATCTGCCGGTTCTACACCGATGATGCGCATCTTGGGCGCGTGTTTCTTCAGATATCTGCCGGTGCCGGTGATGGTACCGCCTGTTCCGATGGTAGCAACCAGCATATCGGGGGCACCGTTCAATGCCTCAAAAATTTCAGGTCCTGTTGTTTCCTCATGCGCAATCGCATTGGCGGCATTGCTGAACTGATCAGGCTGAAATGCATCGGGAATCTCCTTACATAACTCAGCAGCACGCCGCACCGCTCCCGCCATACCTTCGGAACCGGGTGTCAGGACCAGCTCCGCACCGTAGGCATGCAGCAGTTTCCTCCGTTCGGTACTCATGGTATCCGGCATTACCAGAATCACCCGGTAGCCGGAAACTGCTCCTACTGCGGCGAGCCCGATTCCTGTATTGCCGCTTGTAGGCTCAATGATTGTACTGCCCGGTTTTAACAGTCCGTTCTTTTCTGCTTCCCGAATCATATAAAGCGCAGCGCGATCCTTCGCACTGCCGGTTGGATTCAGATATTCCAGTTTGGCAAACAGTTGCGCCGTTATGTTGTAATGCTTTGAAAAGCGTTCCAGCAGCAGTAGGGGGGTTTTACCGATTATTTCATCCATTCGTCTGTAATAAGCCATTGCATTCTCCCTTCATCTGATATATCTATTATAGCATTTCCGTATCCCCTCCGCAATAAAAAAGTGTTGACAGCGCAGGCTTTTTTTATTATAATGTACTATATGAATTCAGGAGGCAGGAATGAGGATTACGCAGGAATCGGATTATGCGCTCCGTATCATGTGCGCACTTGCAAGGCGGGGGCGCATTACAGATGCAAAGACCATCGCGGACGAAACTGCCGTTCCGTTACGCTTCGCCCTGAAAATCTTGCGCAAACTGCTCGGAGGCAATCTTCTGACATCGCAGAAAGGAGTCAACGGCGGTTATCTGATTTCCGGGACACCTGAAACCATCACCATCCGGCGCGTGATTGAACTGATTGACGGACCTATCACGATCTGTCGGTGTGTTCTGAACGAGGAAGCCTGTAACCGCAGCGGGGAAGCCAAAGATGACTGCATGTTGCATCATGTTTTTTCCGCAATCAGCCTGCGGATCGCGGACATGCTCGACCGGATCACCATTGCGCAGCTGATATCGGACGAAATCGGAACGGAAGATATCAACCGGCTGCTGAAAGGATGACATATGCTGCATATATCACGCATTTCATTTCCCGGACTCGGCATCCCGGAGTTTGAGGTGCAGAGCACCGCTTTTACCATTCATATCGGATCATTTTACAGGGAAATTCCCTGGTATGCGATCATCATTACCCTGGGGATCATCCTTTGCTTTGTGTATATCACCTGGCGTGCAAAGGCGATCGGCCTTTCTCTGGATGATATACTGGATATGGGCATCATCACAGTTATCTCCGGCATTGTAGGGGCACGCCTGTATTATGTTCTTACCACACTTTCAAGGTATGACAGTTTCTGGGATGTGTTTAAAATATGGGAAGGCGGTCTTGCCATTTACGGTGCGCTGATTGCGGGCGGAATTGCCGTTTTCCTCTGCGCTCGCTATATGAAAAAGATTCCGTTTCTTCCTCTTGCTGACTGCGTCTGTCCGTCTTTGTTGCTGGCTCAGGCACTTGGCAGATGGGGCAACTTCACCAACGGAGAGGCTTACGGCGGTCAGACAGATATTTTTATCCGCATGGGAATCAACAACGCTTCCACAGGCTTCCAGACCATTTTCGTTCATCCCACCTTTCTCTATGAATCGCTCTGGAATCTGTTGGGCTTTGCTCTGATCAATCTTTTTTATAAGAAAAAGCAATATCCGGGGCAGATCTTCTATATGACATTTGCCTGGTACGGCTTCGGGCGGATGTTTATTGAACTGTTGCGCAGTGACAGCCTGTATATTTCTTCGCATCATGCCTGGTACACCAAAATTTCGGTACTGGTCGGATTCGGATTCTTTGTAACGATGAGCGGTCTTCTGATCTATCATTTTGTCAAGTCAAAAAAGGAGCAACGCAATGGCACAGCGCATTGAAGGAAAAACAGTCAGCGAATCGCTGCGTGCAACCATCCGTACAGAGACGGAAGCTTTCCGCAAAGAGACAGGCGTGACGCCCGGACTTGCCGTTATCATTGTGGGCGATGATCCTGCAAGTGCGGTGTATGTCCGCAACAAGCACAAGGCATGCGGGGAAGTCGGCATGTATTCCGAAGTGCACACCTTGCCGCAGGATACGGCGGAGGACACCTTGCTTGCACTGATCGACCGGCTCAACCAGGATACGAAAATTCACGGAATTCTGGTTCAGTTGCCGCTTCCGAAGCAGATTTCCGAGGAACATGTGATCGCCGCCATCGATCCGCGAAAGGATGTGGATGCCTTTCATCCGGTGAATGTCGGACATATCATGCTGGGAGATTACCACTTCCTGCCTTGCACGCCTGCCGGTGTGATGGAACTGCTTCGCTTCTATAATATCCCGGTCAGCGGTAAGAACTGCGTTGTGGTCGGGCGCAGCAACATTGTCGGGAAACCGCAAGCCATGCTTCTTTTGGAGCAGAACGGAACGGTAACCATTTGTCATTCGCGTACCACTGATCTTGCAGCGCATACATTGCGTGCGGATATTCTGGTGGTTGCGGTCGGCAAACCCAATTTCATTACCGGAGACATGGTAAAAGAGGGCGCTGTTGTGATCGATGTGGGCATCAACCGCAAGGCAGACGGAAAACTGACCGGAGATGTGGATTATGCATCTGTGGAGCCGAAAGCATCCTTTATCACGCCTGTTCCGGGCGGGGTAGGGCCGATGACCATCACCATGCTGCTGAAAAATACACTGACCGCTGCCAGGGTCGCATGCGGTGTTTTCAGTCAGAAATGACAAAAGATAAAGATAACCTGTACATTTTCCGATTTTTCTATTGACAAGAAGGCTTTTTTCCTGTATAATAATAAAAGCTATTTGAGATGATAAGTCTCTTTGCTCATGGCGGAGGGAGGGGAAATAAGTTGGCTGAAATCAGAGTTAAGGAAAACGAGAGCATTGACATGGCTTTGCGCCGGTTCAAGCGTTCTTGCCAGAAGTCTGGAATTCTTGCAGAGTTGCGTAAGCGCGAGCACTACGAGAAACCCAGTGTGAAGCGCAAGAAGAAGTCCGAGGCTGCCAGAAAGCGCAAATATAAGTAATGCCGCCGAAAACACCCCGCGATCAACAGATCGCGGGGTGTTTTTCTTCATGACAGAAGGGGCGTTCCGAATCCGGCCGCCGCCCCGGGCGACACCCGGATATCGTTTTCTGCGTGGTTCATCGGTTCTGACGCAACACTTCATAGCCCATGATGGTAGCCGCAGACGCACTGGAAAGGGCAGCGGGGAAGTCCTGGCCATAGGGAATACGGACAGTCAGATCTGCACAGGAAAGCAGGGCGCGGGAAATACCACGCCGCTCACCACCGACGATCAGAAGAACCGGTTTATGAAGATCGGCATCCGGAAGCAAGAGGTCTGTGCGCACATCTGCGCATACCACCCGGTAACCGAGCCGGTGCATCAGTTCTGCCGCCTCCGTCGGCTCCGCAAGGCAGGCACGGATCCGCTCGGATGCGCCTGCCGACGAGCGCGCCACAACACCCGCCGCAGAAAACCAGTTGCGGTCAGAAAGAATCAGTCCGTCACAGCCGCAGGCGTACAGGGAACGGATCGCATATCCGAAGTTATAGGGATCCTCGATCCCCTGGATCATCGCCAGAAACCCCCGTTCCGGAAAAGTGCTATAACAATCACACAGGCGCGGGAGCGGACGGTCGGTACAGAATGCTATGACACCGCCATGGGTATTTCCAACCGTATACTGATCAAAAAATGAGGCAGATTCTGTGTCAACGGTGAATTGCATGGTTTTTGAAAGCTGTGTGAAAAAACGGATTTCTTTCTGCAGCTTTACTGCGGAATCCTCGCATACACAGATGCGAAGGATACGCCTTGTATTGCCGGCATCTCGGATCCCGGCCAGAAGACCTCGGATGGAAGTCATGCCTTCCAGAATCGTGGAGTCCTGAAATTTTACGGATTCTTTAATCATGTTGTGTGGTATCCTTACATATAATGAGATAACTCGAATGAGTGCAACTTGTATGACGAGGGGGAGCCGACATGAGACTGATGGAACAGGAACGATGTGAAGAAATGGCTGCCTATATGATCGAGCACCGGGCGACCGTACGCAGCACGGCACGGTATTTTTCACTCAGCAAAAGCACGGTACATAAAGATCTGACGGTCAGGCTGCGGTCAGTCAATCCGGGGCTATGGGCATCTGTCTGCAAAATCCTGGCTGTAAACAAATCAGAGCGTCATCTGCGCGGCGGAGAAGCCACCAGACGGAAATATATGGAGCATCCGGTCCAAAACAGAGCCTGCGCATCAACGGGTAACGGTATGATTCGCAGCGGAGAGCGCCGGGAAACAGGTGACGATGACCGTAAGCCGGAACCGGTTCATTTGTTAAAAAAATAACAAAAAAAGATCTGCACAGGGAAGCCTCCCATTCACATGTACCATTCCGTAAACGCATCCGGTCATACAGAGCAAGACCGACCCACGGGGACCGCTTGCATCAAGGACAACACTGAGCGATGCCGGTAAACAGAATGCGGCACAGCACCGATGGATGTCCGGAAGTCTGTTCGGAAAACGCTCCGATTCAAACGGTCCGGCAAGCTGATTTCGTGAGGCGCCCGTTCCTCATCGGTGTGTCCTGAGAATAAACCGCAAATGATCAAGCGGATGGACCGGTAAGGCTGACCATCCGATTGCACCCGGACAATCATCAACGGCGGACTGATACACAAGCAACCGCAAATGATCAAGCGGATGAGTTGCCGGTCAACGAATGGATTTTTAAAGAATTCAACCGGATGCCGGGTTCATATGACGCAGATACATTTAATGGCGCAGATACATGGTGTTTTCCACTTTTTTGCGGTTTATCCTTCCCTCAATTATACAAAATTTCTATTTGGTATAATTGAGTATTTCCTGCTTTCGGGAAAGAAAAAAGCGGCGAGATGAGAATTCGAAGCGGGATGTTAAAATACCGTCCGCGTAACAACATCGACCTGTGCACGGAATTGCCGTGATTGACGGCTTCACACTTGAACCGCAAAAGATGGTTTAAGCGGATTCAATTCAATGGGATGGTTTGGAGATTGATCATACATCCTTTCAG
>CASFDI010000104.1 GCA_949293405.1 uncultured bacterium | reverse complement strand
AGCGCAGAGGTCACAAAAAAGCCATCATTGCCATTGCCAGAACGTTGCTTACTGCTATCTACAACATTCTGAAAAAGAAAGAACCCTACAAAGCCGAGCTTTACGCTCACTCATACGACACTCCGCCGGAACATCGAGCTGTTTCCGTGGAGGAGGCTATCTTTATTCTGCAACGGCAAGGCTATATCGTGACGCCCTGCGCCACGTAAATTATACCACATTTCTTCCGTTTTGTAAATATTCTTAAAGACACTTTTTCGGGTGCCTTGCCTTTTTGCGCTCTTTTTTACTTCCTCTCAAAGCATTTATTTTCAGACTTATCTCCAGACAGCGATTTAAAATAAACTTTAATCTCACTCCGTTTTTTACTCAATTCTATACGGTTAAAATGCTCTATGCCGTCGTCGTAACCCAAGACGGCGAATCTCGTATCGTTATGGAGAATATTTTCTAATTCTTCCGCCTTGCCGCAAACCTTTTCAACGCGCACCGCAATGTATTTCTTCCCGTGCGAAAGGTATCTGAAATTCAACGGATATAACGCGCCCTCGCCGAATACCACGAACCGCAGATATTCGATTTCCTTGTTTTCGGTCGCTATTCTGAAACCATAGCCCCCGCCAAGCTCGAAGCCTGTCGCGCTCGGTTTAATCGAACCTACGTACAACGTTTTTTCACCCTCGTCGCCGGAATATTTCACACTGATTTCCGCTTTAACGGTACAAAAGCCATCGTGCAACATCAGATCGGCGTATAGAATTCCTACTTCATCGTCCTTTTTTACGTCGTCTATGACTTTTTGCACCGTTTTTCTCACATTTTCGTATTTACGGAATACGGAACAGTTATAACTGACTATCCCGCGGCGGTACTCGTTCCACAGTGCTTCGGAATTTTTCTCTATCTCGTCGTAGCCGAGAGAAATTTCTTTAAGCCTGTTTATAAAATAACTCGGCGCGATTTTCTTCGTTTCGTAATTATCGAAAATCTCCGTTCCCAAACGTTGCAGTCGCAAAGAAAGCAACATAAAATAACAGTAATCGTAAATGTCGGTAAGAATGGTTTTAGCAAGACCTTTTGCCGAATTTTTATATTCGCACAACCTTTTTGTCGCGTATTCGAGCTTATCCTTAAAGGAATACTTCACAAAATAATCGTTTTCGCAAAAAACCGCGACGTCGTTATACCCGCCGTAAAACGACGGAACGTTCAGCGACAACACAAGTTCCGCCGCCTCGTCGCTTCCGAGCAATTCCGAATAAACTTTAAGTCTGTCCTCTTCCGAAACCGATTTATCCGACCACTTTCTGCCCGCATAAGCAACGAACGGGTAGGACCCGAAATAAAAACTGTCCGACCTTTCCCACTCGGCAACTAGTCCGCCGAGCGGATTGTGCTTTTTTGCATAATTCGTAAACGTTTCCAAATTATACACGGAAGAAGCCCTATGCCCGTACACGCAGAACAGATACTCGAAACCGAGTTCGTCGTAATACTTAAACCAGTCGCGTTTGATTCTGTTTGTCCAATGCCCGCTCGGCTCTTCGGAAACAAACGCATAATTCCAGTTGCAAAAAATAATATCGCGCGGCAACCTTTCGACAATATCTGCGTACTCGAAAAAATCGTCCCACATCATCATTCTTTTGCCCATAGACTTTACAAGCTCGTAAGAATGAATAACGTGTTCAAAAAACAAATCGGCTTTCGTTTTATTTTCTGCCGCCATTTTTTCTTTGCAACGTCCGCAATCGGCAAAATCGAACGGTTCGTCAAGCCCCATATGAACGTATTCGCTATGAAACACCTCGCAAACTTCTTTAATATAAGCGTCCGCAAATTCGCGCAAAGCAAGGTTAGATACGCAACCGCAAGAGCCGCGTTTATCGCCGTCGAACCCGCGTCCTTCTTTCTGTTCGTCTTCGCATTCCGAAAATTTTTCAAGTTGTACGTACCTGAAAAACTTTTCTAAATGCGCAAGATTTTCAAACGCGGGAACAACGTCTAATCCCTTGCTTTCAGCATAAGAAACTATTTCGGACATTTCCTTTTTAGAATAACTTTCTTTCTCGTCGAAAAAGCAAGTCGCTTCCGTCCGCACGGCGTTTTCAAGGTAAATAACCAACGTGTTATAGCCGTTTCCCGCCGCAAAATCTATATAACTTTTTATAAAATCGAAATTTTCCTTCTGCCTTGCAAGGTCTATTTGCAAACATTTAAGCTTCATTTTACGCCTCTCGTTTTTCTCTCCTCACAAGATTTTCAAATTACCTTTTTTCCTTTTACGATTACGTTTTGCGTTTTTAATTCGGCATCGAGTATAACTATATCCGCGTCGAAATTTTTTCTAAGAAGTACAGTTATTGCAGTGCACCATGGCCACCGGTGCGCCGTCGGGTGTCGCCACCATATCCACTTCCGGATAGGCTGCAGAGAGCGCGTGTTCCAGGACAAACATGGCGAAAACCGAAGTCCCGGCCGAAACATTCCCGCGCCGCACCGCCACACTGTCTGTTGCAACCATGCCGGTCCCGGCATCTCCTTCGGGAGGACAGAACGGAATCCCGGGACGCAAATCGCCCGTGGGATCGATCAGCGATGCTCCGGTAGCAGTCAGCCGTCCGGCGTCCGCACCCGCGGCAAGCACCTGCGGGAGGACCTGTTCGGGTCGCCATGGCACCCCTGCCGATTCTGTCAGCGCGGTGAAACGGCTCATACGAACGGCATCATAGGCCGCCTGCCCCGCTTCGGTCGGGAACATGCCGGATGCATCTCCCACACCCAGCACACGCTCGCCGGTCAGCAAAAGGTGCACATATCCCGACAGGGTGGTCAGGTAATCCAGACGCTGCAGATGCTCCTGGTGTGTACACATGGCACGGTAAAGATGCGCAACGCTCCAGCGTGCCGGGACATGAAAGTCCAGCATTCCCGAAAGTTCCTCCGCGGCATCCTCTGCATGATTGTTACGCCAGGTATAGAAGGGGGCAAGCCACTCCCCACTGCGGTCCAGCGCCAGATAGCCATGCATCATGCCGCTGATGCCCATGACGCCGTAAGTCCGGGGCACCGTACCGTATTCCTCCTGCACCTGCTTTTTCAGATCGGCATAACAGGCAGCAAGCCCCGAAAGAATATCATCGCGCGTATAGGTCCACAGACCGTCCTCAAAACGGTTCTCCCAGTCATATGCTCCCGTAGCAAGCACCCGGTGATCCTCGTCAAGCAGAACCGCCTTGATCCGTGTGGAACCGAATTCGATCCCGAGAGCGGTCTTCCCCTCCAGGATCTGTTGCGCGGCACGGTCGCGATCAGTCTTCATCTTCTGTTCTATCCTCCGAATGGAACCGCCGAAAGGCGGCATAAAATACAGCAACCGCAGGCGCATCCGATCGGATACGCCTGCGGTTCCGGCAAGAAACCAAAAGGCATCTGCCGTTCCGCTTACCGGAAATCCGACGAGTCCCCGCTTTGCCGGAACGGACAGTCCTCCCCGGGCTTAAAGCATCGAACGGTACAGGGCCTCGATATCCTCAAGAGTCGGATCTTTCGGATTTCCGGGCGTGCAGGCATCTGCCATTGCCGACTGTGCCAGGAACGGAATATCCTTTTCCTTCACACCGACATCGGTCAGTTTGGCAGGAATTCCGACATCCTTCGACAACTGCTTGACCGCGTCAATGGCAGCCTTGCGGTATTCGGCAACCGTCATGCTGTCCACACCCGCAACGCCCATGGCGCGCGCGATTTCACGGTATTTCTCACCCGTGGCGTCCGCGTTGTATTCCATAACGGTAGGCAGGATAATCGCATTGGCAACTCCGTGCGGGGTATCGTATACCGCACCCAGCGGGTGTGCCATGGAGTGCACGATGCCGAGTCCGACATTGGAAAAGCCCATGCCGGCCACATACTGTCCCAGCGCCATGTCGGCGCGGCCCTGCGGCGTACCGGCGACCGCCTGACGCAACGAACGGGAAATGATCTCGATCGCCTTCAGGTGCATCATGTCAGTCAGCTCCCAGGCCCCCTTGGTGATATATCCTTCAATGGCATGCGTCAGCGCATCCATACCGGTTGCCGCAGTCAGTCCCTTGGGCATGGAAGACATCATATCCGCATCGACAAAGGCCACAACCGGAATGTCGTGCGGGTCCACACATACGAATTTACGGCTCTTTTCCTCATCGGTAATAACATAGTTGATGGTTACTTCAGCAGCAGTGCCCGCTGTAGTAGGAACCGCGAACATGGGAACCGACTTGTTGGGAGTGGCAACAGCACCTTCCAGACTCACCACATCCGCATGTTCCGGATTGGCAATGATGATCCCGATTGCCTTTGCCGTGTCCATCGCGGAACCGCCGCCGATTGCAATCAGATAATCTGCTCCCGCGGCACGGAATGCGGCCACGCCGTCCTTGACATTGCGCACCGAAGGATTTGCTTTCAGATCACTGAATACG
This sequence comes from uncultured bacterium, assembly GCA_949293405.1. GTDB lineage: Bacteria > Bacillota > Clostridia > Oscillospirales > CAG-272 > UBA1740. Next base: position 19,167 of record CASFDI010000104.1, on the reverse strand, counting down.
GTATAAGCCATCCCGTTGCGATCCAGCAGGCCGGTTACTTTCGCGCTGACACCGAATTTGATCAGATCTTTATCGGTCACGACCAGTGCTTTTGCAAATCCGCGTCCTTTTGCTTCGTCCACAATGGCGCTGATGCATCCTGCTCCGAAGTAGGAGGTTTCATTAAGTATCATTCTGTTCATGGCAATTCATCCTTCTGTAATTTAATATTTTAATCCGGGTATCCTGCTTCCATTATAATGGTTTTTCCGTAAAATTGCAAGAACAAGACTGTTTTTCTGTGTATAAAGACGAATTTTGCAAAGCAGAAAACCGCTTTCCCGCTTGAAAAAGCGGGCCGGGTGTGTTATGATGATAACAACATCTTTCAAATGAAAGGCGGATCGTTATTTATGGAACCGTTCACGACTTTTCTGCACCAGGCGGCGCATGTACGCCCTTCTGCCGTTCAGTTGAGCCGGCTGCGTGAGAACCCGTTTTACGCGTTTATACACTTCAGTCCGAACACCTATACCGGGCTGGAATGGGGACTGGGCAACGAAGACCCCGCCATTTTCAATCCCACCGAGCTTGACTGCGACGGATGGGTGGAGGCAATCAAGTCGGCCGGCATGACCGGCGCTGTGATTACGGCAAAGCATCACGACGGTTTCTGCCTGTGGCCCTCCGCCTATACGGAGCACTGCATCCGCAACAGCCCGTATAAAAACGGAAAAGGAGATATTGTACGCGAGTTTGCGGACGCCTGCCGCCGGGGCGGAATCCGGTTCGGCTTTTACCTGTCTCCGTGGGACCGGAATTCAAAGTATTACGGAACTGATGCCTACAACGATTATTATAAAAAACAGCTGACCGAACTGCTCACCGGTTACGGGGAGGTTTTCCATGTCTGGTTTGACGGAGCGTGCGGCGAAGGTCCGAACGGAAAAAAGCAGGAATACGATTTCGACGGATACATTGAACTGATCCGGAAATATCAGCCGGGTGCCACCATTTTCAACGACCACGGCCCCGACATCCGCTGGTGCGGGAACGAGGCCGGAAGCGCCCGCTATGCCGAATGGGCAACCGTGCCGCAGGAGTTGTGTCCGTTCTGCAAGGAAACACAGACCGCCCCCGGGCCGCTGTCGGGTGATCTGTCCCACATGTACAATACCGACCAGGATATCGGCAGTCTGTCCAATATCCTCTACTCGCGCGGACTGGTATTCTGTCCGTCGGAAATCGACATGTCGATCCGCAAGGGCTGGTTCTATCACCCACAGGAAGAACCGCATTCACTGGAGCGGCTGTTTGATACCTACCTGCGTTCGGTGGGCGGGAATACCACTTTTAATCTCAACATTCCACCTATGCCGAACGGAAAGTTTGATGCGCGCGATGTGGCGCGGCTGAAGGAGCTGGGAGACCTGATCCGGCACGAGTTTGCCGTCAACCTTGCCGCCGATGCCGCCGTGGAACGGGAAGAAACCGGTGACGGACAGTGCCGCATCACCCTGACCTTCCCCGAAGTGCGCACCATACGCTATGTGGTTCTGGCGGAACAGATTGCACAGGGGCAGCGTGTGGAGTCATTCCGTATTCATCTGCCGGGCGCACGCGCCCTGTACGAAGGGACCACCATCGGGAACCGGAAGATCTGTCGGCTCCATACAAAAACCGATCGACTGGTAATTCACATCACCGCCGCACGGGACACGGTTCTGCTGGATCCGGTCGAAGTATACTGATTCCTGCTGTCCCTGTGGACAGGGGCCTCCCCTTTTTCTTCAGACCCGACAGGGACGGCAGCGCGGTAGATCCGCGCTGCCGTCCCTCTTTGCCTGATCGGTGCATCCCGAAGATACCCGGTCAGCTCCCTTCAACCGTAATCCGGATGTTTCCGCTCGAAGTAACGATTTCGCATCGTCCACCGACCGATGATCCGGGAACACGCACGCTTCCGCTGGAAGTCTGCGTCACGAAAGTCTTTCCGCTCAGAAGCGATCCTGAGATATTGCCGCTGACAGCACCGAGATACAGCGTCTCCGCATCACACCGGGTCATCCGAATATTGCCGCTGTTTACTCTGGCGGCGAGGTGTCCGCTGATCAGCACATCGCTCAGCCTCACATCTCCGCTGGTCGCCTCAACGGACAGAGACGCCGCCCGGACCTGCTCCATCGACAGACTTCCGCTGGCAGCACGCATGGAGAGCGCTCCCTCCACACGCACATGATTCAGTCGCACATTTCCGCTGCTCGCCCCAACCGACAGTCCCTCTGTACCGATATCCGAAAGAACAATATTGCCGCTGTTGCACCGCACCGTCAGATTCCCGAAAGTTCCGCCGTCACCGAGAATATTCCCGCTGCTGCAGCTCAGGGTAAAGGTCTCCTCCGCGGCGGCGTCAAACACAATGTTGCCGCTTCCGCATTCGACAGTTCCCGTCCGGAAGGTAAAACCGGCAGGAACCGTCACATTGCCGCTTCCCACTGAAGCTGTCAGCCGGTCATACCGATCTGCCGGCAGATAGATGCGCACCCGGCGTGTACCGAACCACAGTCCGATATGCTCATACCACCGGCGTTCATCGGTCTGACGCACGGTCAACACGCCGTCAGTCACCTGTACCGTGTGATAAACCTTTTCGGAATCGTCACAGACCACTTTACAGGTCTCGTCTTCCGAACGGATCAGTTCCACATCACAGCCGCTGTCTTCGATTTCAATGGCGGAAAACGCCTCGTCAACCGGAAATGTCACTTCTTCATACTCCTCACTCTGCAATTTATGAACATCAAATCCCACCATAGCAAGCGCAGCACAGGAAAGTGCTCCTCCTGCTACCAGACAGATCACCGCAACAAGAATCACAATCAGTTTGATTTTTTTCATCTTGTCTTCTCCTTTCTGACGAACAGCCGCTTGATCCCGCGGACGAACAGTTTACTCAGCCCGACAATGCCGCGCGTAATCCACCCGCACGGAAACAGCAGCAACAATGCCACACCGAAACAGAACAGCCCTGCCCCCAGAATCAGCACCGCCTGCACGCCCTGACCCGTGAATGCGAAAATCAACGCGCCGCCGATCCCGCCCAGCAAACCGCCGAGGCCCACCGCTGCCACGGTGACATACAATGAAAGAATCACAGCAAAGAAGGTGATATACACACAGAACGCCACCACGACCGGCACCAGTAGCAAAGGGAACCACACAGGCGATCCCAGCACCAACAGCAGGATTTCCCACATGCGTACCGTCCGGCTTGGTCTGGTCCGCGCACGCACCAACTTGGGCAGCGGCAAGTCCATCAGGATCTGGTTCACGATTTCGGGAATCGGCCCCATTGCCGCAACCGCGTCCGCCTCGGACATCCCTTCTTCCATCCGGTCATCAATCATTTCACTGTAATACTCGAGCGATTTCTGAATGTCACTCTGGGAAAGGCCCCTCAGACATCCTTCTACTGCGGCAAGAAACTCCGCTTTAGTCATCGTACTTCTCCTCCCTGACCACAAACCTGTAAATGGATAGCAACTCTTTCCACTCCTCCGCAAACGCGTTAATGCGCTGCTTTCCCGCTTCTGTAATATGATAGTATTTCCGCAGACGGCCTTCGTGCTCAACCGAACGCACCGTCAGCAGTTTGGCTGCTTCCAGCCTGCGCAGAATCGGGTACAGCGTGGACTCGGATACCGAAACATAAGGCTTCATATCTTTGATCATCTGATAACCGTAAGAATCGTGGTCCCTGATGGCAGCCAGCACGCATACATCGAGAAGCCCCCGTTTCATCTGCATGTCCATCGCAACGCCTCCCTTCACATAGTACTATACAACGCACAGTATGATTTGTCAAGTGGTTTTTAAAATTTTTTTCAAAAAACATCCCCGCATTGAAAAAACACCCCCACAGCGTACCGCTTGACGCTACGGGGGTGTTCGCTGCCCGTATCCTTATACGGGCGTGTCCGTTTCTTCTTTGAACCGCGCTATTTCATCGCTGATCTTCTGCATTTCCAGATCCATGGCATGAATGCGTTCGGCACACAGGCACAAACGGTCGGCAAGTCCTTTGATCGTGGTATCCGCGTTGCTCTTATACTGCAGTTTATGCTCAATACTGGCCCAGAAATCCATTGCAATGGTCCGGAACTGCACCTCTACCTGCATCCACTTCTTTTCGTGCTCGAAAAACACCGGCACCTCCAGAATCAGATGCAGGCTACGATAGCCGTTGTCCTTGGGATGCGCTATGTAATCCTTTTCCTCCAGAACCCGGATGTCATCCTGAGACGCGATTTCCTCAGCCAGCCGGTAAATATCTTTCGGAAAAGAGCAGATCACCCGGATCCCCGCCACATCGTGCAGATAAGTTTCTATACTTTCCAGGGTCACGGGCAAGCGCTTGCGTTTAAGTTTTGCAATAATGCTGACCGGCTTTTTGATCCGGGAAGTGATGGACTCGATCGGATTGCGTTCCCCGTTAACCGACAGTTCCAGATTCAGCACTTCAAACTTGGTCTGCACCTCCATCATGGCGCATTTGTACTGCATCATCAGTCTCACAAAAGGCTGCGCCGAAGTCAGAAACGATTCGGGTGTTTCGCTTGCAATCAATTCATGAAAAGTCATATCCTGGACTCCTGCCTGTATTACGCATCCGTACAAGCAATGTCCGGCATGCACATCAAGATTATAAGCAACTTCTGTCACCCGTTCAACAGAAAAAGTCAAATGAAATGTAAATATTTTTCCATTTCTGCCTTGCCCGACATGCTGTCATGAAGGCGCCCCGGTTCTGACCGGGGCGCCTTCATGACATTATGATTTTCTTTTCTGGGCTTCTGCCAGGAAATATGCCTGAGCATCCACCATATCACCCAGGGTTTCCACACGGCGATATTTGCCGTCGCGGCACAGGCGCGAAGCTTTGACATTATCGGTCAGCATCACCTGCAGGTAATTGCAGATGCGGTCTGCAATCTCTCGGTTGAGCACGGGAGCGGCAATCTCCACCCGTTTGTCTACGTTGCGGGTCATCAGGTCGGCGCTGGAAATATACATCCGCCGGTCCTTCCCCTCGCCGAACACATACACCCGGGAGTGTTCCAGGAACCTGCCTACGATACTGATGATACGGATGTTTTCGGTCTTTCCAGGGATCTCGGGAATCAGACAGCAGATCCCGCGCACAATCAGGGTGATCTGTACGCCCGCCTTGCTGGCCTCTTCCAGTTTATCAATCATGGTTTTGTCTGTGAGGCTGTTCATCTTGGCGAGAATGTGTCCGCCGCGCCCGGCCTTGGCCTTTTCAATTTCTTCATCCATGCAGGCCAGCAGCCCGGGCTTGAGCGTTTCGGGTGCCACCAGCAACCGTTCATAATGAAAGTCCGTGTTGGCAATTGCAATGTTCTGAAAAAATGCCACCGCGTCTTCCCCGGTCTGCCGGTCGGCGGTCAGGATATTGAAATCCGTATACTGCTTGCTGGTGGACTCATTATAGTTTCCTGTTCCCAGATGCGTGATATATCCGATCTCCTCCCCTTCTTTCAGTACGATGGAGAGAATCTTGGAATGTACTTTCAGGTTCCCCATTCCGTAAATAATCGTGCACCCCGCCTCACGCAGTTTGTCGGCAAAATACATGTTGTTTTCTTCATCGAAACGTGCGCAAAGCTCAATCACAACCGTCACCTGCTTGTGATTCTCGCTGGCCCGGCAAAGCAATTCGGCAATCCGGGAGTGGTTTGCCAGCCGATAGATGGTGATCTGGATGGACTGAACGCGTGGGTCGGTCGTGCTTTCCTCCAGCAAATGCACAAGCGGCTCCATGCTGTCATAAGGATACGAAAGAAATATGTCCCGTCGCATCACCTCGTCAATCAGTCCCTCCGGACCTGAAAGAGGAGCGGCAACCGCACCTGTAAACGGCTTATAGCATAAAGGTGCTTTCATATCTTCGGGCAGAAGACTGCCGATCGATCCCATAAACCGATAATTGAAGAAGCGCGGATCGTAAAAACAGAACCTGGCAGGCAGGTGCAGCAACTTGCGTGCAAAGTCCCAGAGATAAGTCCCTTCCGCATCGGTCTCCAGCCGCACCGCCTCCTGGGAAGCGCGGGAATCCACCTTCTGCTTCATGATTTCCGGGAAATCGTGTTCAAGATCCATGTCATCGATCTGTGGATCGAAATCAGCGTTGCGGGTTACCCGCATCAGCATCTTGTCACGCACCGTATAACCGGTAAAAGCCTGATGCCCGAACATCCGCACCAACTCTTCCAGAGGAACCAGACGCACTTTCTCCCCCTGGCCGATACGGTACAGCCGGTCAAGCCCGGGATGAACCTTCATCACCCCGATCATGCGTCTGCCCTCTTTTTCAAGTTCGTACAGCATGTAGTCACGCGTACTCTCAAATTGCATCAACGGATGCTTGGCATCCAGAACCATGGGAGAGAGCAGCGGCAGGATACGGGCCGTGAACAGCTGCCCACACATTTTCTTCTGCCTGTCGGAAAGGTCCTTCTCCGACAGAATCCGGATCCCTTTGGTGCGCAACTCCCGCTGTAACCGGGCATAATAGCGTCCCCGCATGGTATACAGAGTCCTGACATAAGAACAGATCCCTTCCAGTTGTTCCGCAGCAGTCAGATCCGTCTTGTTTTCGGTCTCATCGGGAGCATTGAGCATCTCGTTGCACAGACTTCCTACCCGCACCATAAAGAACTCATCCAGATTGGAAGTAAAAATCGATACAAACCGGCATCGCTCCAGAAGCGGATTGGTCAGATCCTGTGCTTGCTCCAGTACTCTTTTATTAAACAGCAGCCAACTGTATTCGCGGTTCATATAAATGTCTTTGCGGAACCGCTTGAGGCGTGCGTTTCCTGTTGCTTCTTTCATAAAGTTACTCCTTGTACCCGGGATTTTCCGGGTATTCTCCCTCACCGGCTTTTTGCGTCAGGCGCCATTGCCGGGCAACTCCGCCTCAGCGGCGGTTTCCTTCTCCCCTTCTGCGGATGCCGGTTCCTGCTGCGCGACTGCGGTACGGCGTGTCCTTCTTCTGCGCACCGGCTTCTCCGGCGCGGAATCGAAGGGGTGTTCCGACAGCGCTCCGGAACGGAAATCATAACAGATTCCCTGTTCCTTGCCATGCAGCACCAGATACAGATAACCTTCCTTGACGCCGCTCTCACTGACCACAACGTGCTCAACGCCGAAACGCTTGAACAGGGTCTTCATGGTGATCGCAGCCGGCACCAGCAGATATAGCTTCTCGGGCGCATGCTTGAGGATCAGACGGGAACGGTCATCGCCGGTCAGCAGGCGTTTGACCAGTTTTTTGAACACATCGTACTCGATAGTACGATGGTCCTCTTCTTCCGGCACATCCGCAAAATCCGCATATATTTCATAAAGCGCCATCCCGGTTGCTCCCACCACCACCGCGGTGGAGAAAACATCTTCCCCCGGCAGCCCTGCCTCGTCAAAGCGCTTCTTGAGAAATTTACGCATATCGCGCGCTTCTTCTTCTCCCGGCAGAATCTTACGCACAAACTTGCGGTGCAGATCCAGCAACCCGAAGTCAAAGCACAACATATCGTTCTTGCGTTTTTTGGAAAGATCGCAGATCTCAAGGCTCTTGCCACCGATGTCCATCAGCACCGCCTGCGGCAGGGATGCGTAATAACGATTGGCAACGAAATCACAATATGCCTCGGTTTTTCCATCGATAAAGTTGATTTCAAAGCCGGTCCGTTCCAGAACCGCATTCCGGATGTCATCGCTGTTCCCGATATTGCGCAGAGCCGCCGTGGCGATCAGATACCCTACATCGACCCCCATGCCGGCGCACCGCTCCCGCAGACCGCACAGCTCCGCAACCAGTTTTTCAATCCCGCGCTCAGAAAGCCTGCTGCCCTCCAGATAATGCGGCAGACTCAGGCTGACCCGTTCCTTCAGGCAAATCTCTGTCTTGCGTTTCCCCGCTTCCGCCACAATCAGCGACAGTGCGCTGGAACTGATATCCATCACCGCTATTTTCATTGACAATGCTCCTCCTTATCTTTCAGTCCCCGAAACAGACGCCCATATCGCGCCCGAACCGTACCAGGTCTCCGCGGGGATCCACATATTTATATTTCCCAGCGATATCCGCCAGAGCATTGAATGTGATTCTGTTGCCGGATACTGCCGCGGTCACCCCGAACCGACCTTCCTTTGCCAGCATGGCGGCATAGCCACCCAAGCGGGAGGACAGCAGACGGTCATATGCGCACGGCGTGCCGCCGCGCTGCAGATATCCCAGAACCGAGACCCGTGTCTCGACCCCGGTCTGCTGCTGCAGGATTTCAGCCAGATGCTGTGTGCCGGTGCTCTCTCCGCGGTCGGCACGCACAAAGGTGCGCGCCTCTTTTTTCAGTTTGACTTCGCTTTTCGGAAGTGCCCCTTCCGCAATCGCAATAATGGTGCAACCGCGTCCCTTTTTCTGCCGCTGCTCCACCAACCGGCAGATTTTTTCCGGTTCATAAGGAATCTCAGGCAACAGAATAGCGTCCGCCCCCGAAGCCAGGCCGGCATGCAGAGTGAGCCACCCTGCCTTGTTCCCCATCACTTCCACCAACATGGTACGCCCGTGACTTTCGGCCGTGGTGCGGATGCGGTCTATACTCTCGGTTGCAACTTCCACTGCACTCTGGAATCCGAATGTCACATCTGTTCCGTAAATATCATTATCGATGGTCTTGGGCAGTCCGATCACATGACAGCCCTCCATACAAAGCAATGCCGCTGTCTTGTGTGTGCCTGCCCCTCCCAGGGTAAACAGGCAATCCAGCCCCATTTTGCGGTAATTCTCGCACATTTTCTCAAGCCGTGTCCCGCCGTCTTGTACTACTGTCATCTGCTTGAACGGTTGACGGGAAGTGCCGAGGATCGTGCCGCCCAGATGCAGGATCCCTTCAAAATCCTTGCGTTGCAGGCGGTAACTTTCTCCCCGGATCAGTCCGCCATATCCGTCGGGGATACCGCGGATCTCCACATTCCGGATATTTTCAGTGATACATAGTCCGATGGAACGGATCACTGCGTTCAGTCCCGAACAGTCGCCGCCGCTGGTCAGAATGCCGATTTTCATAGGGTCGATCAACTCCTTGTTTTTCTGTTTACCGGTTTTTATCAGTATACCATTTTTTTCGTATAATATCAATTGCTTTTTTGTTAAATTGTTATAAAATCCCTGCTATGTCAGTTCCTGCCTTTGCCTGCGGTACACAGCAGGCGTACATCCCTGATCACGCCGGAACTGTCCGATGAAATATCCCGGACTTTCAAAGCCGCACAGCCTTCCCACCTCCTCCACCGAAAACACGGTATACCGGAGCAGTCTGCGTGCTTTACGCAGACGGATCCGGCGCAGGGTCTGCATGACGCTCTCTCCGCATTGCCTCTTATACCGGTGACAGAGGGAGAAACGGTCCATGCCCACTTCTCCGGCGATCCGATCCAGTGTCAGGGGGAACTGACAGTTCTGCTCCAGAAAACGCACAACCCGATCGGCAAACGCATCCTCTTTCGGCAGGATTTCCTCAAGCAATTCCACAAGGAAAGCATATAAGTGCGATGAGCGGACCGCCGGCGACGGGGCCGAGCGGCAGAACCGCTCCAGCTCTTCCCCGGCGGCACTCAAAGTGCGCGGCGCCTCAAAATGCAGCGCCTGCCCTACCCCGTAGTATTCCAGCAGTTGCTCTCCGCCCGAGAATGTCACCCACATGGTGGAAAAAGCGGGTGCCGGTTCATACAGATGCTGTTCTCCGGCACGGGTGAACAGTCCTTCCCCCGCGCGCAGTGCCCCTTCACCGTCCGGTGTGCGGTACTGTCCCTCTCCCTCCAGCACCCACAGAAACTGGTGCCAGCCGTAACCGTGGACAAGTCTGTCCACGCGCTTCTGGGGGCAGGATTTTCCCACTGAGACCGGCATAACCGGAAACCGGTCATACCACATCCGTTCCACTTCAATATACATAGCAAGATCCTTATATTTTCTGCAAGTATTTGTGATTGACAATCGCACTTTCGTGCAATACAATTATACCTGACAGGCAGAACGCTGTCAAGATTCATCCCAAAAAGGAGAACGGTCATGAACAAACTGAGAGTTGGACTTATCGGCTGCGGAGGCCGTCAGAACGCACATATCAAATCCCTGCTGCAACTGCCTGATGTAAAGGTGGTCGCCCTGGCGGAACCTGTGGAACAGCGGCGGGAAGCAGCAGCGCAGGCAACCGGCGCCACCCGCCTTTACGAAAATCACAAAGCCCTGTTCGAGAAGGAAGACGCCTCGACCCTGGACGCCCTGTTCATTGCAGTGGAACCTACGGCACACACCGATATTGAAGAGACGGCTGTTGCGAAGGGGATCCCTTTTCTTGTGGAAAAGCCCATGACACTGAACCTTGCGCAGGCGGATGCGCTGGCCGCACAGATCAGAAAGAAAAACCTGATCACCGCGGTCGGTTTTCAGGACCGTTACCTGGATCTGATGGAGCAGGTACGCACCGTACTGGAGGAAGAGAAACCCACCGGATGTCTGGTGAACGGCGCCTGGATCGGCGGTATCCCCGGCGTGTGGTGGTGGCAGAAAAAATCCACCTGCGGCGGTCAGCTGGTGGAGCAGAACATTCATCTTGCCGACGGATTGCGCTGGCTGTTCGGAGATCCTCTGTCAGTCTATGCTGTCAACGGGCGCGGGATTGTGGTTCCGGGCAAAACTGCATCTGCGGAATATGACACGGACGACTATTCGGTGTGTATCTACCGGTTTGCCAATCAGGTAACCGCCACTCTGGAGAGTGCCTGTTATTCACGCAGCGTGCGTCCGAACTGCGGGCTGGTGATCAAACTGCCCGATGTCATCATCGACTACCGTCTGCGCAACAATCTGATTCTGACCCGTGCGGGAAGTACAACCGACACGCCGCGCAAAAACGATCAGACCTGCGATCTCGACCGCAATTTCCTCTTGGCAGTGCGGAACAACGATCCTTCCCTGATCCGCTCGCCCTATGCCGATGCGCTCCGGTCTCTGAAAATGACCATGGGGGCAAACCGCTCCATGGAGACCGGCGACGTGGTGCGTTTTGACTCGGAATGCAACTTTTCCTGACTGAAAGGAGACCGTGATGAGATTCTGTGTACCTGTCCCCTGTTTTTATAAAGGTGTGGATTTCTGTGACGCGATCCGGCGCATCGGTGCGTTGGGCTTTGACGCGGCGGAAACCTACCAGTGGAAGCACCTTGATCTTGACCGTGTACGCGCCACCTGCGAGCAGACCGGTGTGGAACTGCTGAGCATGTGTACCACTGAATTCAATATGACCGCACCCGAGAAACGGTCCGACTGGCTTGCCGGCCTTGCCGAAAGTTGCACGGCAGCGCGCCGGGTGGGTGCCGGCCGGCTGATCACCCAGGTAGGCGCCGATACGGGTGCCGAACGCGCTGCACAGCACGAAAGCATTGTGGCTGCCCTGAAAGCAGCGGTTCCGATTCTGGAAGAAAGCGGCGTCACCATCATGATCGAACCGCTGAACACCTATGTCAATCATCCGGGGTATTACCTGTGGTCGGCATACGAGGCGTTCGATATCATCCGGGAAGTCAATCATCCTCTGGTCAAAGTCGTATACGACATTTACCATCAGCAGATCATGGAAGGAAACATCATCCCCACCATTACCAAGAACCTGGATTCTATCGCCCATCTGCACAGCGCGGGACATCCCGGACGCCATGAGCTGCAGTTCGGCGAAAATGACTACAAAGTGATTTTTGCTGCAGTGGATCGCGCCGGATACCGCGGTGCCTGCGGACTTGAATATTCCCCCACCATGGAGAGTGAAGAAAGTTTGCGTGAATTCCGCCGCATTTATCTGTAAAAAGGGTCCGCCCTGCAAAAGAAGAGCCCGCCGCATCTGCGGTGGGCTCTGTTTTCGGAAAGCGCATTTTACAACCGGTCTTTCAGACCCGTCTTGATACCGACCGGCCGTGTTACTGCCTGGCAGAACGGTAATGAGGAACGGTTTCGGCAAGGATCTCATCCACTGCACGACCGATTACTTCCGCCATACGCCAGAATCCCAGGTCATTTGGATGAACGGTATCCGAAGTGCAGTTTTCACGGTCACAGGTACCGAAAAGCGTTCTGCCGTCTATCAGATACACACGGCGGTCGCCTGCGGCACGCGCCTGCTCCCAGGTGTTGCGGATAATCGAAAAACGCCGGTCAGAGTCAGCCGGATTGGAATCGGTATCGGGACGCGAAACCATCAGCACCGGTGTTTCGGGGCGGACTGCCCGGTAGCGGGAGAAAAAGCGGGCATGGTTTTCCTGCAGCTGCTGGGTTCCGACATTGTGATCGTAATCCAGAACAAACAGGCTGCAGTCCACCGTCGCCAGATAATCTGCCATCGCGTCCTCCCCGCGCGCGCTGCCGCTGAACCCGAGATTGATGAAATCCACCCCGGTACGCTTGGCGATGAGTGCTTCGTATGCATTGTTGGCACGGCTGGCACAACCGCCCTGTGTAATCGAAGAACCGTAATAAAGCACGGGCAGAACCGGCTGATAGGCCCGTCCGGGACCGACTTGAGCACCTGCAGGGAAAGTAAGATCCACCTGCCGGACCCGGTTGTAGAGCGGAAAATACAGAATGTAATCGCGCATGCCGCTGCGCAGCGCGCATTCCCGCGTCATGCCGTGCTCTTCATCATAGCCGGGGATCAGTGCCGCCAGCAGCGACTCCCCTGCCTCGGTCTGCTCACACAGAACAAATCCTGCACTGCCCGACAGAGGCATATTGTTCATCCTGGGCAGCGCATCCCATACCGCCCGCAGGGTCAGAGTCGCGGCATCGGTGGAAAAGCACACCCGCCCGCCCGAGGTGTGATCGCTGTGCGCCAGTACCCCGTCGCTGATCTCTGCCGCAGTATCGCGCGGCATGCGGCGAAACATGTCGGTTTTTTCATCGAAATAAATCCCGTAAAGCGAGAGCGGCCGGTCGGTGACACGATAGGTCACACCCGGCTTCTGTTCCTGTGACTGCATAGCTGATTCCTCCTTATGGAAAATTCAATTTATAAATTCACAATAAGTTGCATATTGCAGGAAATCATACCTCATCCCGGAACCGTCCCGGCGGCATGCCGAAACGACGCCGGAACTGTTTGCTGAAATAAAACACATCCGAAAAGCCGCTCCGGTACGCAGCCTGCTCCACGGTCAGTCCCGACTCCCCGCACAGGATCTCCCGGGCGTACTGCAGGCGGCATTCCAGAGCATACCGCACCGGCGGCATCCCTGTCACCCGGCAAAAGCAGGCGGTCAGGGCGCTCTTTTTCATCCGGCAGAGTGTGCACAACTCCTCAAGCGTGACAGGCTGTCCCGGATGATCGGCAAGGTATCCGAGCGCAGGCGCAATCCGTGCGGCATCGGTGGATGTACGGGCCGCTTCGTATTCCCGCAGTACCGAAACCGCGAACCGGGTAAAGGCGATATTGGCCTCCCAGTCTTCCGGGAAAGTACCGCGGTTCCACAGCTGCACCGTCTGCTCCAGGTAAGCCGCGGCAGTCCGGCCCCGCAACCGGATCACTGCAGGCAGCGGCAGCCAGTCCGGTTCCGTTGAAAAGTGGACGGCACAGAATACCGCCGGATCCCGGTCATCGGTGCGCAGACTGTGCGGTATCCCGGGCATAAAGCAAAGCAGAGTGCCCGGTTCCGCGCGCATGCACGCCTGTTCGATCTGCACCGACAGAGCACCGGAAAGTACCAGCACCACCTCCCGGTTACCGATGGTGCGCGTTGGGATCTGCCAGCCGGGCGCAGTCCTGCGCCGGACTGCATATTCAACAGCGTACAGTCTGTCGTTCATGCTCCCCTCCGATCAACGGAAAATCGTACAAACCGCGGACAAAAATGCATTTACATTCCTGTCTGCCCGTGCTACACTGGTTTCATCAACAAACAGCAAGGAGACTAATCATGATCTGGTCACGGGAAGAATATCTGGCTCACATGACCTTTGAGGATATCGGGCGGGAGTTTTTTACCGAACTGTTCGGTCCGCTTGTCGGATTGCCGGAGGAATGGCGTGCGCAAGGCGCAACGGAGCAGGAAGTGGATCTCTCTGCTTTCGGTTGGGACAGCGTCCGTTATGCCTGGCTGCCGGTCCGCACCGGTGCAATCACCGGTCTCACTCCGCGCGTACTGGAGGATACCCCGGAATATACGCTTTCCGTGGATTCGTACGGCCGCACGGTCAAACTCATCAAAAGCAGCGCCACCATTCCGCTCCCGCTTGCCTACCCGGTGCGCAATATGGACGACTGGCTGAAAATCCGGCACTGGTATACTTTCCGGGAAGACCGCGTCCCCGACCGGGAGACACTGCACGCCTATGCACGAAAGCAGAAGGAAGGATGTCTGATTCTGGCAGGCATTCCCGGAGGCTTTGATGAGGCACGGCAACTGATGGGCGATGCAGAGCTGTGCGTGGCGTATTACGAACAGCCTGAACTGGTCCGGGATATCCTGGACACCGTGGCAGAAACCGCGCTGCAGGTTTTCGAGCGGATAGCCGACACGGTGACGGTGGATCTTTTGCATGTGCATGAGGACATGGCGGGAAAGTCGGGACCGCTTGCAGGACCTGTGCAGGTGCGTACATTCATTGCTCCGTATTACCGGCGTATCTGGGAACCGCTGCACAGCAGCGGCGCCACTCTCTTTTCCCAGGACAGCGACGGAGATATCCGCCCCATCATGGACGACCTGCTGGCAGGGGGACTCAATGTCCTCTATCCGTGCGAACCGGCAGCAGGCATGGACATGGTTGAGTTGCGTCGCCGCTACGGAAAACGGGTCGCGTTCAAAGGGGGCATCGACAAGCATGCCCTGCGCGGCACGCGCGCGGATATCGAAGCGGAACTGCAACGCAAACTCCGCCCCGCCCTGCGTGGCGGCGGAACGGTATTTGCTCTGGATCACCGGATTCCGAACGGTGTTCCGATTGCAAACTACCGGTACTATGTCTCACGCGGACGGGAATTGCTGGGTTTGCCTCCCGCATTCCCCGCTCCTTTTGTCCGGATGGCATTCTGACGATACCAGTATATCATACTGCTTCTGCCATGGCAAGTCCAAAATAAAAAAGCGGTTGCATTCCCCGCCGCTTTGTGATATCATGAGTGCAGAGGACCCGCGCCGGGGGATCTGATCGGACAGGGCGCTTGTCAGCGAAATCTCTTCAGCCGCTCGGCAGGTCGGACGGCCGCCATACGGAACACCCGCGCGGATCCGAGGCTCTGATCCCGACTGCGCATTTCACACTGCCGGTTCTGACTGTTACCCATCTGATGATCCCGGTCATTTTAATTTTGGAAAGGTGTTTCCGTCATGTCCGAGTTGATTGCCAGACGGGCGTTTTCGCCCCTCTATATCTGGCTTGACCTTACGTTTCTGGTTCTTCTGGCCGCCCTGCTGCTCCGCACCAGGCGGTACGCTACCTGCCTTGTCGGCCTGGTCATGGGGGCGGTGTATTTTGCCGTGGATTACGGAATCTTTCACCTGCTCTGCGGCGCCCGATCCATTACCGATGGTTACAGCCTGTTCTGGGTTCTGCTCTGGATGTCGGTGAGTTACGGATTCACCAACTTTGCCTGGATCTGGCTCTGGATTTCCAAAGACAGGCATCTGTTCGAATGGTCTCTGCTGATCCTGTCCTGGTGGTTCTGCTGTCCGCTGATCACAGCCACCTTTGCTCCGGGCGACGCACTCATTGTGATTCAGCGCACCACCGGATCTTACCACGGATATATGGCGATTCTGCTTTTCGTCGGTTATCTCGGGCTGATCGTCTATAATCTGTTGCAGAAAACTCCGGATCGGCGCATCCGCATTCCCTGGCTGCTTGCCATCGGCATTCTGGTACAATTCGGATGGGAAGCAGGGTTACTTCTGGGTGGTATCCGCAGCGCCGGATTTGCCACAGCGGGAGAAAAACTGATGCCCCTCTTGGTCAATTCCCTGCTGGAAACCAACCTGGGCATGCCTTATATCTATGTCATTTATATTGCCTTCTCACGCCGCTTCACCGAACAGCTGCGCCCGCGTAGCGACCGTCTCTCCTTTACCGGCTGCATTGCCCGTGAGAATACCCGGTCTGTACGCGGCACCCCGCAGGAATCTGCTCCTGAAGAGTCCGCCGGAAACTGAGCACCGGACCGGAAGAACAATTACAACCAATAAAACCGTCATATGTGAAAAAGGAGTATTGCCATGAGAGAAAACTTTGGCCCCAAGCCCATCCTGTATCCGCAACCCGTACTGATGATCGCTACCTGGGATGAACACAAGCAGCCGGATGTGATGAATGCTGCCTGGGGAGGGATCAGTGAGGAGAACGAAATCACCGTATGCATCAGCGCAGGACACACAACCACCGCCAACATCCTGCTGCACGGCGCTTTTACGGTCAGCATGGCAGACGCTGACCACGTGGTCGCATGCGACTATGCCGGCATCGTATCAGGCAACGATGTACCCGACAAATTTGCGCGCGCCGGATTTCATGTACTGGAAAGCGCGTTTGTAGACGCTCCCCTGATTGCCGAGCTGCCCATGGCACTGGAATGCCGTCTGAAGAGTTATGATCCGCAGACCTGCCGGCTGGTAGGAGAAATCGTCAATGTCTGCGCAGACCGTAAAGTCCTGAACGAAAAAGGAAAAATCGATCCGGCAAAACTGCGCCCCATCACCTTTGATCCGATGAACAACACCTATCTTGTTCTGGGGGAAACAGTCGGGCAGGCCTTCCGCGACGGACTGAAACTGAAAGGCGAACGGAAGTAATCCCGCACCGTACCCCGCCCGATCGTAAGATTCAACACCCATGAAAAAGTCTCTCCGCACACCGCGGGTGCTGACGCAACAGGCGTCAGCACCCGCGGTTTTCACAGCTTCGTTCCGCCCGGTTGCAAAACCGGAACGGTTATGCTATAATAAAGTCATATTCAAAAACGGCCGCATGTCAAAAGGTAAAGGAGTTCACCGGATGATCAGAATTCTGTTCGTCTGTCACGGCAACATCTGCCGCAGTCCCATGGCAGAATACATTTTCCGCAGTCTGACCGATGAGAAAGGGATCACGGACCGATTTCCTGCGGTATCGTGCGCTACCAGTGACGAGGAAATTGTGTGTGGCAGAGGTAATCCGGTATATCCGCCTGCGCAGGCCGAACTTGCGCGTCACGGCATTTCCTGTGAAGGCAAACGGGCGCGACGCCTGACCGCACAGGACTATCACAACTATGACCTGCTGATCGGAATGGACCATGCCAATATACGCAACATGCAGCGCATCTGCGAAGGGGACCCGGAACGGAAAATGCACCGGCTGTTGGAATTTGCCGGCCGGCAGGACGATGTGGCTGACCCATGGTATACCCGCCGCTTTGATATTGCCTATGACGACATTGAAGAAGGATGCCATGCCCTGCTCCGCTTTCTGACTAATCCTGCCGCAAAATAAAGTCTTGAATGCAGGTGGATATCGCTCTTGTGCAGACCACCCCATACCATTACCTGACTCAGAGCAGGTCCCGGCGTCACTCGCCCGGGACTGCGCAAACCTACATGCAAACTCCTGTATAAAGATGAGGAATTCCATATGCTGAAAACAGAATACGGGCGCCCCGCTGACGCCGACTCACGCATCGAACCCGAACGGGCAACTTACGATCTGCTGGATACACTGGGCGTGCCGTATGAACGGATCGACCACCCCGCCGCCATGACCATGGAGGCCTGTGCGGAAATCGACCGTGCCCTGGACGCCATGATCTGTAAGAATCTTTTTCTCTGCAATCGCCAGAAAACCGACTTTTACCTGCTGATGATCCCGGCGGACAAGCGCTTTCATACCAAAGATCTTTCTTCAGCGCTGGGTGTTTCCCGTCTGTCTTTCGCAGAGGAAGAATATATGACGCGTTTTCTGCACCTTACACCCGGTTCGGTCAGTGTGATGGGATTGCAATTTGACCGGGAGGGGAGGGTGCGGCTGGTGATTGACCGGGAGGTGCTGGACGCCCCTTTCTTCGGATGCCACCCTTGCATCAATACTTCCAGCCTGCGTATCCGCACAGAAGATCTGACCGGACGCATTCTTCCCGCTCTGCAGCATCCTCCCACCGTGGTCACTCTGCCGCGGACTCCGGCAGAGCCGTGAGCAGTCCACGGGACTGCGCAGATTCTTACCGGCGGCCAACTGCGCCGGTCGGAGTGCGCACCGGCATCATAAAGCGGAAACGGCAGGGCGCCCTCACCTAAGCCCTGCCGTTTCTCTTATCCTTGTCACTGCACCTCTGCTGCCCCATAGAAAACTGCACTGCTCCGGAGACCGTAGCCGCGCAACGGCACAGATCTATGACTGTACGGCGTCAAGGCACGGAAAGCGCCGGCGGAGTCCTTTTCCCCCGCCCGGCACGATGCGTTCTGCAGGACCGATCAGCCGGCAAAGAAGAGCCCCGGGGCCGGCCGCCGGCATCCATTTCAATGAACCGGGATACGCTGACCTATTTTGTCGATCAGGGAAACAGCCGATACGACCAAACGGAATATCGCGCACGCCTGTTTGATTTTCTGGCGAACGCGTTTGAAATAAACAAATAAAGCTCGGCAGGAATTCAGAAAACGCAACAGCTGAAAAATGCGCGACGACCTGTACGGCGCGACCACCCTTTTTTCTCCTGCCCGGCGTCCGCCTTCTGCCCCGGCAGACCGCCGCACCTCCGGGCCACCTGATATCCATCCCCTCTTTTTCACGGAGACCTGTTCCTTACCCGTCAGGCCCTGCGCCCCGGCCCTTTTCCTTCGCCTGCAGGCAATCCGTACGGTACGGCAAGGATATTTGAATAGGTTCTTCATAACGGTTACTTCATGCGGGCGATCAGCAGACAGTCTTCATTGCATCCGGTCAGCTCAAGCGTGCTTTCTCTCTCGGTGCAGTCGAGAGCGGGCTTGAGGAATCTGCGGCTGCCCAGCATGATCAGATCGCACCGGTACCGGCGCAGATCGCGCAGAACGGTCACCTGATCTGCATACGGCAGATAAAGCGCCAGTATTCCC
>CASFDI010000103.1 GCA_949293405.1 uncultured bacterium | reverse complement strand
TCAGAAACACGGATACACCATTCCCTATGGCTGTATGGTGCCCGAGATGGTGGAAGGGCTGCTGCTCTGCGGACGCAATATTTCGGGTACACACCTGGCGCATTCCAATTTCCGGGTCATGCCCATCTGCGTCGGAATCGGCCAGAGTTGCGGCATCGCGGCTGCTCTTGCGGTCCGGAACGGCATTCTGCCGTCAGCCGTATCCGCCGCCGATATACAGGCCCATCTTCGGGATCTGCCCCAATAAAACCTCCATAAATCAGAAGAGGTCCCCGCAGGATCGCGGGGACCTCTCCTTTCAGAAATACACGGACGCCGTCCGGATGCATCGGATCACAGACCAAAGAAGGTTCTCAGCGCATTCAGCGTCTGCTGCTGCTGCGCAGTCAACTCACCGGATTCTGCCTGAGCAATCTGTTCTTCAAGTGTCTGGGCCGCATCGCCGGAAAGCGGGAACGAAACCGGTTCCTTGTCTTCCTGCGACGCCGTGACCTGCACAATCAGCTCAGACATGACCTGCGACTGCAGAACCGATTCCACAAGTTCGCCCGCCTGAGCGGTGTCAAGCGTTCCGTTTTCCGGAAGTGCAACACTCAGAACCTGATGGATGGCCTGACTCTCCTGCTCCAGTTCTGCATCGGTCATGTTCTGCCCCTGCATGATGTTCAGAAGACTGTCCAGCACCTCAGCCGGCGCATTCTGCGCCGCGTCTTCCCCGAGCAGTCCTTCCAGAGCAGGAAGCAACAACTCCGCGGAACCGCTCTGCAAACTCTTGAGAACCGCGGCAATATCCTCGGCACTGCCGGGGTCACCGTTTGTGGTATTCTGTACATAGAGCAGCAAGGTGCGCGCACATTCCATTGTATCGGTCAGGCGGAACAGATCGCCGGCCACCGTTTCGGGCGTGGTCTGTTCCAACAGCTCAAGCGCAGCGTTAAATGCAGGGCGCAACGACTCCGCATCACCCGAAAACAGAGAGTCGGGCGTGATTCCGAGGAAACTCTCACCTACAAGCCACTTCCCGGAAGCGCTGGAAAGCACTCCGGCCGCCATCATGCGCGCCAGCACATGAGAGGACCTGTCATCACTGCTTTCCAGAAGTCGGATCAGGTCATTGAGTGGTTTCAGATCCATCTGTGCAGGATCGGATGTCTGCATGTTCTGAAGCCCCTGCACCTGTTCGAGCAGCGCCTGCAAACCGGCGATCTCGCGTTCCAGCGTCGTGCTTTCCTTGCCCTGTTCGCCGTCGTAAGAAATGCGGGAGAGTGTTGTGAAGAAGCGGGACCCCAATGTTCCGTACGACAACCGGAATACCGGGTGCTCCCGGACAGACTGCGTCTGCTCGATCAAATCTTTCACCTGTGCCAGGGAATCCTGTGAGCCTCCTTCTGCAGATGTGGAATCGGAGACGGTATCGTATACCGCCTGTGCCACTTCCATATACCCGCCGACCGGAGTCATCAGCACGGCAAGCGAAAGCACACCGCCCGCCGCTCCGATCAGGAGCCCGACAAGTCTGCCCACAAGACCTTTTCCCCGTCTGCCGACATGCAGAATTGCATTGAGGATTGCACCCGGAATCAGCATCAGTTTATTGATTATAAAATAAATGAAAGGAAACAGCAGCGGTGCCAGCAGCGCAACCGCAAGACTGCGCAAGGCTTCCATCGAATAGTGTGATTCGGTCAGCTGCGCGAGACTGTCCCCCTGTGGCAATTGCGCGATCCAGGTCTGCAACTGCGCATCGGAAACAAAACCGAAAGCAAATCGGCAAACAAAAAGTGAAAGCACCGCAGCGATGGCCATCCCTGCCAAACGCACCAATGCCTTGATCCATCCGCGAGACAGTCCGGTCAGCGCCCCGAAGCCGATCCACAACAGACCGATCCCCAGAAGGATATACTGTATGTACCCGGCAATATTCATAAATGCTCCTTTCCTTGATTGTATATGTGAAATACGCAATCATATACAACATCTGTTATAGTCTACCACCGTATTACCGGTTTTGTCAAGAGGAAATACTTTCCATTTTCGAATATTTCACTGCCTTTTTACTTGCCGTCGGATAACAGGTAAAAAAACAGCCGTAAACCGTCCCGCACGATGCGTCAGATCTGCATCCCCGTTCTTTCGACATGGAAAAAACATTTTTTAATAAAAGTCTTGACAGTTACCTTCAAGTATGCTATAATACTGCGTGTTGTTAAACGAAACGCTGGTGTGGCTCAATGGCAGAGCAGCTGATTTGTAATCAGCAGGTTGATGGTTCGACTCCGTTCACCAGCTCCAGACTTTCGTTTTAATAACGAAAGTCAGATGGGGGAATTCCCGAGCGGCCAAAGGGGGCAGACTGTAAATCTGTTGTCACTGACTTCGCTGGTTCGAATCCAGCTTCCCCCACCAAAAAGAAACGACAATTTTCGAAAGAAGATTGTCGTTTCTTTTTGGTCTCTTCACTCTTAGCTTTTCACTTTTCTCTCTTCTCTCTAATTGTTGTTTCCAGAGAAAAGATAAGAGAGAAAAGAGAAGAGAAAAGGTAGCTTTGCTTCGCAAAGCGTTGAATTATATAATAATTTGCGGTATAATTCAATCAGAGGTGATGACGAATGAACAGTCCTTTGCTCGATAAATCTCTT
>CASFDI010000102.1 GCA_949293405.1 uncultured bacterium | reverse complement strand
GCCCACCACTCGGATTCGATATATTCGTTGTGGTAGGTGACATACGGGTGTTCCATATCTGCCCAGAAGCCCACCCTTGCGGAAAAATCTTCCCACATGCTCTTGTACTTCCAGACACTTTCCTTGCACTTGGCAATAAAGGGTTCCAGGCCGTAGGCTTCAATCTGGTCTTTTCCGTCCAGCCCCAGTTGTTTTTCTACTTCAATTTCGACCGGAAGACCGTGGGTATCCCAGCCCGCTTTCCGCGGCACATAATATCCCTTCATGGCGCGGTAACGCGGAATCATGTCTTTGATGACACGGGTCAGAACATGTCCGATGTGCGGTTTTCCGTTTGCGGTCGGGGGACCGTCGTAAAAGGTGTAAGTCGGGCAGTCTTTCCGCTGCTCCATGCTCTTTTCAAAGATTTTGTTTTCTTTCCAGAACGCAAGGGTTGCACGCTCACGCCTGGTGAAATCCAGCGCGGGTGCAACTTTTTCGTATCGATCGCTCACGGTTGTTTCGTCCTCCCATTCTGCGCGTCCGTTAAAAAATTGTATACACTATATTATACAATAAATCTTTACAGAAATCAATAGATAATCGAATGTTAAAATTTTGACAAAGTGTTGACAAGTGCGGGAAAAGAGTGTATAATGAAATCGGTACCTGTGTGCAGGGAACCGGTCTTCTGGAGAAGTTCCGGAGAAGTCTATATTCTTTCATTCGGAGGAACACATCATGAGAACCGTGAAAGTCGGGATTATCGGATGCGGAGGAATTGCGAACGGAAAGCACATGCCCTCCCTGAAAAAACTGGACAATGTGGAGATGGTGGCATTTTGCGACATTATACCCGAGCGCGCACAGAAAGCGGCGCGTGAGTACGGCACACCCGACGCCCGGGTGTATACCGACTACCGGGATCTGCTCCGCGAGCAGGAGATTGAAGTGGTGCATGTGCTGACGCCCAACCGTGCACATAGTTTCATTACGGTGGACGCTCTGGACGCAGGCAAACATGTGATGTGCGAAAAACCCATGGCGATCAATTCGGCAGAAGCGCAGAAAATGCTGGACGCGCAGGCGCGCAGCGGCAAGAAGCTGACCATCGGTTATCAGAGCCGCCAGCGCAAGGACGCCCGGTGCATGAAGGCGGAAGCGGATGCCGGCACCTTCGGGGAAATCTATTATGCCAAGGCGACCGCGATCCGGCGGCGTGCCGTGCCGACCTGGGGCGTTTTTCTCAACGAATACGAACAGGGAGGCGGCCCGCTGATCGATATCGGGACGCATGCACTGGACCTTACTCTGTGGATGATGAACAACTACAAGCCCCGCTACTGCGTGGGGACTACCTTCCATAAGCTCAACAAGGATACCAACCAGGGCAATGCCTGGGGCAACTGGGATCCGGAGAAGTTTACGGTGGAAGACAGCGCCTTCGGGTTCATCGTGATGGAGAACGGTGCGACCATTGTGCTGGAGTCAGCCTGGGCGCTCAACACCCTGGATGTGCGCGAGGCGGTCACCACTCTGTGCGGTACACTGGCGGGCGGAGACATGCATGACGGAAATGTCCGCATCAACGGCATCCGCAACAATCTGCAGTATGTCAACACCATTGCCATGTCGGGCTCCGCTGCCGCTTTCTATGACGGGGTGGCGGGAGACGACGCTTCGACTGCGGAAGCACGGCAGTGGATCCGTGCCGTCGTGGAAGACACCGATCCCTGCGTGCTGCCCGAGCAGGCATTCACCGTAACCAGGATCCTGGAAGGAATCTACGAATCCGCCAAAACCGGCAAACCGTTCTATTTCTGAGAATTGCTTTGCGGTGTTGCCCTGTCGGGCTGCAGGCGCGGCGGGGCCCGTCTTTTACCGTTATGATTGCAGGAGGGTTATGATGCAACGCTCTTCCAAACGGTTTTCCCGCGTGCAGAGACTGACCGTTCTCGGTCTTCTGACCGCCATCATTGCCGTGATCTCCTTTCTCCCCATCCGAACACTGGGACTGGAGATCACGCTGTCCATGGTCCCGGTTGCCGTAGGAGCGGTGGTGCTGGGACCTGCCGGGGGCGCCATCCTGGGCTTTGTATTCGGGGTGGTGAGTTTTCTGCAGTGCCTCGGATACAGCGCCTTCGGCGCGGCACTTTTCGGTATCAATCCGTTTTTCTGCTTTCTGGTGTGCGTTCCGACGCGTACTCTGGCGGGATTTCTTCCCGGACTGATCCGGAAGGCGGTTGCCCGCGGCGCCGCCGCGGGCAGCAGGCGGGACCTGATTGCAACCGGTGCCGGCTCGGTCGCGGCGCCCGTCTTCAATACGCTCTTTTTCATGTCTGCTCTCACCCTGTTTTTTTACGGGACCGAGTATATCCAAGGGTATGTGGATCTTCTCGGGGCGGCAAATCCGGTCACCTTCATTATTCTGTTTGTCGGGATCAACGGTCTGGTGGAACTGTTGTGCGGGGCGTTTCTCGCTTTTCCGGTTTCTGCAGCGCTCGGCAGAATGCTGGCGGGGAAAAGACTGCCGCCTTCCTATTGACCGGGCAGACCCGGCGATCCGGCAGTGCTCCTGCACGGGAAATGATGTAAAGGACTGTTTGCATTTTTGCTTGCAATACGGAAAAATGCCGTGAGGGCTTGAAAAGGCGTTTTTTTGTGATATAATATACGGTATATTTCCGGGGAAACCGAACGGGGAAGGAGGGATCCGTTATGATACTGACAGTGGATATAGGGAATACCAATATCACGCTGGGCGGCTTTGAGGCGGATCAGCTCCGGTTTGTCTGCCGCCTTTCCACAGACAGCGCCAGAACCGCTGACGAATATGCCGTTCTGATTCTGCAGGCGCTCGCCCTGCACGGAGCGGAGAAGGACAGCGTTGCCGGTTGCATTGTCGCGTCGGTTGTCCCGCCGCTGAATGCGGTAATCCGGAAGGCCGTGCGGTTTATTTCGAAAAAAGAGGCCCTTTTTGTCGCCCCCGGCATGAAAAGCGGCATCGGAATCCAGTGTGACATCCCTTCTTCCGTGGGGGCGGATCTGATCGCCGCGTCGGTTGCCGCACACTATATCTATGGCAGTCCGTGCCTGATCATTGATATCGGTACGGCGACCAAGATGACCGTAGTGAACAGAAACGGCGCCTTTATCGGCACATCGATTGTTCCCGGGGTTCTGATGGGACTGAATGCACTGGCGGAACGGACTGCACAGCTGCCAAAGATCAGTCTGGAAGTTCCCCGGACGGTGGTTGCAAAAAACACGGCTGACTGTATGCGTTCCGGTGTGCTGTTCGGGCACGCCAGCATGATTGACGGTATGATCGACCGTATCAACCAGGAGTTCGGCGAGGTGCTGCCGGTTTATGCGACGGGCGGGATGTCGTCGGCTGTGATCCCGCTGTGCAGTCATGAGATCCGGGTGGATGAGCAGCTTGTTCTGAAAGGCCTGAACATTCTCTATCAGAAAAACCACCGGGACGGAATCTGATCTTTGTAAAAACAGATATTTTGTGTGTATTGCTGCTCTGGCAGACAATATAAATTTATTTGCGTTGTACCGCACAGCGGACGACAGCAAGGAGGATTTTATGCAAACCAAAACCAAAAACAGAGAGCGGACCGAAAAGCTGACGCTTATGGCACTGCTCACCGCCATCGTGGCCGTGCTGGCCTATCTCGGCGGATTCATCAAGATCGGCGGGCTGGCTTCCATTTCACTGACCCTGATTCCCGTCGTGCTGGGCGCGGCAATTTGCGGCCCTGCCACCGGTGCGTGGCTCGGCGCGGTTTCCGCCGCGGTGTTCTTTGTGACGCCCGACGCGGCAGCCTGGCTCGGATTCAGTATTCCGGGAACCATCATCACGGTGATGGTGAAAGGAATTGCCGCAGGCCTTTGCGCCGGACTGGTCTACAAACTGCTCGAAAAATTCAACCGGTACCTGGCCGTGATGGTCAGCGCTGTTGTATGCCCGGTTGTCAATACGGGCATCTTTTTGCTGGGATGCTCCGTGTTCTTTATGGATTCGGTGCGCAGCCTTGCCACCGATAACGGCGTATCGGTCCTGGCATGCATGATCATTTTCTATGTAGGACTGAACTTCGTGTTTGAACTCATCGCCAATATTGTCCTCAGCCCTGCGATCCTGCGCATCCTGAATGTGATCAACAAGAAGCGGACCGCATAAAAGCGCGGATGATCATCACGGGGGAGGTCCCGCTTTCTTTAAGAAACGCGCGGCCGGAGAATCTTCTGCGAAAAAAGGTTCCTGCCTTGTGTGGGCGCATAGTCCCCTGAAGCGCACCCCGGCAATGCTGCGGCCTGACAGCCCGGCTTTCAGCCTGTGCGTACCTTCCATATTTCAGTAAAGCAGGACCGGCAGTCCCCGCCTCGTATGGCGGCAGGGACTGCCGGTCTTCTTTATCTCCTTAATTTATCTTTATCTCCTTAATTTATAAAGTTTTTGCTCCCCTTGTCTGAAAGGCGGCCGGGGGCTGGGGCCTGCCCCGCACCGCTGTTCGTCTACTGCATCGTGAAATGTACGGACAGAGAGGGGGCTTTTGTGTGCAGCAGCAAGAGCCTGTACAGGCCGTTGCGGTTGGCGTACAGCCCTTTCACTTCAGGAGGGGTGTCTCCGTTCCAGCACACCCGGCAGAGCGATTCTGCACAGCGCACGGTAACGGCACCCGGCGTCTGTGTGACAGTCGGGTGAGCGGCGCCGGGAAGATCCCCGTCGCTTTCCAGCACCGGCAGGGCATAGTACAGGCTTCCGGGGCGTGCGTGCGGCGCGGTGACCGTGACCGTCACGCCGTCCGGGGTGAGGGTATACTGCTCTTCCAGCAGCACGGCGCCGGATTCCGGATGCGCATCGCGATACTGAACGGTGACCGCGGTTTTGTCCGGGGCAGAATGGGTACACAGCACGCGTGCGTGCAGACCGTACCGTTCTGCAAGGAAGAAGGGCGTCCCGTCCCGTCCGATAAAGCCGGGCCCCATGGCGCAAGGAGCCGGCAGGCCTCTCGGATCCCGGCGGTAGGACGGATCGGCAGGGAAGGAGCAGACAGGCAGGAGTGCATGTATCATGCCGGCATGCTGAATGCGGGCGAGGCCCGGCGCATCGTAATGCGGGTCGGCGTCGGGATGTACTTCAATTGAATATCCCCCCGCGTTTGCAATTGCAAGATGAAAATGCTGTGTCTCACTGACCGCATATCCGCCCGTTTCAGCCGGGGCAATCGAGACGGGGACACGGTCGTCGGTAAAGAGCCAGGCAGCGGCCAGCATGGAGGAGAGCGTGACCATGTATTTGTCATAATAGCCGTATCCCTCGGTTCCGATACCCGCATCGGCGTAACAGTTGCGCAGGTGCTTACCCATGCCGAGCCAGTACGGAATAGCGTCCATCGCAAGCTCCGCCGCACGCCGGAAAGCTCCCGCAAGTTCCCTGTTGCCTGATGCGTGGTAATGTGCTGCTTCAAACTCGCAGTTGGCGCAGATGAGCGCTTCGTTGAAGAGGTACTGATTGGAGCGCCCGCCGCTCGGCAACTGACCGGTTGCCGACTGGGAGAAGAGGGTCCACAGACCCCCCTTCTGCAGTACCGACCGCATTTGCGAAAGACCCGCGCCCTCATACCCGCCCCAGAGCACAAACTGCAGCTGCACCCTGGTGGTCAGATCATAAAGCACCGGATTGTACCGGGGGGTGGTGTCATAATTGTCAAGATACATGCCGTCATCCGAAAAATGCGTGCGCTGCCTCTCCCAGCACCGGCTGATAAAGTCCGCAGCGTCGGTGAGGCCGCAGCAGTGGCGCAGCTGTTCAGCGCCCATGATGTAGACATTGCGGTTGTCGGTTTTCGGACCGCTGGTGTATCCGTCGCGCAGCGCCGGGTCGGACAGGGCATCCCGCCAGGGCGCAAGGCGCTCGGGTGGCAGGCAGTCCTGCGCAATGCGGTATGCCAGCATCAGATCCCGGACCGCAAAGTTCAGCGGATCCTTGCCGTAACGGTCAGGCAGTGCGGCGCACGCACGGTCCATCAGCGTTGCAAACAGATCGGCAAATGCGGACCGGTCGGAGAACAGATCGGGCGCCAGCGCCCGGTATGCGGTCACATCCCCGGCGCACAGAACTGCCGCAGAAGCAGTCACCCGCGCAAATGCGTGCAGGGTATCGCAAAGTTCTGCCACCTGCAGTCCGGGCAGCGGGTGCACCCGGTGATAGGCGGCCAGGCACTGCGCAATCAGTTCCTCGTACCGTCTGCGGTGCTGCGCCGGATGAAGTGCGGCGCGCACGGTTTCCCGGTTCCGCTCCAGCCATTGTGTGCTGACCGTTGTACATTCAGTCATGCCGGTTTCCTCGCTTTTTTCAGTAGTACCACTATCATAGCACAGCGGCGTCGGAAACGCAAGTCTGCTGCGGCGCTTTTGCCGGGGAAGGTAAAATTCCCCTTTTTTCTTTAAAAGGGGAAAGCGCCTTTTGAAAGAAGGGGTCCGTCCGGGATGAAAGCATAGGTTCTTAGGAAGGAACCGTACGGGTTGCCGGTTCCCCTCTTATAAAAAGTTGGTCCGCTTTACAGGGAAAATACGCCGAAATGCTTGTAAAATACAGCTGTATATGATATAATGACTTCAAATTTAAATACCAGTTGCCACCGGGTAACGCGAAAGCATTTGATTCGTATCGTTAGGTCTTGGAAGATACGACTCAAATGCTTTTTCTGTATCAAGAAGAAAGGGAAGAAATGAAAAAAGCATTCGGGTATTTTACACGGTTTGAACTGGCGCTTTGGGGGAGTTCCGTGCTGGTCATGACCGCGTCTTTTCTGATATTTGACCGTGAAAACGGAATTGTATGGACGGCTTCTCTGATCGGAGTCACATCTCTGATCTTCAATGCAAAAGCCAATCCGGCAGGGCAGGCGCTGATGATAGCGTTCAGTGTGATTTACGGCATGATTTCATTTTCATATGATTATTATGGAGAAATGTTGACATATCTTTGCATGACCGCTCCTATGGCAGCGATAGCGCTTGTGTCTTGGTTAAAGAACCCCTGTAAAGGGAAAAAGGCGGAGGTAATGGTCAATCAGCTGGGCGGCAGAGAATATGTATGGATGATTGTAATTGCGGGAATGGTAACTCTGATATTTTATTTTGTATTGCTTTTTTTCAAAACTGCAAATATTATACCAAGCACTGTATCCGTAACAACCAGTTTCCTTGCTGTGTACCTGACATTTCGACGCAGTCCGCTTTTTGCGCTTGCATATGCAGCGAACGATGCGGTGCTGATTGTTTTATGGGGATTGGCGTCCGGGGAGGATCTGTCTTATTTGTCGGTCACGACTTGCTTTTTTGCTTTTTTGATTAACGATGTATATGGCTATTGGAATTGGAGAAAGATCCAGCGCCGCCAGTTGTCCGGAAAAAGTTGAAAATATTTTTGCTGTGTAACCGCTTTTCATAAGGGGGCGCCGTTTCTGAGAAACGGGCAACCGGCAGAATTTCAGAATAGAGGCCGCTTTCGCGCGGTACCGCATATCTTCTGAAAATGGTATGGGCAAAAGGGAGATTTGCTTTACCGTTATATCGATGCCCTGCACCCCCTCCGTATGAAAGACCGGCAGTCTGTACCGCTGCATTGCGGCACGGGCTGCCGGTCTTATATAGTTCTTGCTTAAAAATGTCTGAAGGGGACCGTTCCCCGACGTCTGTGTTTCAATCCGGAGAGCCTGCCGCCTCTTCCTCTCCGGTTGCGGGGTTTTGAGCTTTCCGCAAGCAGATCCCCTGCTTTACACCGCGTGCAGGATGGCATCGGCGACATAGATCCCCATGGCGCCGGACTGGGAGAGGCCGCGGCAGATGCCGCTGCCGTCGCCCACGATATGCACGCCGGGCACCAGTTCGAAGTTTTTGTTCATGAATTCCGGGCGGATGGAATAATACTTGCTTTCGCAGCCGTAGAGCAGGGTATCGTCGTTGGCAGTGCCGGGGGCGACCTTGTCCAGGGCATAAAGTGTTTCAATGATATTGACCAGAATGCGGTGTGGCAGCACCAGGGAGATATCGCCCGCAGTGGCGCGCAGGGTGGGGGTTACCGTGTTCTGGGACAGGCGGTGGTCGTTGGTCCGCCTGCCGCGCACCAGATCGCCGAAACGCTGGATGAGCACATTGCCTTTTCCGATCATATTTGCCAGGCGGGAAATGCTTTCGGCATATTCGGTGGGCTGATTGAACGGTTCGGTAAACCGGATGCTGGAGAGAATGGCAAAATTGCAGTTTTCAGTGCGCTTCTCCGGTTCGGCAAAGGCGTGTCCGTTGGCGGTGATGATGCCGTGATTGTTTTCTGCGGAGACCAGTCCGCCCTTATTGAAGCAGAACATCCGGCAGCGGTCTTCAAAGGTCTTGGTGCGGTAGAGAATTTTCGGTTCGTAGATCTGATCGGAAAATTCTTTCCAGATCATATCTTTCATTTCCACCCGTACGCCGATGTCCACATGATTGGAGCGCATGGCGACGCCGTGGCTTTCGCAGAAACCGCTCACAAACCCGGCGCCCCCGCGTCCGGTGGCAATGATCACGAAACGCGCCGTAATCTGCTCTCCGTTCTCGTAGGTCAGCACATGGCGCCCGCTCGATGCATCGGTCACCGTGCGGCAGTTCCAGAACGGGCAGAGCGCCACATGCATTTCATCAAGGGCCCGGATGAGATTCTGCATGGTCTTGAAATTGTGGTCCGTGCCCAGGTGCTTTACATTCATATCCAGCAGCCGCAGATTGTTCTGCAGGCATTTGAGTTTGAGCTGCTGGTTGGAACGGTATATTTCAGGGGCGCCTGAGGTACAATACTCCTCGAGGATCCGGTCGACCTCGTCGATATAATGCTGAGCGGTCTGCTCGCCCAGCTCTTCACCGAGCGTGCCGCCGTAAGCGGTGCCCAGATTGAATTTTCCATCCGAAAAGGCGCCCGCACCGGCAAAACCCGAGGTAATACTGCAGGTACGGCAGTGGATACAGGCGCGCTCGGTTCCAGCGGGGCAGTGCCTCTTTTCCAGTGTGTTGCCCCGTTCGGTTACTGCAACCGACAGCTCCGGCATGCTTTTTTTAAGTCGGTATGCCGCCATCAGACCACCGATGCCGCCCCCTATAATCACAACATCAAATGTTTTCATCAGTAAAACTCCTTTCGGCCGGGCGTTAATACAGCTCTGCATCCGCCCGCAGAAAACCGATGGAAGTATAACACAATTGTATTGAAATTGCAAGCGATTTGTGAAATTTTTGTTTGCGCTTGACAGCGGCAACGGCCCTGTGTTAAAATCTAAGAGTACGGTTTTTCCTGCATATATTGATATTATTTTCAAAAAGAAGGGTAAGATATACGATAAGAAGGGTAAGATATACGATGAAAAAGAGCACAATTTGTCTTTTGTCCGTGTTGCTTGCGGTTCTGTTGCTCACCGGCTGCGGCGGTTCCGGAGATGAAACGGAAACACTGAAACTGGGTCTGGGCGTTTACACCGAGGCCTCCGCGAACGGCTCGATCACCAGCACGGCAGCGGCCGTACTGCTGGATGAGGAGGGAAAGTTTGCAGGCGTACGGCTTGACACGGTGGAAACCAGCGCGTCTGTCGATACCGCTACCGGAGCGGTCAGCTGCACTGACACGACCAGCAAGTATGATAAAGGCGACGGTTACAACATGGGCGATATCTCCCCGATCGGCAAGGAATGGTATGAGCAGGCGGATGCGTTTGCCGCTTACTGCGTAGGCAAAACACCGGATCAGATTGCCTCCCTTGCTCTGGAGGACGGCCGTCCGACCGATACGGATCTGTCTGCCGGATGCACCATCGGAGTGACCGGCTTCCAGCAGGCGATCGCGCGCGCATGCCAGACGGCAAAGGTGTGCGGGGCTTCTTCTTCCGATAAGCTGGTGCTCTCCATTGTGACCGATACTTCAGGCAGCAAGGCAGTGACGCTCACCGACGGCGCTTATGCCGCGGGAAAGTTTGTTTCCGCATCCGAGTTCTGCGCACTCACGGTGGACGCTTCCGGGAAAGCGACCGCAGCCTTCTTTGACACCACCGAGAGCAGCGTGACGGTGGATATCACCGACGGCGCGGCAAAGTTCACGGTTCTGGCACAGGAAAACTATGTCAGCAAGTACGAGCGCGGAGATGCCTACAACATGGGCGAGATTTCCCCGATCGGCAAGGAATGGTATGAGCAGGCGGATGTGTTTGCCGCTTATTGCGTAGGCAAGACGGCAAGTCAGGTTGCCTCAACCGCGGTCGAAGACGGAAAAGCCACCGACACGGACCTTTCTGCCGGATGCACCATTTCTGTTACTGGATTTCTTGGCAGCGCACAGGCCGCATTTGCCAAAGCAAAATAAAAGCACAGAAGAAGAGGGGCTGCCGTTCTGACAAGCCCCTTCTTTTTACGGGGGAAACATGAAAAAAGCGATCTGTCTGCTGTTGATCTGCCTGTTCCTGGCAGTACCCGTCTCCTGTTCGGGTACACCGGAAAAGCAACTGTACCGGAAAACGTATTTTGACCTGTTTGATACGGTGTGTACGGTTTCCGGATATGCGGAAACCGAGGAGGCTTTCGACGCGGTGGCGCAGCAGGTTTACCAGGTGCTGCTGTCCTGCCATCGGATGTGCGATATCTATTACCCCTATTCCGGTCTGGTCAATCTGTATACCCTCAACCGGGAAGCGGCAAAGGCGCCGGTACAGGTGAGCACGGAACTGATGGATTTTCTGCTGCAGTGCAAAGAGTACATGACGCTGACCGGCGGACAAACCAATATTGCCATGGGAGCGGTACTGTCCCTTTGGCATGACTGCCGGGAAGAGGCATTGTCCGATCCGTCGTCTGCCCGCCTGCCGGATCCGGATGCGCTTGCCGCCGCAGGAGAGCACTGCGACCCGGACGATCTGATTCTGGATCCGGATGCGGGAACCGTGTATTTTGCGGATCCGCTGTTGCAGCTGGATGTGGGAGCGGTTGCCAAGGGCTATGCTGCCGAACGCGCCGCCGGGTGGCTGGAGGACAACGGCTATACCGGTTACTCGCTCAATCTCGGGGGCAACCTGCGCGTTGTAGGGCCCAAAGGGGACGGGGAAGCATGGCGTGTCGGTATTACCGATCCGCGGGATGAGGGGGCCTATCTGGCACGGCTTGCGCTCACGGACGACAGCCTTGTGACCAGCGGCTCCTACCAGCGCTATTTCACGGTGGACGGGGTGACCTATCACCATATCATTGATCCCGATACCCTGTATCCCGCGCAGTGGTTTGTTTCGGTTTCGGTGGTGACCGAGAACTCAGGGCTCGGGGATGCGCTTTCCACCGCGCTGTTCAATCTGTCTCTTGCCGACGGGCAGGCGCTGGTGGAACGCCTCGGGGGCGTGGAAGCGCTGTGGCTGTGTGAGGACGGAACGATATACACCTCATCCGGATTCGATTCATTGCGGTTGCCGTAATCGTGTTTTTTATGCAAAAATAGAAGAGTGCCCGCCTGTCTCTTGACAGACGGGCACTCTTCTCGTATAATAAAGGTGCAGTCCTTGTTTGTTTTGACGAATTGATGCGTTTTTGCATGAAAAATACCGCTAATATATATAAAACATGGTGTGGCACGGCCGGGGAAGGATCATCCTGTGCCTGCAGCACGACGCCCGGCAAGGGCGGAGGAGGAACGCTTTGAAACAACACAGAATCAGCTGCGGTACCTACACGGCGTTGTCGCCGGACGGCTCGGTATGTCTTTCGGTCCGGCTGACCGGGGACGGTGCGGTTCGGTACGCCGTCAGCAGAAACGGACTCTCCCTGTTGTGCGAGTCCCCGCTGGGCATTCTGACCGATCATGCCGGCGCACTTGAGAAGGGGTTTGAAACAATGGAAATAGCGGAGAGGGAAGTGAACGAAACCTGGATCCCGGTGATTTCCTATACCCGGCGCGTGGTACCCGATCGGTACCGCGCACTGACCTTGACTTTGCGTGACCGGCAGGGGCGTAGTATGTGCGTGGCATTCCGGGTCTATGATGAGGGGGTGGCATTCCGGTATGAGTTCCCGCAGTCGGGAGAACCCTCCTCTTTCCGGATTTTGCGGGAGATGAGCGGCTTTTCTCTGCCTTGCGGGACACGCGCTCATGCGCACCGGACCTGGAGCCAGTCGGTGCCGGGCGACTGCCTGGCAGAAGAGCTCGAGGGAACCTATTACACGCCGGTTGTTTTCACCTATGCAGACGGCAGCGCGGCCGCCCTGTTTGAAGCAAACCTGTACGATTATGCCCGTATGAAACTGACCGCTGACGGCACCGGGGTGCTGATGAGCGATATTGTGTGGGACGGGGAGACGGTGGAGGCAAGCACCCCGTTTGCCACTCCCTGGCGCGGACTGATGGCTGCAGACAGCATCGGCGGGCTGCAGACGCGCCAGTACCTGCTGATGAATCTGAGTGAGGATTGCCGCATTGCGGATACCACCTGGATTGTGCCGGGGCAGATGATGCGTGAAGCCCGGCTCAGCCCGGAAAATACCGCGGCCTGTATTGATTTTGCGGTGAAGATGGGCGTTTCCTATCTGCTGTATGACTCGGGCTGGTACGGAACGGAGGATGACCCGGCCATGAATCCCACAAAGCCGGTGGTGGGCTCGTTCCCCTATCTGACCCGCCCGCCGCACAACACATCAATCCGCACCTGCGGGGTGGATGTGCGCGATGCGGTCAAGGCAGCACGCCGCGCCGGGGTGGGCGTCGTCCTGTATGTCAACCATCTGCATCTGGAGCTCTACGATCTGGATGAAATGTTCTCCACTTACCGCAAATGGGGCGTGGCGGGTGTCAAGTTCGGCTTCGTCAGTATCGGAAGCCAGAAGTGGACCCGGTGGCTGGTCCGTGCCATTGCCACGGCGGCGAAATATCAGCTGTTTGTGGTCATTCACGATGAGTATATTCCTTCCGGTCTGGAGAGGACCTATCCCAATATTCTCAATATTGAGGGGGTTTACGGGGATGAGGAAGCGCCGGGATGTGTGGAGGATCTGAAATCCGGCTTTACCCGTCCCATTCTGGGACCGGCGGACCATACCTTCTGTTATCCGCCCGACCGGTTCAAAACCCAGGGGAGAAAAACCCGGGCGTTCAGCCTGGCGCTGCCGTTGCTCTTTTACGGGGCGGCGCCCTCTCCGTACTGGTATGCGGTTCCTTCGCAATGCTCTGAGGAGGAGTTCCCCGAGCTTGCGCTGTGGCGGCAGATGCCGGTCACCTGGGACGAGTCGCTCAGCCTTGCGTCCTCGTTCGGTGCGTATGCCGATCTTGCGCGCAGACACGGGGACATCTGGTATGTCGCATGCCTTTCTGCCGTGTCCCGAAGGGCACGGATCGGCCTGGAATT
>CASFDI010000101.1 GCA_949293405.1 uncultured bacterium | reverse complement strand
CTACCTTTTCTCTTCTCTTTTCTCTCTTATCTTTTCTCTGGAAACGACAATTAGAGAGAAGAGAGAAAAGTGAAAAGCTAAGAGTGAAGAGACCAAAAAGAAACGACAATCTTCTTTCGAAAATTGTCGTTTCTTTTTGGTGCGAGAGACGGGACTTGAACCCGTACGGTAAAACCACACGCCCCTCAAACGTGCGCGTCTGCCAGTTCCGCCACTCTCGCGTCAACGAGAATATTATACACGAACAGGCAGGCTTTGTCAAGTGGTTTTTATAAAAAGCCAGATTTTAAGGCGCGGGAGTGTCCCAGGAGAAGGTGACCGGAGTCCCTTTACATTCGAGGGCGGCGAAATTCTGCTGCCGGAGCACTTCATACACGGCAATGGCGACTGAGTTTGACAGATTGAGACTGCGCAGATTTTTCAGCATGGGGATGCGCACGCAGGTGTCCGGATGCTGCTGCAGGATGCGTTCCGGCAGCCCTTTGGTTTCGCAGCCGAACATCAGGAAAACCGGGTCGGGGTATCGGATATCGGTATAGGCGCGCGGCGCTTTGGTACTGAAACAGTAGATGGGGAAGTTGCCGTTCTGCTCAAAAAAAGACGCCTCGTCTTCGTAATGCGTAATATCGAGCTTATCCCAGTAATCGAGTCCTGCCCGCTTCAGTTTACGGTCATCAATGGTGAATCCCAGCGGATGGATCAGGTGCAGTGCGGCGCCGGTGGCGGCTGCGGTACGGGCAATGTTGCCGGTATTCTGCGGAATTTCAGGGCAGTGCAGAACAATGTTGATACTTTTCATGAAAATCCTCTCTTTCGGTATTTATTGTACGAAAAAAACAACATTTGTCAAGTAAAAGATGCCACAGGAGAAAATGTTTACAATTTTGTATAGTATCGCCCGGGAAGATGTGCTAAAATAATGCAGTATAGAATCATGTGGCCGGGTGTAGCCGGCCGGGGAAAGTGAGACAGCGGATATGGGATTGATCACAAAGTTGTTCGGCACATACAGTGACAGACAGCTCAAGGCGTTGACCCCTCTGGTCGACCGGGTGGAAGCACTGTCTGAGAAGTATGAACAGATGAGTGATGAAGAACTGCGTCAGGTGACGCCCCGCCTGAAAGAGCGGCTGGCGTCCGGGGAGTCACTGGATGATATTCTGCCCGACGCCTTTGCAGCGGTGCGGGAGGCGGATTGGCGGGTGCTGGGGATGCGACCTTTCCGGGTACAGGTGATCGGTGGTATTCTGCTTCATCAGGGGCGTATTGCAGAGATGAAAACCGGAGAAGGAAAGACACTGGTTGCTACCCTTGCAGCTTATCTCAACGCCCTGAACGGAAAAGGCGTGCATGTCGTGACGGTCAACGATTACCTGGCGCGGCGTGACAGCGAGGAGATGGGGCGGGTATACGGCTTCCTGGGACTGACCACCGGTCTTGTGGTACACGGTCAGAGCCAGGAGGAGAAACATGCCGCCTACGCCGCGGACATCACATACGGAACCAACAACGAGTTCGGATTCGACTATCTGCGCGATAACATGGTGGTCTATAAACAGCAGATGGTACAGCGCGGGCACGCCTTCGCCATTGTGGACGAGGTAGACTCCATTCTGATTGATGAGGCGCGGACTCCGCTGATTATTTCGGGCGCCGGGGACAAGTCCACCGACCTGTATACGCAGGCGGACCGCTTCGCGCGCACTCTGCGCCCCTTTGTCATTAAGGAAATGGACGACAAGGTGGATATGGACGATGTGGAGGAAGACTACATCGTGGACGAAAAGGCGAAAACCGCGGTCCTGACGCGGGTCGGAATCGGCAAAGCCGAGCGGTTTTTCAAGGTGGATAACCTCGCCGATCCGGAAAATGCTACCTTGTGCCATCATATCAATCAGGCCATCCGGGCTTACGGAATCATGCACCGTGATGATGATTATGTGGTCAAGGACGGTCAGGTTGTGATTGTTGATGCCTTTACCGGCCGGCTGATGCCCGGCCGGCGGTACAACAACGGTCTGCACCAGGCGATCGAGGCCAAGGAAAATGTGCAGATTGAGAAAGAAACCAAGACGCTTGCCACCATCACCTTCCAGAATTATTTCCGCATGTATGGGAAACTGTCGGGCATGACGGGTACCGCTCTGACCGAGGAAGAAGAATTCCGCGAGATCTACAAGCTGGATGTGGTGGAGGTACCCACCAACCGGCCAATGATCCGCAAGGATTACAATGACATGGTGTTCCGGACCCGCGCCGGCAAATACCGCGCTATTCTCAGACAGATCCGGGAATGCCATGAAAAGGGGCAGCCGGTGCTGGTAGGTACCGTCTCGGTGGAAAAGTCGGAGATGCTTTCCAAACTGCTCAGCCAGAACGGCATCCGGCACACGGTGCTGAATGCGAAGCACCATGAACGGGAAGCGGAAATCATTGCACAGGCGGGCAAAGAGGGTGCCGTGACCATTTCGACCAACATGGCAGGGCGCGGTACCGATATCATGCTGGGAGGCAATCCCGCATTTCTGGCCAAAAACGAGATGCGGAAAGAAGGAGTGCCGGAGGATCTGATCACCCAGGCGACCGGAACTGCCGAAACCGATGACGAAGAAATCCTGCAGGCGCGCCGGACATATAAGGAACTGTATCAGCGCTTCAAGGAAGAGATCGCGCCGCACGCACAGCGGGTGCGGGAAGCGGGTGGCCTGTTCATTCTGGGTACCGAACGGCACGAGAGCCGCCGTATTGATAACCAGTTGCGCGGGCGCAGTGGCCGTCAGGGGGACCCGGGTGAGTCGCGGTTTTTCCTCTCGCTGGAAGACGATCTGATGCGCCTGTTCGGCGCCGACCGTGTCATGGGGCTGGTGGCGAAACTGGGGATGGACGAAGATACGCCGATTGACGCCCGCATTCTGTCCGGTTCCATTGAGGGGGCGCAGAAGAGAATTGAAAGCATGAACTTCACCCGTCGTAAAAATGTGATCACCTACGATGATGTGATGAATCAGCAGCGCACCGTCATTTACAAGCAGCGCGGGGAAGTGCTGGATGGCAAAGATATTTCGGAGACCATCCGGGGAATGATCGAAACCTGGGTGGGAGAAGCCTTTGACCGGATGATTCCCGCAGGTATGCCGGACGAGTGGAATTTCGACGGACTGCGCAGTCAGTTCCTGGGAATTCTCTGCGATCAGGAGGCGTTCCGTTACAGCAAGGAAGAGATCGGATCGCTGGACCGTGAAGCCCTGCGCGCCGAATGGATTGACCGCGCCATACGCCAGTATGAATCCAAGGATGCGCTGTTTCCCGAAGGGGCGATGCGCGAGATTGAGCGCGTGATCCTGCTGCGTAATGTAGACACCAAATGGATGGATCATCTGGATGCCATGGAGGAACTCAAGGGGACGGTCGGGCTGAACAGTTATGCTCAGCGCAACCCGATTGTGGAATACCGCATTCAGGGCTCCGATATGTTCGATGAAATGGTCGAAGAAATCAAAGAGGGTACTGTGCGCATGGTCCTGACCGTAATGCCCAAGGCAACCCCGATCCGCCGCGAACAGGTTGCCCGTCCCACTCAGGAGGGATTTGAGGGCAGAGGTTCTGCCCAACCTGCGAAACCTGTACGGAATTCAGGGAAAAAAGTGGGCAGGAATGATCCTTGCCCGTGCGGAAGCGGAAAGAAATATAAGAACTGCTGCGGTCTGAGCGGCGGAGGAGACGGAAACTGATATGGGATTCGGTTTGCTGTTCGGCGGATACGCACTTCTGTTTGCTTCGTTTTTCAACCGGTATGTGCTGCCGCTGGCGGCACTGGTGCAATGGATCGGACTCCGACGGCTGCGGCTGTATTATTCCGGCATGCGTCTCGCGAGGCAGTGGAGCATGGGCGTATTCCTGTGTGCGCTTGTGACTCTTGCCGTACAGGTGATCGGAATGCTGACACCGCTCGGGAGCACAGCCTGGCTGGCTTATGTGCAGTCGGCAGCCGATATGACCTGTACGCTTGGAATGCTGGGGTATACGCTGTTTCTGCTCCGCGGCATCTGGGAGGCAGGCAGCGAAACCGGACTTGCGTCAGTGAGTTTGGCCGCATTGCGGTATCGCGTTCCCATGACGGCCTACTATCTGCTCAGCTTGCTTCTGGATCTTCCGCTGGGGGACCGGTTCCCGCAGGTTGCGCTGATTCTTGCAATCGCAGTGACCCTGATCGGGTTTGGCATGCATGCCCTGATGCTCCGGACGCTTTACACCTGCTACATGTATATCTGCATGCCGGGGGAAGAGGATCTGTCAATCAGAAAACAGCGCCGCGGACGCCGGAAAAAGAGTTCCGGCACCACCGATGAGCGCAAGGAGGGATAAACATGGAACGGGACAAAGTGGTCATGCGCCGGCTTTACGGCCTGTTGCTTGCGGGCCTTTTTCTGCTGTTTAACCCCAATGTGAATCTGGTCGATCCGTTGCCCGATGCGATTGCCTATCTGCTCCTGATGCATGCTCTGAACGGTGCGGCGGAGCTGTTCCCGTATTTTTCGGAAGCAAGGGACGGCTTCCGGAAACTGATCTGGATCAATCTGTCCAAACTGCCCGCTATTTTCCTCCTGATTCTGATCGTCGGGGGTGATATTTCCCAGCGGTCGCTGTTGGCAGTGTTCTCTCTTTCGTTCGGAATTCTGGAGTTGGTATTTGCCATTCCGGCGTTTCAGAGTCTGTTCCGTGCCTTTTATTATCTCGGAGAACGCTACGGTTGCAGTTGCTGCATTATGCCGATACCGGTTGCCGGACGGTCCCGCCTGCACTTCCGTAAATCGGAGGCACAGCGCCGGATTGCGGCAGGGAAGAGCGCACGCCCGCGCCGCTTCCATTCTTCGGGATTTTTCCTGCGGCTGACCGTTCTCTTTCTTCTTGTCAGGACGGCATGTTCCTTTATTCCGGATCTGTTCCTCACCCCGGTTTCAGATACCGGCACTACGGAACAGGGCTTTGAGGTGACACGCCTCTACCCGTTGATGCTGGCGCTCTGCATTCTGGTTGCTTTTGTTTTCGGTATTTACTGGTTCTGCTCGGTCAGACGGTATATTTGCCGAATGCGGCGCAATGCATACTGCACGCAACTCTATCTTGATGCTCTGCATGAACATAAAGAGCAACTGCAGAACAAGAATTCTTATATGCGTCTTACGGCGGGCGCCGCATTTCTTGCGCTGGGGGCGGGGCTATCCATTGATCTGCTGTTTGATCATCAGAATATTCTGCCTGATCTTTTCAGTGCGTTGGCGCTGCTTTGTGCGATACTTTTCCTGCGTCCTTATCTGCCAAAAAAACTTTTCACTCCTGCGGTTGTCCTGATTTCCGTCTACGGAGCGGTCAGCGTTGTCTGTTCGGTTGCAGAGCAGCGGTTTATCAGCACATACGGTTATGAGTCCCTGACGCGGGTGCCGGCTGCGGATGCGGCATACGGGATCTATATGAATCTCAATCTTGCCGAAGATCTGCTTCTGTGCGCCGCACTGGTTCTCTGCTGTTTCCTTCTGATGCAGATGAACCGTCAGATCTGTGGTTTGCGCACAGCCGATCCGTTCCGGTCAAGGCAGGCATCAGAACGGCGTAAAGCATTGAATTTACGGGTTCTGCTGTTTACGGGCGCCGGCATTCTTTCTGCGGTTTCCACATATGCCTATGTGATCCTGATGCAGTTCAGCCAGGAAATAGAGATGCAACCCGGCTATACCGGCAGCGTTATCGAAACATTCAGTACTTACGGATGGTTCTGGGTGGTGCGTGTCTGCGCTTCACTGGTGTGGCTGTGTATTGCGATCTCCTATT
Source organism: uncultured bacterium (assembly GCA_949293405.1). GTDB lineage: Bacteria > Bacillota > Clostridia > Oscillospirales > CAG-272 > UBA1740. The sequence continues at coordinate 48,612 of CASFDI010000101.1, read as the reverse complement.
ATATGTCGGTCCGTGAAGAGGCGTCGCTGCGCTTTCTTGATGACGACTGATCAGATCATTGGCGGCTCCGCGGAGCCGCCTTTTTTTCTCATCCCTGCGAAATGAGGGAAAGCCTCTTGACAGAGCGCACAAAAGGATATATAATATTTTGTATCATTTTGTTGAGGAGCGGATATGAGTTTCAAGATTTCTCTGGCGGGCGATCTGGGAAGCGGGAAAAGCACGATAACCGAACTGATCATTGCCGCAACCGGCGCACGGCGCTATTCGACCGGCGTGATTGCCCGGGAGGTGGCCGCACGGCATGGCATGGATATTGCCGCATTCAATGTGTATATGGAGTCCCACCCGGAGCTTGACGAGGAAATTGACCGGGGGTTGATGGCACTTTCCGATCTTGATGAGGATCTGATTATTGATTCCCGCATGGCGTGGCATTTCGTTCGCAACACCTTCAAGGTGTATCTGAGTGTGGATCTTGAGGTAAGCGCTGCCAGAATCATGGGTGCGGGCCGTTCCACGGAACATTTTGACACGCTGGAGGAAACAAAGGAACAGATCCGCAAGCGGCGGGCCAGTGAGCGAAAACGGTACCGGGATCTGTACGGAGTGGATTGCAAGGACCTGACGCAGTACAATCTGGTGCTGGATACCACTTATGCCTCCCCCGAGGCAGTCGCGCAGGCCGTTCTGGACGGCTTGGCCCAGTGGCAGAGAGGGGCGTACCACGCCTGCCTTCTGAATCCGCGCAGACTTCTTTATCCTGATGATGCGGCGGATATGGGACTTGCGGTCCGGATGAGTTCGGCTCTGGAATGCGGGGAAGATCTGACCTTGCCGGTCGTGTTTGAAGAAGAAGGGAATTTTTATATTTCGGACGGTGTGGAACAGGTGATTGCATATAGTCTTATCGGAGCGGAATTTGTTCCGTGCCGTCTGACGGCGGGAACATGTGCCGGCCGGAAATATGTCAGAATGGAGAATACGTTGTAATGCTGAAACTGAAAAAACAGGTCGGCGAACTTTTGCACCAGGCCATCGGGAAACTATTTTCCGTCTGTGAGCCCGATGCTGCCGCTTTGGCCGACATGCTGGAATACCCTCCCGACGCATCGATGGGAGATCTTGCGTTGCCTTGCTTCAAACTTTCCAAAACGCTGCATAAGTCTCCGGTACAGATTGCCGACGCCCTTGCCGGTGCGGTACAGGCTCCGTTTTTCGAGCGGGTGGAAGCGGTCAAAGGATACCTGAACTTTTATCTGGATGCGCCGATCTTCGCACAACGGGTGCTGCAAGATATGGATGAAGCGGGGGAGTGGTACGGTTCTCCGCGTTGCGGCGAGGGGAAGACGGTTGTGCTGGATTATTCTTCTCCCAATGTGGCCAAGCCCTTTCACATCGGACACCTGGGTACGACAGTCATCGGACATTCTCTGAAACTGCTGCATGAATTTGCGGGCTATCGGTGTGTTGGTATCAACTACCTGGGCGACTGGGGGACACAGTTCGGAAAGCTGATTGTGGCATACCGCCTGTGGGGCAACCGGGAAGAAGTGGAAGAGAAGGGGGTGGATGCCCTGGTGGCGCTGTATGTGCGCATCAATCGGGAAATTGACGGCGACGCAGAACACGGCATCCCTCCCCGGCAGGATCTTGCCGAACAGGCGCGCGTGGAGTTCCATAAAATGGAACAGCATGATCCCGAAAATATTGCCCTGTGGAAATGGTTTGTTGACATCAGCCTCAAGGAATACGAAAAGACCTACAGCCAGCTCAATATCACCTTTGACAGTTATAAAGGCGAGAGTTTTTATACCGATAAAATGCCGGCTCAGGTGGAAAAGCTTCGGCAGTGCGGCCTGCTCAAGACGGATGACGGGGCCTCGATCGTCGATCTTTCACAATACAATATGCCACCCTGCCTGATTCTCAAACGCGATGGGTCTACCCTGTATCCGACAAGGGATATTGCCGCGGCGGTGTACAGAATGCAGACTTATCATTTCGATAAGTGTATTTATGTGACCAGCGCACAGCAGAGCCTGCACTTTGCACAGTGGTTCAAGGTTGTGGAGCTGATGGGCTATTCCTGGTATGACCGGCTGGTGCATGTGCCGTACGGTACGGTGAGCGTCAACGGCACGAAACTGGGTACCAGAACCGGAAATGTCGTGCTGCTCAAGGATCTGTTCCGACTGGCGATTGAGAAAGTCACCGCCATCATGGAAGAAAAGAATCCCGCGCTCAAAGGGCGCGGGGACATCGCGCAGGCGGTAGGCGTCGGGGCGGTGGTGTTCTATTATCTGTCGAACAACCGGATGCGCGATATCAGTTTTGTACTGGAGGACGCGTTGTCCTTTGACGGAAATACCGGACCGTACGCGCAGTACACCTACGCCCGTACCGCCAGCATTCTGGAGAAGGCGGAAGGGGAAGTGCCGCAGTTTGAACCGGCAGAACTGACTGCCGAGGAGAAGGAAGTGGTCAAATGTCTTGCCCGGTTTCCCGAGCAGGTATCCCAGGCGCTTATCGAATATGAGCCGTCTGTTATCACCCGGTATATTCTGGATCTGTGTGCCGCCTTCAACCGTTTCTATCACCAGTGTTCGATCCTGAACGCGGAGCAGGCGCAACTGCGTGACAATCGTCTGAAACTTACCGACGCTGTGCACCGGGTCCTGGGGCGCGCGCTGGAATTGATCTGCATGACCAAAACCGAAAAAATCTGACTGAGAATCAAAGAGGGGTATATATGTCTGGACACAGCAAATGGAACAATATCAAGCACAAGAAGGAAAAATCCGATGCCGCCAAGGCCAAGGTGTTTACCAAAATCGGCAAGGAAATGGCCATCGCCATCCGTGCCGGCGGAGCTGATCCGAACACCAACAGCAAGTTGCGCGACCTGATTCAGAAGGCAAAGGCCAACAATGTTCCCAACGATAATATTGACCGGGTGATCAAGAAGTTCTCCGGGAACAACGATATCGTGTACGAGGAGATCACCTACGAGGGATACGGCCCCGCGGGGGTGGCGGTCATTGTTGAAACCGCAACTGACAACCGGAACCGTTCCGCGGGGAACATTCGTTCTTATTTTACGAAATTCGGCGGAAATCTGGGGCAGAACGGCTGCGTCTCCTTCCTGTTTGAGGAGAAGGGGGCCATTGTCCTGGTGGACGAGGACCATGAGATTGACGAGGAAAAACTGATGGAATGCGCACTGGAAGCAGGGGCGTCCGATTTCTCCTCCGAAGATGGCGTTTATGAGATTTATACCGAACCGGATGATCTGGAAGCGGTGCGGGACGCCATTGTTGCAGCGGGATATACGCCCGAGTCTGCCGAACGCGCGAAAGTGCCCAATACCTATGTGTCTCTGTCCGATGACGAGGATATCCGGCATATGGAACTGTTGCTGGAGAAACTGGAAGAGGACGACGATGTTCAGGAAGTGTATCATAACTGGGACAACTGAAAATAACAGGTGCGGCGTGCATCCACGATGTACGCCGCACCTGTCTGGCTTATTTCAACGGTCTGGTAGGTTCAAAGTTGGTCCGTGGTGTATTGGAAGCATCGCGCAGTGCGCGGCCCAGTGTGGTTGCCGCGCCGAACCCGACGCTGCGCGCCGCTTCGGACAGGTTGGCGCCGCTTTCGATCAGCTGTCGGGCAATGCTGACCCGCAGCTGCCTCAGATAAGCATGCGGAGTAGTGCCCATGGCTGTCTTGAACCGTTTGATATAATAATTCATATCGAGGAAAATCATTTTAGCCAGCATTTCGACCGAAAGTTCTTCCTGGTAATGTTCATGTATGTAGGCTACTGTATGCAGGATATCGGTATCTTTAATTTCATGTACATGCTCGTTGTTCTTGAAAAAGATACGCAGGAGCGAGAGCAGGGTACCGCAGAGCATGGGGTAGTACGGGTGGTCGTCAAACGGAAAATAGGTGGCATAGAAGCCGGGCTGCCGTTTCGGCGCCAGAACGCCGATGGTCTGCTCCAGCGTCTGCAGCAATAGCGGGACGCCGGGGGTGTCGGCAGGCATGACAAGAACCGTATTGCACTCCAGCGGTGAGAAGAAGATGACATCACAGAACAGATGCCGGAACAGATCCTCGGGATCCTGCTGCAGGGTGCAGTCGAGATCGGTCGGCAGATAGTAGAAATGACCGGGCAGAAAACGGTGGGAAACGCCATCTAAGGTATAGGTTGCAGTCCCCCCATATACATAATAAATCCGGCAGGTCATCGGACCTTTTTCGCATCTCCAGTTCTGGAAATAACCGGTACCTGCCAGTAAGACCTGCATCAGATGATACGGCGTCATGGCTGCCTCCGTGCAAAAATCGCTTTTTTGATCATCATAATTATAACAAATTCGTGCTGCAGTGGCAAGTGAAATGTTTCAAAAAGCGATTTTTGCAGTTTCCGCAACCATATACGCAGGTCGGAACACAGAGGAGCAGATCCCCGCCGGTGGAATGCATTCAGCCAGACAGGGCGTTTCCTGCAGTTCCTGCCGGCGAGTGGCACGGCAAGAGCATAAAAAAGCAATTGACAAATGCGTGCCGTGCGGTGTATAATACATATGAAAAAATGTTTTTTGCGCAACGGATCGGTCGGGCGCTGCCGCGTGAACGGCGGCCCTTTCTTTTGTCCCGGTCCGGATGCAGAGGAGTAGTGACATGGTCAACAGCAACAGTGTGCCCGGGATTTTCGGTTGCCGCGTTTTCAATGACGATGTGATGCGTGAACGATTGCCGCACGATGTGTACCGGTCTCTGACCCGCACCATGGCAACCGGGAAGGAAATCGACGCCTCCATTGCCGATTGTGTGGCAACAGTGATGAAGGACTGGGCGATTGAGAACGGCGCGACGCATTTTACCCATTGGTTTCAGCCGCTTACCGGCGTGACTGCCGAAAAACATGACGCTTTCATTTCTCCGGTGGAGTCCGGCAAGGTGATCATGGAATTTTCGGGGAAAGAGCTGATCAAAGGAGAGCCTGATGCCTCGTCCTTCCCGTCGGGAGGGTTGCGCGCTACTTTTGAAGCGCGCGGATATACCGCCTGGGATCCGGCGTCCTATGCATTTGTCAAGGACGGTTCTCTCTACATTCCTACTGCTTTCTGCTCCTATACCGGGGAAGCGCTGGACACCAAAACCCCGCTTCTGCGGTCGATGGATGCGATCAGCCAGCAGGCGCTGCGGATACTGCGCCTGTTCGGGGATACGACGACAACGCGGGTGACCACCACGGTAGGGGCGGAGCAGGAATATTTCCTGGTCGATAAAAAAGTATACGATGCACGCCGCGATCTCTTCTATACCGGACGGACGCTGTTCGGGGCACCTGCACCGAAGGGGCAGGAGTTGGAAGATCACTATTTCGGTCCGCTCAAGCCGCGGGTAGGAGCGTTTATGGCGGAGCTGGACCGCGAACTCTGGATGCTTGGTATCAATGCGAAAACCAAGCATAATGAGGTTGCTCCCGCACAGCATGAACTGGCACCCGTTTATGTAACGACCAATCTGGCGGTGGACCAGAATCTTCTGATCATGGAGTGCATGAAAAAGGTGGCTGACCGTCACGGTATGGCGTGCCTCTTGCACGAGAAACCGTTTGCGGGAATCAACGGCAGCGGAAAACATAACAACTGGTCACTTTCCACCGACACCGGAAAGAATCTTCTTTCACACGGCAAAACCCCGGCAGAAAACACTCTGTTCCTGCTGATTCTTGCGGCTGTCCTGAAGGCGGTGGACGACTATCAGGATCTGCTGCGCATCTCGGTGTCCAGCGCCGGAAACGATCACCGGCTCGGCGCAAACGAGGCCCCTCCCGCGATTGTATCGGTCTTTATCGGGGAAGAGCTACAGGCCATCGTGGATGCAATCATTGCAGGGAAATCCTATGAAGCCCACAAACGCGCTGTGATGAACCTGGGGGTGCCGTCGGTGCCCACTTTCACCAAAGACACCACCGACCGCAACCGCACCTCGCCCTTTGCTTTTACCGGCAACAAATTTGAGTTCCGTATGGTAGGATCTTCCCAGAATATTGCCATGCCCAACACCGTGCTCAATACGGCGGTGGCGGAATCGTTCCGCCGGTTTGCGGACCGGCTTGAAGAAGAAAAAGAACCGGACAAGGCCGCAATGAAACTGATCCGCGAAACCCTGATTGCTCATCGTCGGATTATCTTCAACGGCAACGGATATTCTCACGAATGGGAAGAGGAGGCTGCGCGGCGCGGACTCTCCAACCTGCGCACATCGGTGGATGCCTTTGCGCATTTTTCTGATGTTCAGAATATCGCCTTGTTTGAACAGCACGGCGTGATGAGCCGGGTGGAAGTGACTTCCCGTCAGGAAATCCTGTATGAAAATTACGCAAAGGTGATCAATATTGAAGCCCATACGATGGTGGAGATGGCAAGACGCGATTATATTCCGGCGGTCAGCGCCTACACTGCGCAGTTGTCGGAAGCAGTGATTGCCCGGAAACAGGCCTGCGCTGCCGCAGATGTTGCCCCGGAACAGGATCTGATTGTGCGTCTCAGTGCTCTCAATGCCGAGGCTTACCGGGCAGCGGGAGATCTGGAAGAGGCGATTGCCGGTGCCATTGCACTTCCCGATGGCGCGCCGCGCGCCGAAGCGTTCTGCCGCAAAGTGATTCCCATGATGTGTGCTCTGCGCGAAAAGGTGGATGCCATGGAACCTCTGACTGCGTCTTCACACTGGCCTTATCCCTCTTATGGCAAGTTGACATTCGGTATTCACTGAGGATCTGCCGCAAGGGTGCTTGTCAAACCTGACCATTCCGCAGGGGCAGTGAAACGGGCTCTCCGTATACACGGAGAGCCCGTTTCATAAAAACAGATGCCCGTTCGGGGATGGAATCGCCGGAAAAAGGAGTAATGATCCGGACGGTCGTGAGGACAAAACACTGCGGAGTATCGGTCTCTCTGCGGAGCGAAAATGATTTGTTGATCCGGTTCTGTTTAAACAGGAAAATCGGATTCTCCTCTTGCAATATCATGGAGTGTATGATATAATATTAAAATGTTATTGATTGTGCGGCGAACGACGGAAAAACGGAAGTACCCGGCATGTCAGAAGGAGGTTCAGATGGCAAAAAAATTTGTATTTGTGACCGGAGGGGTCGTCAGCGGGCTGGGTAAAGGAATTACGGCAGCGGCACTCGGCAGACTGCTCAAAGCACGCGGATATAAGGTAACTATGCAGAAACTGGACCCTTATATCAATGTGGATCCGGGTACGATGAGCCCTTTTCAGCATGGAGAAGTATTTGTGACCGATGACGGCACGGAGACGGATCTCGATCTGGGGCATTATGAACGGTTCATCAATGAGAATCTCAACAGATATTCCAATGTCACCACCGGAAAGGTGTACTGGAATGTGATCACCAAAGAGCGGCGTGGGGAATATCTCGGACAGACGGTTCAGGTGATTCCGCATATCACGGATGAGATCAAGGCGCGCATCTATGAAGCAGCTAATGCGGTGAAAGCAGATGTAAGCCTGGTCGAGGTCGGCGGTACGGTGGGAGATATCGAATCGCAGCCTTTTCTTGAGGCCATCCGTCAGGTCGCGCACGATGTGGGAAGCGAAAATTGCTGCTATATCCATGTGACGCTGATTCCGTATGTGTTCGGCAGTGAGGAATACAAGTCCAAGCCGACGCAGCACTCGGTCAAGGAAATGCAGGCGCTGGGGTTGCAGCCTGACATCCTGGTATGCCGCTGCGACCGCCCGGTGGAGCCCTCCATGAAGCGCAAAATCGCCATGTTCTGCAATGTGGCGCCCGCGTGTGTGGTGGACAATACCGATGTGCCCACTCTGTATGCGGTTCCGCTGATGCTGGAGGAGAATGGACTGGCGCACCGTGTATGTGAAAAACTGAACCTTGACGACCCTGAAGTGGATCTGTCCGCCTGGAAGCAGGTAGTGGAGAATGTGCGTGAGAGCACACAGAAAGTCAAGATCGGCCTGGTAGGGAAATATGTCAAACTGCATGACGCCTATCTTTCCGTGGCTGAGTCGCTCTATCACGCAGGTATCGCCAACAAGGTGAAGGTCCAGATCGAATGGATCGACTCCGAGGATTTCGAGACTGCACCCGAAAGCGTGGCGGCTCGGATCGGCTCCTGCGACGGCATTATTGTTCCGGGTGGCTTCGGTTCCCGTGGAATCGAAGGGAAAATACGGGCGATCCGCTACGCACGGGAAAACGGGATTCCGTGCTTCGGCATTTGCCTCGGTATGCAGATGATGGTGATTGAATTCGCACGCGATGTGCTGGGATACACCGATGCCAACTCAACGGAATTTGACGCACAGACCGGGCATCCGGTCATTCATATCATGGACGATCAGAAAAACGTGGTGGACAAAGGCGGTACCATGCGTCTGGGTGCTTATCCCTGCCGTGTGATTGCGAATACCCGAATGGCCCGGGCTTATGAGCGCGAGATGATCAGTGAGCGTCACCGTCACCGTTACGAATACAACAACGATTATCGGGATGCGATGGAAAAGCACGGCCTGCGCATCTGCGGCGTATCGCCGGACAATCGCCTGGTAGAGGCGGTGGAGCTGGCGGATCATCCGTGGTTTGTCGGGGTACAGTATCATCCGGAGTTCCTTTCCCGTCCCACGCATGTGCATCCGCTGTTCCGGGATTTCATTGCGGCATCGGCGCAACGCGCGTACCGGAGGGGATAAGGGAGCATGTACTATATTACACTGGATCTGGAATGGAACCAGGCCTATTACGAACATGCCATGGCGGTTCAGAAACGGCTGAATCTGCGGCTGCGCGGAGAAGTCATCCAGATCGGAGCGGTCAAACTGGATGAATCGCTCCGGATCTGTGGCAGTTACAGCATTCTGGTGCGGCCGCGCTATTTCAGAAAACTGCACAAGCATGTCTCGTCGCTGACCGGTATTACCCAGGAAATGATGGATCGGGGGGTGCCACTCCCGGAAGCGGCGGAACGGTTCCGGCAATTCTGCGGGGAGGATTTCGCTTTTCTGACCTGGGGACCTGATGATGTGCCGATGTTCAAAGATAATCTGCGCATTCATAAGGCAGACGGGGATTGGCTGGACCGGACATACGATCTGCAGGTGATTTACAATCAGCAGACCGATGGCAGTTCCCGCCAGCGTTCGCTTGAATATGCGATGGAACAGATGGGGATTCCTCAGAATCTGCCCGCGCACGATGCACTCAACGACGCGTATTTTACTGCTCTGGTTGCCCAGAAACTGGACATTGCCGCAGGAATCGCCGCATATGACAGTTCCCAGGGACAGTATCTGGAATGCTCTGAAATCGGCAATGCAGACGCGGGAGCGGTCGGCTTTTCCAGCGTCGAGGAATTGCTCGCCTTGCCCGTGTTCCGCGCGCCGGTCTGTCCGCTCTGCGGTGTTGCACTGACTGCGAAGAATAAACTGTTGCATGCAAAAGGACAGCGGTATCTGCAGCACCTGCAGTGCCGTGAACACGGCGACATGTTGCTGTCGGTGAAACTGCAGCATAATTTTGACGGTACTTTCCGTGCCAGACGCCTGCTGACTGAAGCCGATGCGGAAGCCATCGGCAACTATGAACGGAAACTGGCCAAGGCAGAAGCGGTGCGGGTCTGCCGCACCGGCAGACGCAGCCGCTGCCGCAAGAGTACCGCACGCACACAGGAATCAGTCTCCCCGGAAGAAGTCCGGAATACCTGAAGAATTAAGCTTGAAAGGATTGTTGAACATGAAAGCATTCGGATTGCAGTTGTATACGCTGCGGGACAGTTTTCAGACTCCCGAAGGAGTGAAAGAGTCATTCCGCAAAATGGCGGAATACGGGTATACGGAAGGGCAGACCGCCGGTACTTATGATTTCATGCCGGCGGAGACCTTCGCTTCTTATGCCGCCGAGGCGGGTATTTCCATCTGCGGAACACATTATAACTGGGATATGATCCGGGATGATCCGGCCAGGACGGTTGCCTATCACCGCGCACTCGGCACGACCAATGTGGGAATCGGCGGCATGCCGGGTGGCTATGCACGCGACCGTGAGGGGGTACTGCGCTTCTGCGAAGACGCGAACCGGATTGCCGACCGGTTGCATGGAGAAGGATTCCGTTTTACCTATCACAATCATGCGTTCGAGTTTATCAAGACGGCAGACGGGAAAACCCTGATGGATCTGCTGATTGAAAACCTTGATCCGGAGAAGACTTCGTTCGTTCTCGATACCTATTGGGTTCAGCATGGCGGATACGATATCCTGAAGATGATCCGCAGACTCAAAGGCCGCATCGATATTCTGCATCTCAAGGATATGGGGGCCTGGCATCCTTATCGTCTGGAGAACGGTCAGACCATTTATGCACCTTATATTACCGAAATCGGAGCGGGCAACATCTGCTTCGAAGATATCATCCCGGTAGCGGAAGAGTGCGGGGTGAAACACTTCGTTGTGGAGCAGGATACCAATTTTGCGGTCGATCCGTTTGAATCCATCCGTACCAGCGCAGATTATATCCGCGCCCATCTGATGGAGCGGTGAGTGTGGGGAAAAGATGATCCGTAAAGCAGAAACAAAAGATATTGCCGTTTTGACCGCTCTGATCGACGAGTTTTATCATACCGATGCCGTGCACGCGCCCATTCCGCTTTCCTATTGCAAGCGTGCTGCGGAAAGTGCAGCCCGCGCTGACTTTCCGTTCACGGAAGCGTATTTGTTTGAAGAGAATGGGGAAGCAAAAGGGTACGCGCAGGTCAGCCTCGGGTTTTCCACGGAAAGCGGTGGCCTGCAGGTGTGGATAGAAGATCTTTATGTCAGAGCGGCCTACCGCGGACAGGGAATCGGAAATCTCTTTTTCCGCACACTCTTTGATGAATACGAAGGCCGCGCCATGCGTTTCCGGCTGGAGGTAGCCCCCGACAATGCGGGAGCAAGCCGGCTGTACAGCAGGCTGGGCTTTGAACCTCTTGGTTATCGGCAGATGGTGCTGGATGTGTCCGGTTCCGGGGAGGAGAACAAGTAACCCGTTGCATTCCGTTGCATACCATGTTATAATACAACTGTACTGAACGGCGCAGGCACCCGATGCCGACGCTTCGAACAGAAAGGATTCAAAAGCATGATCAATATTGCCATCATGGGACTTGGCGTAGTGGGAAGCGGAACCGCAGACCTGCTGACCGAAAACCGGCAACTTATCGAACGCCGTCTGGGACAGGCCGTTCACATCAAATATATTCTGGACATCCGGGATATGCCCGACAGTCCGTACAGCAATCTTCTGGTCAAGGATGTGAAGGTCATCCTGCAGGATCCTGAAGTGAGCGTTGTTGCAGAACTGATGGGCGGTTCCCATCCGGCATTTGAGTATACGCTGGCTGCACTGGAGGCGGGGAAAAGTGTGGTAACCTCCAATAAGGAAGTTGTCGCCAATTTCGGTGTCCGTCTGATGCAGGCCGCCGCCGCACACGGCGTCAGTTATCTGTTTGAAGCCAGTACAGGCGGCGGTATTCCGGTGATCCGTCCGCTGGCGCGTGATCTTGCAGGTAATGTCATTACCGAGATCAGCGGGATTCTGAACGGCACTACCAACTACATTCTGACCAGGATGTGGAAGGGCGGCGTATCCTTTGAAGAGGCGCTTTCAGAGGCACAGGCGCTTGGTTATGCCGAACGGGATCCCTCCGCCGATGTGGAGGGGAAGGATACCTGCCGGAAGATCTGCATTCTGGGCGCTGTGGCAACCGGCCGGTTGGCGCAGGTAGACCGCATCTATACCGAGGGCATCTCTGCTATCCGCCTGACCGATGTCCGGGTGGCAGAACATATGGACGCCTCCATTAAACTGCTGGGACGGATGGTATATCAGGACGGCAGCCTCTATATGATGACTGCGCCGTTTATTGTCCGCCACGATAATCCGCTCTCCCGCATTGACGATGTTTTCAACGGTGTTCTGGTCTCCGGAAACTATGTGGGGGATGTCATGTTCTACGGTCGGGGAGCAGGAGCGAAAGCAACCGCAAGTGCAGTTGTTGCCGACATACTTGCTCTGGCTGCCGGTGAAGGCCCGGTCTGTCGGGAACCATGGCGTGAGGCGGGAGAAAATGTGCCTGCTGATTTCGCCAATTTTGTATCCAGGAACTATATTGCCATGAGCGGCGTTGACAGCAATGCGATTGATGTTATTTTCGGTTCGGTGGAATATCTGCCGACTGTGGAAGGGGAGATTGCATTTCTGACCGCGCCGGTTTCGGAGCGGGAGGCGCAGGATAATCTGACCCGGCTTTCGGCCTGCGGCGGTGTTCTGCAGTCCCGCGTCCGACTGTTCTGACCAGCTCCGTTTGTGCCGACAGAGTAACCACTCTGTCGGCATTTTTCATAACAGCGCAGAGATTGATCAGGGTCATCAGGCCGAGCAGAATATCCGCGATGAGAAATACCGCCTCAGTACCGGCACAGGCGCCAAGCGCAAAACAAACCGCGAAGCAGACCCGGTATGCCTGTTGTGCCCCTGTGCTTTCAGACAGCCAGGCCAGTGCCTGTTCGCCGTAAAACGCCCATGACAGCACCGTTCCGAAGGCGAAGAGAACGATGCAGACCGCAACGGCATATTGTCCGGCAGAACCGTATACCGATCCGAAGGCGGAAAAGACGGTGTCAACAGGACCGCCTGTTCCTGCCGCCGCTCCGGTGACAAGAAGGGAGAGACCGGTCAGTGTACAAAGCAGTACGGTATCCACAAACACTTCCAGAATCCCGAGCAGTCCCTGGCCCGCAGCTGAGACGCCGGCCGACAGCGCAGCATGTGCCAGCGGAGCGGTACCGCAGCCAGCCTCGTTTGAAAGCAGTCCTTTGGATACTCCTGCGCGTATACAGCGCATCGTCAGAAAACCGGCAATTCCGCCTCCGGCAGCGGTGGGGGTGAAGGCCCCGATCCATATGCTGTGGATCACATCGGGCAGCCGGTCATGACATACAATCAGGATTCCGACGCAGAGCAGGGTATAGCACAGCGTCAGGGGGGGAATCAGCGCGGCGGTAATGGCGGAAATACGGCGTCGGCCTCCTGCGATGGCAGGCATGGCAATACAGAAGAATAGAAGAGGAAAGACAACAGGCGGCAGAGGGGCAAAGGCGCGGATACAGCCCGCCGCAGCGTCCCCCTGAATCAGGGCCCCCACCGAAAAAGCGGCAAGAAGACACAGAAATGCGAACAGAGGGGCTCCGCGGCGCATGTAGTACATGGCTCCGCCCCGCAGGTTGCCGTTGCGGTCGGGACGCCGGCTGTCCAGCGCCAGTACGACCTCTGCATATTTGAGTGTCATGGCGGCCAGTGCACTGATCAGCATCCAGAAGAGCGCCCCCGGTCCTCCGGTTGAGATCGCCAGGGCAACTCCTGTGATATTGCCTACTCCGAGCGTTCCCGCCAACGCGAGAGCAAGGGCGCGGAAAGGTGCACCGCCGCTCTTTTTTATGTCGGCTACCAGCTGCCGTGCTGTGCGGAGCGGGTGCAGCAGGAAAAAAGCCCTCAGACGGATCAGCAGTATACCTCCACACAGGAACAAAAGCGGTGAAAGTGCCGGCCCCAGCAACCGCTCGTAGAACATAGAAAGCAATTCCCGCATACAGCCTCCGAAAAACAGATTCGGTTTACTGTATGCGGGAATTGTGTTTTTGAGACATTTTATGCGTTGAGAAATTTGCGGTATGTCAGGAAGCGCAGCAATTCCTCCGACCAGCGGGCGACATAGGAGAGATCCGGGTTTCCGGTGCAGAGTCCTACGCCGTGCGGTCCCATCGGGTAAATGTGCATCTCTACCGGTACGGAGCATTCGCGCAGCCGGGTGGCATAGCTGTAAGAGTTGATGACATTGACGCCGGTGTCCGAGGAGGTGTGCCAGATGAAGGCGGGGGGCGTCTGATTATCGGCAAGCAAAACAGGATCCACCGTAGGAGCCAGATCAAGTGCCTGTTCTCCCAGCAGGGAGTCGCGACTTCCCTGATGCATGTAAGGCTTGGTCATGGAGATCACCGGGTAGCAGAGAATCTGAATATCGGGATACGGGGAGATCTGATCGATTTCATCCGCATTTTCAAAGGGCAGTTCCTGACGGAATGTACTGACCAGCGCGGCCAGGTGTCCGCCTGCAGAAGAACCCATCACGGCAATTTTGCCGGGATCAATCCCCAGCGACGGGGCAATGTGACGCACATAACGGACAGCACGCCTGGCGTCCGCAAGCGGAAGGGGGAAGTAGTCGGGAGCGACCCGGTAATCCACAACAAAAGCGTGCAGTCCGGCGTTGTTCAGGAATCTGGCATAGCCTTCTCCTTCGTGCGGAGCACGCATGCGGTATCCGCCCCCCGGGAAAATGACGACGGCACCGTCTCCCTTGACATGCTCGGGTACATAGTGGTGGATGGCGGGTATCTCCTTCCATCCGTAAGCGTGTTCTTCCCAAAGTTTCGGCATAAAATAGGATCCTCCAGTCAATTGAGTATTCCGGTATCGGCAAGTGCGTGTTCAAAGGCGGCCGTGAGCCTGGTGTAATGGGGGACAGGAACAAAAGCAATCCCGGAGCGGTATACGCTTTCGTCATTGCCTCCCGGACGCCAGTCGTCCCCGAAAAACAGGACCTTCTTCAGTGCTATGGCACGCTGTGAACAATAGGTGGTGAGCGCATATAATTTGCTGTATGGGCGCGGAACCAGATCAAACGAGGTGGTGCCGCTGATCAGTACATCCCTCTCGGGAAAGAATTCCTGCAGAACGGGCAACCAGATCTGTCGCTGTGTACGCAGCGGATCAAAACGCAGTTTTTCCTCCAGTGATGCCTCCAGACCGAGCATGGGGATGGTGATGATTCCCGAAGGGTGCAGAATATACGAATCGCCTGTATAGTCGGTCATACCGGTCCATTCCCGGAACCGGCGGATCTGTCGTGCTGCCTGCTCCGCATCGACGGGAACGGAAACAGGGTGTTGCGGACGGTGGACGCCAGCCTGACGGTCATAATACGCACATTCCATCCCGTAGTTCCCCAGAATATCTGCGGGATAGCGGTCGGTTTGTTCCAGAATGGCCTGTACCCGGTTTCCGCCTACAATGACCACATCCGCAAAGGTGCGGATCCGGTCAAGCAGATGTCTGTTTTCGGCTTCCAGCTGACAGCGGTGCTGCGTCAGCGTGCCGTCAAGATCAAATGCGAACAGACGATATTCACTCATTGCAGCCGTTCTCCTCCCGGGATGTGAGAGCGCGCAGGAAACGGATCACCAGCAGGTAAGATCCTGCTCCGATCAGAATCAGCAACAGATAGGTCAGGGAAAAATACAGCCATTCGGACGGATAGATGATCCAGAACTGTTCTATGCAGAAGGAGAGAATGGAGACAGTTTCCTGGATCAGCGTCACCAGGAAGAAAAGCGCTGCCATAAGCGCAACTGCCCGCGATACGCGCGACGCCCGCGGATCAAACGAAGGGGTATCCGGCTGCCTGCGATACAGAAACAACCGGTACCCGAGCAGACATCCGGCTACGGCAAGCAGGGTGGGCAGCCAGAGAGAGAACAGAGCAGCTGCCAAAGCGGACAGTGCGGATACCCAGATGCCGTATGCGGCGACAAAATCCGGATCCTTCAGCAGATTTGCGGCTGTTCCGTACAGCAATTGCCCGGCAGGAACTGCTGCCAGGAGCAGAACGGCGGCACGCTTGCGGGACCGGCAGAGGTAATAAAGTGCACATGCCGCTGCAGTCAAAGGAAGTGCAACCGTGAAGAACCGGTAAAGAAACGGGATGTAGGTCACAATCTGCCAGTCGGTATTCCACAGCATCTGCAGGAAGAAATAGGAGAGTCCGAGCAAGAGATAGACCAGGCAGATGCCGGTAAAGATCAAACGCGGAAAACGGGATAACGATTTCTGTTCTGGCATGGTGACCGTCCTTACAGTTCTTTTCTGATTATTATATCATAACGGAGGGCAAAAGAAAAGGGAAAAAAAGCAGAAACAGCATTTCCGGTCTGAAAATGCATCACTTTTTCATATATTTCTAAAAAAGGTTTCGGAGGGAGCGAACATGGAACGGAATGCGTCAGGGTGCCTTGAGGCGTGTCAACAATTGCAGGAGAGGGGTGCGGGCTACGGTGTGCTGTGCAGAAGTGCGGCAGGTCGGCCGGTGCCGCTGGTCAGCTGGGGAAACGGGAACAGATGTATGCTCTATATCGGGGCGCACCACGGCAGTGAGCGTATTACGGCGGGCATCCTGCTGCGTTTCCTGGAGGAATTGACGCGGCAACCGGACTCTTTGATCTGTGGGGTCAGCACAGCCTATCTGGCCCGTTCCTGCACTTTTCTGGTCGTACCGATGCTCAATCCGGACGGGGTTGATATCTCACTTTACGGGGCGGATGCAGCCCGGGGATTTGCCGGACGGGTTGCAGCGAGTCTTCCGGACGGTAGTTTCCTGCATTGGCAGGCTAATGCAAGAGGGGTGGATCTGAATCATAATTATCCGGTGGGGTTTTCAGAATATAAAGTGCTGGAACGAGCCTCTGGAATCTGCCCGGGCCCTACCAGGTATAGTGGGACAACGCCGCTTTCTGAGCCGGAAAGTTCGGCATTGGCACGACTGATACGCCTTTCTTCGCCTGCTCTGATCCTGACGCTGCACAGCCAGGGAGAAGAAATTTTCGCGGGCGATACCGCCCGGGTACGGCGTGGAGGCGCCATTGCGCGACGGGTGGCGAGACTGTCCGGATACCGACTCGTCAGGGCAGAGGGGGAAGCGGCTTACGGAGGGCTTACTGACTGGACCACTCATGCGCTCGGAATCCCCAGTTTTACGGTGGAATGCGGCAGGGGAGAGAATCCGCTTCCCGCAGAAGAAGAGGAACCGATTTATACCCGCCTGCGCCCTCTGTTGTTCCGCGCCCCTTTGTTACAATGAAAATGTAAATTATTTGTAAATTAAACATCTTCTGCTTGCGTCGATACGCTTTCTGTGGTATTATTTTTGTATCTGCGTTTTGCAGAACTATTTCGCACACAGGGTGCGGGGGAGTACCGGTGCTTATTTGCATGGTAAGTCGTGCTTCCGTTCCGCCCTGTGGAGGAAAACCATTTTTTTAAAGGAGGAACATGCACATGTTCGGTATTTCCATCAAGCAGCTGCTCGAAGCCGGCGTCCATTTCGGACATCCCACCAAGAAGTGGAACCCCAAGATGGCGGAGTATATCTTCACCACCCGTAACGGGATCCATATTGTTGACCTGCAGAAGACGGTCAAGAAGTTTGAAGAGGCGTACACCTATGTGCGCTATCTGTCCGAGGCGGGCGGCACCATTCTCTTTGTCGGAACCAAGAAGCAGGCTGCCGAAACCATCCGCGAAGAGGCCATTAAATGCGGCATGTACTATGTCAATGTCCGGTGGCCCGGCGGAATGCTGACCAACTTCAAGACCATCCGCAAGTCGATTGCACGCCTGAACGAGCTGGAGCGCATGCAGGCGGACGGCACCTTCAATCTTCTGCCCAAGAAAGAGGCGGCAGGTAAGCAGAAGGAAATCGATGACCTCGAAAAGAACTACGGCGGTATCAAGAACATGGAGAGACTGCCGGATGCCGTGTTTATCGTGGATACCCGCAAGGAGCGCAACGCGGTTCTGGAAGCAAAGAAACTGGGTATTCCGGTCATCGCGATTGTGGATACCAACTGCGATCCCGACGATGCGGACTATATCATTCCGGGCAACGATGACGCCATCCGCGCGATCAAACTGATCGGCGGCGCTCTGGCTGATGCGGTGATCGAAGGCAGAGGCGGCGTTGCTGATGCGGCTGAACCTGCTGCGGAAGTTTCGGCTGAAGAGCCGGCGCAGGAAGCAGCCGCTGCTGAAGCCGGCGAATAATTCACGATATTCAGAAAGAACAGGAGATATAAGATGGCAAATATCAGCGCAAAAGATGTTGCCGAACTGAGAAAGCAGACCGGCTGCGGCATGATGGACTGCAAGAACGCTCTGGTGGCGGCAAACGGCGATTTTGAAGAAGCGATCAAGGTGCTCCGGGAGAAGGGCATGGCCGCCTCTGCCAAGAAGCAGAGCCGGATTGCGGCCGAGGGCGTGGTCGATGTAATGACACAGGGAAATCTGACCGCGATGGTTGAGGTCAACACCGAGACCGACTTCGTGGCAAAGAACGAAAGTTTCAGAGCTTTCGTAAAAGATATTCTGAAGACCATTCTTGCCAACCGTCCTGCTGATGTGGCGGCCCTGATGGCATGCAAGTTTGCTGATACCGATCAGACGGTGGAAGCAGCCCTGCAGGAGAAGACCTTCACCATCGGTGAAAAACTGAGCATCCGCCGTTTTGTGATTGTGGAAGGGACCGTCTCCACTTACGTTCACGGGATGGGCGCTACCGGCGTCATCATCTGCTTTGATGCGGATGCAGCGGCGGTTGCGAATCCGGGCTTTGCTGAAGTGGCGAAGAATGTTGCTCTGCAGGCAGCAGCAATGCCCTGTCAGTATGTCGATCGCAATGCGGTGCCCGCTGCGGTTCTCGAGGAAGAGAAGGAGATTCTCAAGAAACAGTTGGAGCAGGATCCCAAGATGGCGAACAAGCCTGCCAAAGTGCTGGAGGGAATTATTGCCGGCCGTCTGGGTAAGTTCTATGAGACCAACTGCCTCACCGAACAGGCTTATGTTAAGGATGACAGCATGACAGTCGCTAAATATGTGCAGAACGCTGCCAAAGAGCTGGGCGGATCCATCCGCGTGACTGCGTTCTACCGTTACGATAAGGGCGAAGGCATTCAGAAGCGGGAAGAGGATTTCGCAGCTGAGATCGCCAAAATGGTCTCCAAATCCTGAGTTTTTCCGCAGAAAGCTTGCGTTACACAAAAAGAGAAAGCGCCGGATGACGCTTTCTCTTTTTGTGTGCGGGGCTTTGTTTCTGCAATACGGGAAAAAGCAAAAAAACTGTTTACAAATTGCTTTTTTTGAAGTAAAATATAAAGTGTATGATAGAAACACTGTGAGGTATGCTGATGCAGTACAAACGCGTTTTACTCAAACTTTCCGGAGAGGCGCTCAGCGCGGGAGCCGAGGGGCTTTACAATGATGCGTTTCTCTCCGACATTACCGGTGCGATCCGACGCTGCGTGGATGCGGGCGTACAGGTCGCGGTGATGGTGGGCGCCGGCAACATCTGGCGCGGCAGACAGGGCAGGGAGATGGATCAACCCCGGGCGGATGCCATGGGGATGCTTGCCACTGCCATCAACGCACTGGCACTCAGTGAAGCATTTTCGCACGGGGGGCTGGACGCACGGGTCATGACCGCGGTGCCCATGCCGGCTTTTGCCGAAACATACAACCGGGATGAGGCAGTGCGCCATCTGGAGGCAGGCCGGGTCGTGATTTTCGGCTGCGGAATCGGACTGCCGTTTTTCTCCACCGATACAGCGGCAGCGATGCGTGCCGCCGAGATCGGTGCGGATGTGATGCTGATGGCAAAGAATGTGGACGGGATTTATACGGATGATCCCAAAAAGAATCCTGCCGCCCGGAAACTGGACCATATCAGTTGCCGTGAGATTCTGGCGGGCGGACTGAAAGCCATCGATTCCACTGCGGCTGCTCTCTGCATGGATACCGGGATGCCGGTGCTGGTCTTCGGACTGGACCGCGCGGAAAACATCTGGCGCGCGGTTTCCGGGGAAGCGATCGGTACCATTGTTTCGTAAGTATATTTTCGAATTACAACCTGTAAACATACCGGAAGGAGAATCACCATGAAACTGGACACCAAGGAATTTGAAACGAAAATGAAGAAGAGCGTGGACGCTTATTCCGCGGAATTGTCTTCGATGCGGGCCGGACGCGCCACACCCGATGTGCTGGCCAAGATCACGGTTGAGTATTACGGAAGTCCTACACCCATCAGCGGTGTGGCGACCGTCAGTGTGCAGGACGCACGCACCCTGATGATTCAGCCCTGGGAAACATCCATGCTCAAGGCGATTGAAAAGGCGATCCTCACCTCCGATCTGGGGATCAACCCCCAGAACGACGGCAAGGTGATCCGTCTGGCGTTCCCGCCTCTGACGGAAGAGCGCCGCCGTGAGATGGCAAAACAGATTTCCAAGATGGGGGAAGGCGCCAAAGTTGCGATCCGCAACATCCGCCGCGACGCCAACGAAAAGACCAAACTGCACAAGAAAAACGGGGAGATGACCGAAGACGAGGTCAAGACTTCCGATAAGGCCGTGCAGGATCTGACCGATAAATATATCAAGGAGATCGACCGGATCACCGAAGTGAAGAACAAGGAGATCATGGCTGTCTGATGTGGCCGTTCCGGAAGAAAACCGTGCTGCCGCAGTGCGATGACAGGCTGTCGCACATTGCGTTTATCATGGACGGAAACGGTCGGTGGGCAGAGCGGCGCGGCCTGCCCCGCGAGGCGGGGCACCGTGCCGGTGCGGAAAACTTCCGCCGTGTGGTCCGTCTGTGCGGTGATGCCGGTATCCGGACTGTCACCGTTTATGCCTTTTCCACTGAAAACTGGAAGCGTCCGCAGAAAGAGGTCGAGGAGCTGATGCGCCTGCTGTCCCGCTATCTTGACGAGGTGCTGGAGAAAATCGGGCAGGAGCAGGTCACCCTGCGTTTTCTGGGAGATCCCGCGCCCCTCGATCCTGCGCTGCGGGAGAAGATCAGACGGGCGGAGCAGGCAACCGCCGACCAGGATCGCGTAGTCAATGTTGCGCTGAACTACGGGGGCAGGGATGAAATCGTTCATGCGGTCAACGCTCTGCTTTCACAGGGCAAGCGCCATGTGACCGAGGAAGATATCAGCCGCAATCTCTATACTGCCGCTCAGCGTGACCCGGACCTTGTTGTGCGTACCGGGGGAGACATCCGGACATCCAATTTCCTGATGTGGCAGTCTGCTTACGCGGAATACTATTTTACCGATGTGCTCTGGCCGGATCTTGATGCCGATGTGCTCGCCGCCGCGATCCGGGAATTTTATTCCAGAAAACGGCGGTACGGTGGACTTTAGATTTTCTGAAAGGAAGGACCGAGCGGCGCCTGCCGCGCCTGATGGTTCCCGGTTGCTGCTATGCGTGTGCGCGTAATTACCGGAGCGGTGCTGCTGGCACTGTTGGTTCCGGTTCTGTATTTCTCTGACACACCGGTGTATCCGGCGGCGTGGGCTTTACTGGCACTGGTTGGTTGCTTTGAGTTTCTGAAAACTACCGGTGTAGTCCGCGATTTTGCCGTTTCGATACCGGGTTTTGTACTTTGCGGCGGCATGCCGCTGGCAGTTTATTTCTGGCGTGATGAAGAGTGGCTGCTGTTTTTGCTGCTGGCATCACTGCTGGTATATCTGCTTTATCTGTTTACCGTGGCTGTTCTGCGACGCATGAGGATGCATTTCGATACCGTCTGCAGCTCTTTCGTCGGGGTGATGTACATTGCATTCGGTTTCACCGCGCTGGTGCTTCTGCGATGGGAACCTTACGGAAATTATCTGTTCGGGCTGGTGTTCGTCGGAGCATGGATCACCGATACCTTCGCTTATTTCTGTGGGAGGCTGTTCGGTCGGCACAAACTGATTGTTGAGATCAGTCCCAAGAAGACGGTTGAGGGCAGCATCGGCGGTACGCTGTTCTGCGTGGGCGCCTTTTTATTGTACGGGCTGATTCTGCAGGTCGCGTTTGACCTGTCGCCCCGCTATGTCATGCTGGGAGTTGCGGGACTGCTTGCAGCCTTCATTTCCCAGATCGGAGATCTGATCGCCTCCCTGATCAAGCGGGAGCACGGGGTGAAGGATTACGGCTTTATTTTCCCGGGGCACGGGGGAGTTCTGGATCGGTTCGATTCGATCCTTGCCATTGCGCCCCTGCTGTGGATTCTGCTCGGGCTGGGAGAAACATGGTGGTTTACAGTATGAACGGACAGGAAGATTGCCGGCCCTCTTCGGTAGCAGTTCTGGGGTCCACCGGCTCGGTGGGCAGGCAGGCGTTGGATGTGGCGGAGCGTCTATGCATTCCGGTTACTCTCCTGAGCGCCAACCGGGACACTCCTCTGCTGGAGGAGCAGGTACGCCGGTTCCGCCCGCGCATCTGTGCGCTTGGAGATGCGCAGGCCGCGGCATCTTTCGCCTTGCGGGTGGCAGACACGGAAACAAAGATTTATGCCGGAGCGGCCGGGATTGAGCAGGCAATATCGGACTGCGGTGCGCCGGTTGCGGTCAATGCCATTCTGGGGAAGGCGGGGCTTGCGCCCACGCTGGCTGTCCTGCGGTGTGGCATGCGGCTTGCCCTTGCCAACAAGGAGTCGCTGGTTAGTGCGGGAGAAGCGGTCATGCGGGCAGCGGAAGGCAACCCGATTCTGCCGGTTGACAGCGAACACTGCGCCATTTTCCAGTGTCTTGAGGCCGGGCGGCGCTGTGAGGTGAAACGGTTGATTCTCACCGCTTCCGGCGGACCGTTCTTCGGATATTCCGCCGACAGGCTTGCGCATGTGACGGTCGCGGATACGCTTGCGCATCCCACCTGGCAGATGGGGGCGAAAATCACTGTGGACAGCGCCACCATGATGAACAAGGGCTTCGAGATTCTCGAAGCGTCCCATCTGTTCGGAATTCCTCCGGAGCAGATTCAGGTGGTCATACACCGGGAAAGTATAATCCACTCCGCAGTGGAATATATTGATCATGCAGTGATTGCACAGATGAGCGTTCCGGACATGCGCCTGTGCGTACAGCACGCCCTGACTTATCCTGCCCGCATGCCTGGTGTGGTGACGGAACTGGATCTGTTCCGGGTGGGAAAACTGACATTCGCGCCTGCAGACGAGGCGACTTTTCCGCTTTTGCCGCTGGCGGTCAGCGCCGGGCGGGCGGGCGGCGCTCTTCCCGCAGTGCTCAATGCCGCAAACGAAGCGGCGGTAGCCGCTTTTCTGGCCGGCAGACTTTCCTTCTGCGGGATTTTCCGTGTTGTGGGAGACACGGTGGCGGAGCTGGATGAGGCACGCCATGAATCCACATTGGACGGAATTCTGTATTATGACTCCCTCGGTCGCCTGCGGGCGGAGGAACGGATCAAGGGTGCTTTTGAGCATTGACAGCAGCGCCTGCAGGCAGGCAGCACTTCCGAAAGGATACAAACATGATCAAAGCATTGTTCGTAATTCTGGCAATTCTCATTTTCGGTTTTCTGATTTTCATTCATGAATTGGGGCATTATCTGTCCGCGCGCCTGTTCGGGGTCAAGATTCATGAATTCGCGATCGGGATGGGGCCGAAACTGATTACCTACGAGTCAAAGAAGAGCGGGATTCTGTATTCTCTGCGTGCATTTCCCATTGGCGGATATGTTTCCATGCTGGGGGAGCAGGAGGAGGTTCCTGCGGCGGGCGGCATTGCGGATGAACTGCCTGCCGGTACGGAGCCGCCTGTCCTTTCAGGCACCGATCATGCCGGCGGCGTTTTACCCGGAGAACGCGCACTGCCTGCCGAGCCCGATCCGCGGTGCCTCGCAGCAAAGCCTGCCTGGCAGCGCCTGATCGTTCACAGTGCGGGTGCCCTGATGAACCTGTTGCTGGGCTTTATTATTATGATCATCATTGCGTGTACGACGCAGCTGGGCAGTACTGAAATTGCAAAGTTCGAAGTGCAAGAGGGGACTGTATCCAGTGCGGACAGCGGCCTTGAGGTAGGGGATGTCATTCTGGAAATTGCGGGCAATCGGGTTCATATTTCGGATCAGTTGTATTATGAAGTGATGCGAAATGTGACCGAGGTCGGTCAGGCCATTCCGGTGACGGTACGGCGGGGCGACGAAGAGCTGACCCTTTCGGTCGTGTTTCCCACAATAGAGGAGAGCGGCCAGGTGTTCGGCAATGCCGATTTTATTGTCTGGGCGGAGGATTACCGGCCGGGCACTCATTCCTATCCTTTCAAGACGGTTGTCAAACACGCCTTTTACAAATGCACTTATGTAGTCAATATGGTCTGGGAATCGCTGGTCGATCTGGTGACCGGCCGGTATACGCTGCAGGCGGTTTCGGGGCCTATCGGTACGATTGACGCTATTTCCGACAGCGCCCAGAGCGCCAAGGACGGAACGCTTCTCTATACGCTGGGATTCCTGGGGGCCATTATCACCATCAACCTTGGCGTGTTCAATCTGCTGCCCATTCCTGCGCTTGACGGCTCCCATGTGCTGTGCAGCCTGGTAGAGCTGGTCAGCCGGAAAAAAGTGCCCGGGCGGCTGGTGACCGCGTTTGATACGGTGGGGCTGATTGTGCTGCTTGGATTCGTGGCGATCATCAGTCTGAAAGATGTGTTTGTGATTTTCCGCAGATAAACCGGACAGTGGCATGTCTGTACGCGGTGAATGACGGTGCGGTTCGGGTCCGCACCGGCTGGAAAACCCGGGATTCCCGGGTTTTCTGTTTTCCTGCAGGCGGCGGGCGGATGCCGACAGGGAGACGGAGAGGCGTACTGCGGAAGAAAAAACGAAAGGACAAGCCTGGAGGAATACGCAATGCAGACATACAGAAGCAGCCGGCCGGTGCGGGTCGGGGAGATCGGAATCGGGGGAAGTTATCCGATTACGGTGCAGTCGATGACCAATACCGATCCCATGGATTTTGAAGCAACGCTTACCCAGACACGGCAGCTGATTGAAGCAGGATGCGACATCGTGCGCTATGCCGTTCCCACCGAGGAGGCGGCAGAGATTTTCAGCCTTGCACGGCAGCAGGGGATCCGAGTGCCGCTGATCGCGGATATTCACTTTGACTGGCGCATTGCTCTTGCTGCCATCCGGTGCGGCGCACAGAAAATCCGCATCAATCCGGGGAATATCGGCAGCCGGGAACGGGTGCGCGAGGTGGCCTCAGCCGCCCGTGCCGCCGGGGTTCCCATCCGGATCGGTGTCAACGGAGGCTCTCTTGAAAAGCATATTCTCAGCAAATACGGCGCACCCACTGCACAGGCGCTTGCAGAAAGCGCGCTCTACCATGCGGAACTGCTGGAGGATGCGGGCTTCTCGGATATTGTTCTTTCGGTAAAGGCATCCGATGTTCCCACCATGATCGCGGCAAACCGGCTGCTGCGCGAACAGACCGACTATCCGCTTCACATCGGGGTGACCGAGGCGGGCGGGGCGGCTGCGGGTATTGTCAAAAGCGCGGTGGGAATCGGCAGCCTGCTTTCAGACGGCATCGGAGATACGGTCCGCGTTTCCCTGACCGCACCGCCGGTCGAAGAGGTGCATGCCGCCCATGCCATTCTGTCTGCACTGGGACTTTCCCGGCGTGCAGGGATGAATATTGTCTCCTGTCCCACCTGCGGCAGGACAAAAGTCAATCTCTTCTCGCTTCTTTCCGATTTTGAAAAAGCGGTTGACCGGGAAGGACTGCGTTCGCTTGCCGTAAAGGTTGCCATTATGGGCTGTGCGGTCAACGGCCCCGGTGAAGCGCGCGATGCAGATATCGGGATCGCGGGCGGGAACGGAGAGGCGCTTCTCTTCCGCAAGGGGGAAGTGATCGGAAAATACCCAGAGAACGAAATCATCGGCGTGCTGATTGCTGCGCTGCGCCGTATGGCGGAGCAGGACGGCATGCCGGACAGGAAAGAGGAACCGGTTTGAGTACAGGACGGACTTTCTTTGAAACATTCACCAAGTATAAGCCTGACCGCACGCGCAGGCAGGTATTGGAGCAGGCGACCGATGTCACGGTCCGGTACAGCAGGGATCCGCTGCGTATCGAGGTGAATCTGAAGTTTTCCGCGCATGTGGACGCCGGGATGCTCTATGCAATCGAGGATGAACTGCGGCAACTTTACGGCGCGCTGTCGGTCCGGCTTCTGCCGCATTTCCCGTCCGAGCTGTTCTGTCCGTCCTGTTTCCGGGAGATCATCGATGAAGCGACCCGGGTCGGCGCGGTGACCCCCGGCTTTTTTGACAGTGCGCTCCTGACCGATGACGGACGCGTGTTCCGCGCGCAGTTGCCGTTCCCGGATTCAGGTGTGGAGCTGGTACAGCAGTCGGGAACGCCCCAGCTGATCCAGGGAATTCTGCGTAACCGGTACGGCATCACGCGCGAGGTGGAGATCTGCGAAAGCCCCGATGCTCAGCAGAAAACGGAAGAACGCCGCCGTCGGGCGGCAGAGTTTGCCGCACAAGCAGAGCGCCGCGCAGCGGAGGAAGCGGCAGCGCGGAGACGCGCGCTGCAGAGTGAGCAGGAAGTGCCGGAGCAGCCTCAGTATACCAGAGTGGCCACTCTTTCGGTGCAGGGGGAACGGATCGAACAGCTGGAAGACGATGTGTACCTGGTGGGAAACATTACTTTTCTGACCGGGGAGCCGAAGATGCTGACCGGGGAGCCGTTTATGATCCGCAATCCGGTGCCTCTCGCCACGCTGGAACATGTCAGCGGCAATGCGGTTCTGTTAGGAGAGGTATTTGAGATCACCACCAAGGAAAACCGGACGGGCGACCGGATCAACGCTTCCATCGGTATTACCGACGGCGCTTCCTCGGTCTATCTGCGCAAGAGCGGAAGTCCGGAAGAGGTCGCCTTTCTGAAGGAACTCAAGGCCGGGCAGTCGGTTGCCGCAAGTTGCCGTATCTATCGGGATAAATTCGATAACGAGCCGTCTGCAAATATTCGTGCTCTGGCACGCATCAGCCGCCGTCTGCGTCAGGACAACGCTGCGGAGAAACGGGTGGAGCTGCATCTGCATACCAATATGTCCCAGATGGACGCCCTGATTCGTCCGGACGAACTGGTGGCAACCGCCGAACGGTGGGGGCATCCGGCAATCGCCGTGACCGATCACGGCAATGTGCAGAGTTTCCCCGAAATCATGCGCGAGAAGCAGAAGCAGAAGGCAAAGGTAAAAATCCTGTACGGCATCGAGGCGTATTATGTAGACGATACGGAGCGGGCGGTTTACGGAAACGATCTGCCGGATTTTGACAGTGAGATGGTGGTGTTCGACCTGGAGACCACCGGCCTTTCCGCTCAGAACAACCAGATCATTGAAATCGGGGCTGTCCGCATTCGGGGCGGGGAGGTGCTGGATTCGTACGGGACCTTTGTCAATCCGCATGTACCGATTCCTGCTCAGATTACGGAACTGACCGGTATCTCGGATGAGATGGTTGCGGATGCGCCTGACATTGAACAGGTGCTTCCGGAATTTCTCCGCTATGTCGGGGACCGGATGCTGATCGCACATAACGCCAATTTTGATACCGGCTTTATCCGTGTGGCGGCAGAGCGGCAGGGGATACGCTTTGACAATCCGTATCTTGACACCGTGGCGCTTTCGCGGTATGTGAATCCGGAACTGAAACGGCATAAACTGGATATCATTGCCGAGCATTACGGGTTGGGGGATTTTGACCATCACCGCGCCCGGGACGATGCGGAGATGCTGGCACGCATTTTCTTCTGCATGCTGGAGCGTCTGCGCGGAGAGGGCATCCAGAATTGTACGGAAATGATGAGTGCCATGAGCGAAAAAGCCGATCCGCTCAAACTCAAGACCCACCATATGATTCTGTTTGCAAAAAACAAGGTCGGACTTAAAAACCTGTATACGCTGATTTCCCGCAGTTACCTCGATTTTTACCGGCGGTACCCGCGCATGCCGAAAAGTGTTATTGAGCAGTACAGGGAAGGGCTGCTGATCGGTTCCGCCTGCGAAGCGGGAGAGTTGTTCAGCGCGGTGCTGGACGGGCTGCCCGAGGACACGCTTGAGGAAATTGCTTCTTTTTATGATTATCTGGAAATCCAGCCGATCTGTAACAACCGTTTCCTGATTTCTGAGGGCAGAGCGGCGGATGATCTGGCTCTGCAGAACCTGAACCGTCGTATTCTGGCTCTCGGTAAAAAACTGGGTAAGCCGGTAGTCGCCACCTGCGATGCTCATTTCCTGAACAAGGAGGACGAACTGGGACGCAAGATCCTGCTCAAAGGCATGAAATTTTCGGACGGGGACCGGGACACCGGGCTGTACCTGCGCAACACGGAAGAAATGCTGGCCGAGTTTGCCTATCTGGGCGAGGAGGAAGCGCACCGGGTAGTGATTGAAAATCCGCGCAAAATCGCCGATATGATTGAGGAGATTGAGCCGATTCCGCCCGGTACCTACACACCTTCGATGCCCGGAGCGGAAGAAGAACTGTCCCGTTTGTGTTGGGACCGCGCCCACGAGTGGTATGGCGATCCGTTGCCCGAGGTGGTGGAACAACGCCTGAAAAAGGAGCTGGATTCCATCATCAAGCACGGCTTCGCGGTGTTGTATATGATTGCGCAGCGACTGGTGGCGTTCAGCGAAAGCCAGGGATATCTGGTGGGCTCGCGCGGATCGGTCGGCTCCTCGGTGGTCGCAAGCATGTCGGGAATTTCGGAAGTCAATCCGCTGCCGCCACATTACCGTTGCCCCAAGTGCCGCCATTCCGAGTTTTTCCTGGACGGATCGGTCGGATCGGGATTTGACCTGCCTGACAAGGCTTGTCCGGTCTGCGGGGAAATGATGCTGGCAGACGGGCATGACATTCCTTTTGAAACATTCCTCGGCTTCTACGGGGACAAGTCGCCCGATATCGATCTGAACTTTTCGGGTGAGGTACAGGGGCGTGTCCATAAGTATACCGAGGAGTTGTTCGGGGAAGGAAATGTGTTCCGCGCCGGAACCATCGGGACGCTGGCGGACAAAACCGCCTACGGCTATGTGGTGAAGTATCTGGAAGAAAAAGGCATCTCCCTGCCGAAGGCGGAGGTAGCCCGTCTGGTGACGCTGTGTATGGGGGTCAAGAAAACCACCGGTCAGCATCCCGGCGGCATCATTGTTATTCCGAAGGAATACGATGTGCACGATTTCACGCCGGTGCAGCACCCGGCGGATGATCCCCGTTCCGATATCATCACAACGCATTTCCAGTTTTCTTACCTGCACGATACCATTCTGAAACTGGACGAGCTGGGTCATGATATGCCCACCAAGTACAAGATGCTGGAACGGTATACCAACACATCGGTCATGGATGTGAAAATGAATGACAAAGCGGTCTACGAATTGTTCGCCAGCACCAAGCCGCTTGGGGTCACGCCGGAGGAAATCGGGGGCTGTCAGCTGGGTACATACGGCTTGCCCGAGATGGGCACGCACTTCATTCAGGGTGTGCTTCTGGATGCAAAGCCGAAGAACTTTGCCGATCTGCTTCAGATTTCCGGACTGACGCACGGGACCAATGTGTGGCTGGGCAATGCGCAGGATCTGATCAAGCAGGGTATCTGCGATATTTCAAAAGTAATCGGAACGCGTGACGGCATCATGCTGGACCTGATCCGTTACGGGCTGGAAAACAGCCAGGCGTTCAAAATTATGGAATCGGTCCGGAAAGGGAAAGGCCTGACACCCGAATGGGAGGCAGACATGCGTGCCCATGGGGTGCCGGACTGGTATATCGGTTCGTGCAAGAAGATCAAATACATGTTCCCGAAGGCACACGCGGCCGCTTATGTCATGAGCGCCATTCGTTTGGGATGGTATAAAATTCATTATCCGATGGAATTTTATGCCGCATTTCTGACTGTTGCTCCGGGGGGGTTTGACGCTGAAATTGTCATGAAAGGCAAGAAACATGTTTTTGATACCATTGCTGAAATTCAGAAAAAAGGCAATGAAGCAACCCAGAAGGAAAGCGATATGGTGACTACACTACAGCTGGTAGGCGAGGCGCTTGCCCGGGGAATCCGCTTTCTGCCTGTGAGTCTGCAACACTCGGATGCAAGTGCATTCCTGCCCGAAAACGGAAAGATCCGCATGCCCTTCAACTCCTTGGGCGGTGTCGGGGACACGGCAGCTCAGCGCATTGTGCAGGTGCGCAGCCAAGGTGAAATTTTCTCTGTTGATGACCTGAGGCAGAAAGCCGGGTTGACCAAAGCGGTCGTGGAGATCCTCCGGCGCAACGGGGCGCTTGAGGGCTTGTCGGAAACCAATCAGTTTTCTTTCTTCTGAGCGGCTCAGCGGATCAGAAGAAGCAGGATCAGGATCAGCACAGTCGGATCGTCTTCCTCTCCTCCCATCATCACCAGCAGAATCATGGCGATGATCAGCAACTCTTCGGAAAAATCTCCCCCTGATGAGAAAAAGGGAAGCCTGAAGGGAAGGGAGAAGGGCAGACGCCGTTTGGCAGGACAGGCACCGGCGGGCGCAACCGGTGCTTCCTGTTTACTTTCCGGCTCGGCTGACTGCTGCATCTCTTCAATATGTATTGCCGGGTCCTCATCGTTATCTTGGGGTGCAAAGGCGCTTCCACTGTAATCCGGTGGTATGCGCAGTGCCTCCTCTTCACCGAAATTGCGGCTGTACATGGCTATCTCCTTTCATCCTGGTCGCTTCCCAGAAGGGACAGTACTTCTTCCGTACGCACAAAGGTGTCGATGGCTTCGGCACGCCGCTCGGACAGATAGGGGCGCAGCGCACGCAGAAGCGAGCACTGACGGTGCAGTCTGTTGCGTGACAAAGGAAGCGACAACCCCTTGAGAGCAGGTGAGGGCGGTGTTTGGGGGACGGCCGCCGTGGGAATCGTTTCTTCCGCAGTCTCGGACACCTGCGCCGCTGTATTGCTCTCTTCCCGGGGGGCAGGCGAGCCCCCGCTCAGGAAAGCGCCTGCAAGGGTACGCAGTTTTTCCAGCGCGGCAGGATCCTGCATCAGACTGCTGATCAATGCCGAAAGATCCGGCGTCCCCTCGCTCATGACTTCCGCTCCTCTTTTCTGTATTCGTTTACGATGCGGATGGCGTCTCCCAGCCGGATACCGGAAGGGTCGCCCAGAGTGGCGCGCAGTTTCTGCATCTGAGCGGGATCGGGTGTTTTTTCAGGCAGGCGGAATCCCTTGGATCCCGCGATCTGACGTATCGTCTGCCAGACTTCTGCATCGCTGTGGCTGAGCAGTTCACGGACTGCATTCTGATCAATTTTCATCATGAAATCCTCCCTTGCGGTGATACATTCACAGCATATGCCGCAGGGCCGGTTTCTGTTCCATTTTCCGGAGGTTTTATGTCCACTGTTCTGATCGTCTCGGATATACACGGCCGCGCGGACCGCCTGGAGCGTGTGCTCGCATCACATCCTGAGGCACAGGCGCTCTTTTTCCTGGGTGACGGAGAGCGGGAGGTACACGATGTTTGCCGCTCTTTTCCGCAGGTCACTTTGTTCGCCGTACGGGGCAATTGTGATGTGTTTTCTTCCTTACCGGATGAGTTGCCGGTGGAACTGTTCGGCAGACGGTTCTTTCTGACACACGGTCACCGTTTCGGTGTCAAAGGTGGGCTGGGGCATCTGTGCCGCATCGGATACCGCGAAGGATACGACGCGCTTCTGTTCGGCCACACGCATCAGCGGCTCTTGCAATATGTGTCAGATGGGGAGAAGCCGTTCTACCTCTTCAATCCGGGCAGTCTCGGTCATCCTGATGATCGCGTACCTTCCTATGGTGTGCTGACCGTAACGGCGCGTGATCTTCTGTTTTCGCATGGGGAACTGTGATATGCGGAACATCTATGTTTCCTCCGGCGCCTTTATCGGACGGGTCAACAACCGCGATCCCGCGGGCTTTCTCCGGATTGCGCCCGGACTTGCGTGTGATGGTTTCGAATTCATGTTCTACGGGAACTGGTATGACGACATCGGTGCGATCGTTGACCGATTCCGTCGTCTGGAGCGTCCGTTCCCGGTTCTGCATGTTGAAAAAAGTGTCGGGGAACTGCTCTCAGACGGAAGCGCTTCCGGACGCCGCGAAGCCTTGCGGCGTTTCCGCGTCAACTGCCGAGCGGCGGAGGCGCTGGGGGCCCGTATTCTGGTGTGGCATCTGTGGAACGGTCTGCCTTCCGATCGCCATCTTGCATATCACTTTGACGCTTATCCTTCGTTCCGTGAAGAAGCAGAACGGCATGGCTTACTCCTGACGGTCGAAAATGTCGTGGCGGCGGTGGGGAGCCCTCTGGCGCACTTGCTGGCCCTACAGGACCGCTATTCCGATGCGGCGTTCACCTTTGATACCAAGATGGCCCAGTTTCACCGTGAATTGCGTCAGAGTTGTACCGGCGTGGGACGGCGGCTGTGGGAGAACGGAAATATCTGTCATGTCCATGCCAATGACTACCGGGGCGGATACAAGGATTTCTCTAACCTGAAGGTTTTGCATCCCACCGAAGGGGATGTGGATTACCCGTGGTTTTTCTCTTTTCTGGACAGCGTGGGATATACAGGCGATGTGACGTTGGAATGTACCTGCATGCGTCCGGACGGCACGCTGACGCCGGAACGGATGCAAAACAGCCTGGCATATGTGCGCGCCCTGAATCATTCCTGAGTGACGACAGGAAACCGGAGGCGGTCTGTCCATTTGGACAGACCGCCTCCGGTTTCCGGATATCCGGCTGTGGAGAACTTTACCTGCGCGGGGCTGGGCAGCGGGTCAGAGAGAGGTCGGTGCGCGGTATCCTGTATTTATCCATTGCCGAAGGAGCCGGATGTTTTCGCTGACCGGAACGGTCCCGTCCATTTTCAGGACCGGGCAGGTCAGTGAATGAATCCACATCCGGACATCTTGTTCGTCCCGTTTATCTGCAAAGTCAAAGAATGCCTTTTCCTGCAGATACAGATCGCCGCCGGGCATCATGCGGCTGCCGAAACGCTTGAAGGAGCGCTCCCGGATGCGTTGCATCCGGAGCGCTTTCGGCGCATCCATCCATACCGCACAGCGGAAAGAGCAGGAAAGCCCGTCGGCAAGGGTACCTCTCACCGCTGCGAATACAAACTCTGTACAGGTTCGGAGTTTGTTTCGGAAAATCTCTTTTGCCTGACCCTTCGTGCAGGGGCAGGCGTATGGGTATGGGCCAGATTTTTCAGGGAAATACAGATCCTCACTGTCAATCAGGGGGATGCAGAGCGCTGCGGCAAGCGCCTGCCCGACCGTGCTTTTTCCCGCTCCGTTGAGCCCGCATACAGCAATCGCCCGTGCTTTCATGTTCCCTCCGATTTCATTTGAAAAAATCTGGCGGGAGTTCATCTCCCGCCAGATTGGGTGTAGCGGCAATCGCCGCCCCATACAGATCAGTGGATAATGCAGCGCTCGGTGTCCTTGTCAAAGATGTGCATTCTGCTGGTGTCCATCGCAATTTTGATGGTATCGCCGGCGCGTGCGGTAGAACGGGAAGAAACTCTGGCAATGATCGACTTGCCGTTGGTGGCATCTTCCTGTCCGTCAAAGCCGAGATACAGATAAATCTCAGCGCCCATCAATTCGGTGACATCCACGGAAGTGGTGATGATGCTGTCCTTCAGTTTTTCCATATTGTACTCATCATCATGCAGCGCCTCGGGGCGGATTCCGGCGATCACTTCCTGTCCGATGTATTCCTTCAGGGCAGGGCTGTTGGCCTTGTCGGCGGGCAGTTTGACCGAGTTGGAACCGAAAGTGATATAGAGGTCATCACCCTTCTTCTCCAGTTTGGAGGTGATGAAGTTCATCTGAGGCGTACCGATAAATCCTGCAACAAACAGGTTGACCGGCGAGTCATACAGGTTCTGAGGCGTGTCGACCTGCTGAATCAGGCCGTCCTTCATAACCACGATGCGGGTCGCCATGGTCATAGCCTCTGTCTGGTCATGCGTAACATATACGAATGTGGTACCCACCTTCTGGTGCAGCTTGGTCAGCTCGGTTCTCATGCTGGCGCGCAGCTTCGCGTCCAGGTTGGACAACGGCTCGTCAAGCAGGAAGACCTTCGGGTTGCGCACAATGGCACGGCCCAGCGCAACACGCTGCTTCTGACCGCCGGACAGAGCCTTCGGGCGTCTTTCCAGCAGGTGATTGATATCCAGAATGCGCGCAGCCTCTTCCACACGGCGCTTGATTTCTTCCTTCGGGATCTTACGCAGTTTCAGACCGAATGCCATGTTGTCAAACACGGTCATATGCGGGTACAGGGCGTAATTCTGGAACACCATTGCGATATCTCTGTCCTTGGGGGAGATATCGTTGACCAGTATATCCCCGATCCACAGTTCGCCTTCGGTAATCTCTTCAAGTCCCGCAATCATACGCAGGGTCGTGGACTTACCGCAACCGGAAGGCCCGACCAGAATGAGGAATTCCTTGTCTTTGATTTCCAGGCAGAAATCGCTGACCGCAGTTACTCCGCCGGGATACTTCTTGTAAATGTGTTTGAGGGACAGACTTGCCATTTTATATTCCTCCAAGAATAAATGTTCAGATAGGAAAACACAGGTCACCCTGTTTCTTGTACATTATTATATCAAATAGTGTACCAAATTCCAAGTGGAGTATTCTCCAAACTTTCAAGCTGTGCTTTGTACATTCTGTTGAAAAACAGGTGCCTTTGCTGCTCATACAGGATGACGCGCTTTGCAGATTTCTAATAAATTAGAAAATCAGTGCTTGATGTTTTTGCAGGAAAGGCCGATGCGGTTTTTCTTCAGGTCGACGCTTTTGACACGCACTTCAATGACATCGCCGATGGAGAGCGCTTCGCTGGGGTGACGGATGAAACGATCCGAAATTTCCGAGACATGCAGCAGCCCGTCATGATGCACGCCGATATCCACAAATGCGCCGAAATCGACAATGTTGCGCACCGTTCCGGTCAGCAGCATGTCTTCTTTGAGGTCCTTGATATCCAGCACATCGGTGCGCAGGAAGGGGGCGGGAGCGGAATCGCGGATATCACGGCCGGGCTTTGACAATTCGTCCGCAATGTCGATCAGGGTGGGCTCGCCGCAGCCAAGCTGCTGGGCAAGACGCGCGGTGCCTTCCTTTTTGATTTTGGTTTTCAGATCGGCAAGGTTGCCATGGCGCACATCGTCGGAGGTGTAATGGAAATGGGCAAGCAACTCCCGTGCAACCGGATAGGATTCGGGGTGTACACCCGTATTGTCGAAAATTTCCTCGCCGTCCGGAATGCGCAGAAATCCCACGCACTGCTGATAGGCCTTGGCGCCGATTTTCGGCACTTTCATGATTTCCTCACGGGTGAGGAACTCGCCGTTCTCTTCCCGATAGGCGACGATGTTTTTAGCTGCGGCGGCATTGATGCCCGAAATGTAGGAGAGCAGAGAAGCCGAGGCCGTGTTGACATCCACGCCGACGCTGTTGACGCAGTCTTCCACAACATTGCCCAGGGACTCGTCCAGCCGGGCGGGCTTCATGTCATGCTGATACTGGCCGACGCCGATCGCCTTGGGTTCAATCTTGACCAGCTCTGCAAGCGGGTCCTGCAGGCGGCGCGCAATCGATACCGCCGAGCGCTGCGTGACATCAAAGTCGGGGAACTCCGCTGCCCCCTGCTTGGAGGCGGAGTAGACCGAAGCTCCCGATTCGCTTACAATAACATACATCACCTTCCGGTCCAGCTGCGGAAGCAGAGATGCAATAAACTGTTCGCTCTCGCGCGAAGCGGTGCCGTTGCCCAGCGCGATGACATCCACCTGCCATTTCTTGATCAGGCGGGTCAGGATCTGAGCGGCCTGATCCATGTTCTTCTTGGGGCCGTCGGTGGGGTAGATGACGCCCGTGTCCAAAACCTTGCCGGTCTTATCCACTACAGCCAGTTTGCATCCGGTGCGGAAGCCCGGGTCAAACCCCAGCACCGTCTTTCCTTTGAGGGGAGCCGCCAGCAGCAGACTGCGCAGATTCTCCGCAAAGAGCTTCAGCGCCCCTTCGCAGGCGTTGTCGAACAATTCATTCCGCACCTCCCGTTCCAGCGAGGGGAAGAGCAACCGTTCATAACTGTCCCGGATCACCTCGCTGAGAATCGGCACTGCGGGAGATTCGGGGCAGGTGATCACCAGAGCAAACAGTTTGCCAAGCGCCGCTTCTTCGTCCGCTTCCAGCGTCACCTTGAGGAAGCCTTCTTTCTCACCGCGGTTGATTGCCAGGATGCGGTGACCGCGGATTTTCGACACCGGCTCGCTGAAGTCGTAATATCCTTCGTATACCGAATCGCCTTCCTGATCCTGTCTGGTGCGCAGCACACCCTGTTCAAACAGGAACTGACGGAGCATTTTGCGATATTCTGCGGTGTTCGCAATATCTTCCGCGAGGATGTCCTTTGCGCCTGCAAGCGCTTCCTCGGGGGTGTTCACTTCTTTCTCGGGATCCACATACTGTGCCGCCACCTGTTCAATGGTGGGGTCGTAGACCGGACGCTGTTCCATAATCAGCGAGGCAAGCGGCTCGAGACCGCGTTGACGGGCCACAGAGGCCCTTGTCTTGCGTTTGGGCCGGAACGGCAGGTAGATGTCTTCCAGTTCCACCAATGTGACGGCGCGGTTGAGCGCTTCGGTAATTTCAGGCGTCAGCTGGCCCTGTCCCTCGATCAGCGCGGAGATCTCCTCGCGGCGCTTGTCCAGGTTGCGCAGATAGTGCAGCCGGTCTTCCAGATTGCGCAGGACGGTGTCGTCCATGCTGCCGGTCACTTCCTTGCGGTAACGCGAAATAAAAGGAACCGTATTGCCTTCATCCAGAAGCTGCACTGCTTTTTCCACCTTGTCCTGGGGCAGTTTCAGCTCCTGTGCGAGTTGCTTGAGAATGTCCATGATGTTTCCTCCGTTTTGGGGTATGCGTTTTCTTTCAGTTTCAGAATTTCATCCGCGGTCAGTGCGCGGTAGCAGCCGCGTTCCAGTCCGGCATCCAGCGGGATACCGGCAAAACAGATGCGTTCCAGCTGAACAACCGATCCGCCCGCCGCAGCAACCATGCGCTTGATCTGATGATATTTTCCTTCTGTCAGGGTGACCTCGCCGCTCAGCCGGTCAGGGGCGCACCGCAGAGTGGCCGGCTTGCACTGCTCGCCCGAGGCAAGTACCATCCCGGACGAAAACAGGTCCTCCGCCTGCTTGGCAAGCGGTGTGGCTGAGACAAAGCGGTACACTTTTTCCACATGCCGGCGCGGCGTGAGAAGCGCGTGGGACAGCGGTCCGTCATCGGTAATCAGCATCAGCCCCGTGGTATCCCGGTCCAGCCGTCCGCAGGGGAAAATGCCGCGCCTGCGCAATTGTTCGGGAAACAGGTCGGTCACAGCGGGCAGACGGCGGTCATCGGTGGCGCTGACATATCCCGCCGGTTTATTGAGCATGAAATAGACATGCTCCGTGTAAGAAATGTCCGTACCGCAGAAGCAGACGGAATCCTTATCGGGATCAATCTGCATATCGGCGCGCGCTGCCGGAAGTCCGTTGACCAGTACCTGTCCGCGGCGCACGGCCTCGGCGCACGCCCGTCGGCTCGCCAGACCCTGACCCGATATGTACTTGTCCAACCGCACGGCAATCACCTCACTTGTCCCGAAAGAGTGGCCGCATCAGGGAGACAGATATGCCGTCGGATGCGGTCCTGCCTTGTACGCCTTCTTTGTTGCTGACATCTTATTATACCATTTTCCGCCCGGATTGTAAAGGCTGTACGGCAGATTTTATCAGCTGCGCACTGCACGGCAGAACGGCTTCATGGCACAGTATGCGCACGGCTGGGCATCCTTCGGCTGGGGACAGGCGGGGATGGCCCCTTTTTTCAGTTCAGCGCCGATCTGGGAGATGGCTTTTGTGATGCGGGACGAGAGATCACCCCACTCCTCAAGATGGAACAGGCGTTTTTCCGCTGTTTTACTGACCGACCCGTCCTTGTTGCGGGTGATGGGCAGATACTGGCTGTCCTCAGTATCATCCATAGCCGTAAGGATCGTCGGATCATTGAGCAGGATGCCGCTGCGCTTCAGTTCTTTGCGTGCCAGCTGTTGTACG
This sequence comes from uncultured bacterium, assembly GCA_949293405.1. Lineage (GTDB taxonomy): Bacteria > Bacillota > Clostridia > Oscillospirales > CAG-272 > UBA1740. The sequence goes on along the minus strand of CASFDI010000101.1, from coordinate 10,680 downwards.
CGTTCGGGTGGCAGAGGGGAAGCCAGGGAGATTTCTCCGGTACCGGCATGCAGGTACAGAATCCCGGCGGGAAGAAGTTCGTCCTCCTCTGAAATGCCCAGCCGACGCCGGAAGAGCGGATTGCGGGCATGCAGGATCGCATCCATGTACAGAAACAGTTGCAGGTCCTGGCCGCGTTCCAGATGTTCCGTGTTGAAGTCCTTACGGCCTGTTTTGTAGTCCACAACACGCAGATAGGTGCGGGTACCTTTCCGGTACACATCGAGCCGGTCCACAACGCCGTACACATAGAGATTGTTCCCGTCGGGCAGCGGATAGGCGACCGGCTGGGGCAGAGCGGGATCGCTGCGGTCAATGTGCAGTTCAAAACAGCAAGGCCGGAACAGAGAGTGCGAAAATTCGTCCCGGAGATCGCGCACCAGCAGTCCGGCGCTGCGGGTCAGCAGGCGCATCAGGTGCGCAACGCGCGGCGTGCGCATATTGAGATCGGGATACGCGGATGCGATATACCAGCGTGCGGCATCGGCAACCAGACGCTCGCTTTCCTCATCGGAAAGGGAGGCAATATCCTGTTCCTGCTGCTGCAGCTGGTCAAAGAACCGTTCCAGCACGGCATGAACGAAAGTGCCGATGTTGGCAGCGTTGAAGGAAGCGGGTTCTCCTTCTTCCAGTTTCAATACATAGCGGCAGAAATACTGAAAAGGGCATTTGCGGAACAGGTCCATGCGGCTCTGAGTCAGTGCCAGATCCCCGGCATACAGCCGGGAGGCAGTCTCGGGCTCCAGACACAGCCGGTCGTTGACCACCGGCTGTGCAACCGAACGGCGGCGGGCGGTATAGACCGGGTCGCCCCGGAACAGACGATCCAGCGAGAGCCGCGTCTGCTCAGGCAATGCTCCCAGACGGGAGAGCACACAAGCGCGGGAGGTCAGCAGGACATCGGGCTGCAACTCATCCGCAAGAATGGGCGTAATGCCAAGCAGAGCCTGCGCGTAGCGGAACGGACGCGAGGGGGTCTGCGTGCTCTGATCAGGGCCGATCCGGCTGTAGAGGAGAATGACGCCCCGGCTCGCGCCCGCAAGAGAACGGTAAAAGGAAAACAGCGGGCGCGCCGCCGATTCGTCAGGGGTGTCGCCCAGCGGAAGAGAAAGGGCGGCAAGCTGCCTGCGTTCAGCCGGAGAGAACAAGCCCCCCTGGCGGGGCGGAGCGGGAAACTCCCTCTCTGACAGGCCGATCAGATAAATCCATTTTCTGCCTTCCGGGCGCACCAGATCAGCACTGCCGAGCAGAACCTCGTCCAGAGAGGAAGGGATTCTTCCGATGTCGGCTCCTGAGAGCGCAAGGGAAAACAGGGTGGAAAATGCAGCCGCAGTGACTGTAAGGTCAGGCAGTGTTTCGGCAATCCGGTCCAGCGTATCGCACAGCGCAGGCCACAGCTGCTCGTAATCGGCAGCCGCGGTGCGGTCGCCGCGTTGTAACAGTTCGGTTGAGCGCCGGGTGAGAAAGGCGGGCGTACCTGTTTTTACCAGAAAATCTGCAAGGATGCGGCAGTGCTCAGGGACGGTAAGCGCACTTTCTGCACTTTTCGCAAGCGGTGCAAGCAGTTGATTCAGTCGGTCCTTGGTGCGGTTGACAACTGCGAGCACCCGGGTGCCGCGATCAGTCAGCACTGCCCGGTATCCATCCGGATTCATGGTCAGCGGAAGATCATCCGCCAACCGTCTGCCCGACAGATTCCACCGTTCACAATATAATTCGAAAAGGTCAATATCCTCTTGCGCAATACCCGGAATACCGCACTTGAGGAAAGTAAAGACATCCCGTATGCGGTAGCCGTCGGTGAGAATCGCATAGGCACTGCTTGTCAGCCGGACCGGCTCAAAAGCGGAAAGGTCCGTGCGGCGGGACAGAAAGTAGGGAATGTCTGCCTCTTCCAGAATCCGGTCGAGGATGCCGGCATAGAGGTCAATTTCACTTCCGATAATGGCAAAATCCCGGAACAAGGCTCCCTCACGCACCCGGCGAAGAATGTCTGCCGCAATATATTCTGCTGTTTCAACTGTTCCCTTGCATTCTACCAGGACTACGGAACCGTCCGGGGACGACGCTTGGTCCCCTCTCTGCGGCATGCGGGAATCGGGGAGGACATGGAGCAGGCGGCTGAGATCGCAGGTGCGGTTTCTTTTCCACTCTCCGAGGTTCACCTCCTGTACCGGTACGCCTGCCCGGGAGGCCAGATCGAGCAGGGTGCGTCTGCATGCCGCAATCGCGGCAAAGGTCAGTGCATCGCATGCAGGGGGGCAGGGAAGCGGCAGGGTAACCGTTACATCCGCCTGCTCCATCAGACGGCTCAGAATCCGGTACTGCTGCCTTGTAAAGTCGGTAAAACCGTCAAACCAGAGTTTTTTTCCTTCAAAAAAACGCACCTCATCCAGCTGTCCGGCTAACAGATCCAGATCGTTATCCGCATCCCGGAAGCTTTCTTCCAACAGAAGCCCGTATGCCGCAGCCGTCAGGGCAAGATCGTGCAGTTTATCGGTCAGCGGGCCGTCCGGCATATTCTTTGCGGCGGCTTCCAGTGCACCGGGGGTCAGTTGTTCTGTTTTCAGTTCGCGTACGGCAGCAAGGGTATTGCTGACTTGCGCCTGGTCAATAGTCTGTGAATGAAGGGACTTAAGATGCGGCAGAAGATCGCAAAGCGTGCGATACATCAGAAGAGACTTGTTGGTTCCGTTGGCGTACCGGTAGGAAAGCCCGCCGAGTGAGCGGAAAACGGTATTGGCCAGACGGGAGAAGTTTGTTACTTCGAAATGCAGGGGTGCATCGGGCGGAAGCAGAACCGCCATCTCCTGTTCGGTGACTACGGTCTGCTGTTCCGGTACGACCAGAAACAGTCCGTCCTCTTTTTCCAGACATGCGGAAATCTGCCTGGAAATCAGAGTGGTTTTTCCGGAACCGGGTTCACCGGTGATCAGGTGCAACATGAGGCTTCTCCTTGTCAGATACGGCATCGGGGGCGATCAGCTGATATCCTTGTCCCCGTACCGCGTGAATACTGTATGCTCCGAAGGGCGCCAGTTTGCGCCGTAAATAATGAATGTAGACATTCAGCATGCCCGGAGTCGCGGCGTCGGGAAAAATGTCCCGAAGCAGGGTATCGCGCCCGAGCGGCCGGCCTGCAGCATCCGACAGCCGGCGCAACAGGCGGTATTCCAGTGGCGTAAGCGCCAGATCGGCGGTGCCGATGCTGGCACGGAGGCGCTCGGGATCAAATCGAAGACGGTCATCCGCGATGAGGCGGAGAGCCCGCAGCATTTCGTCTTCCGTAAACGGACGCTGCAGGAAAGATGCGTTTTGCGCCAGTCCCGCCGGGACCGTGAAGGCACAGACAGCAAGGGTGCGGTATCCTTTGGCACGGCCGGGAATAAAGGGAACCGATTCAGCATCCCACAGTATACAGTTACCCTCCCGCGGCGGTTGTGTGTATGCCGTACTGCTGCATCCGCATCGTGTCAGTATTGCACTCAGCCCCGATGAGAACACCGGATCCGTGCTGATCAGAAGAATCGGTTCCATAACGAGGCTCCTTTCACGGTAAATGTGCAAATGAGTAAAAATTCTTGTAAAAAGCAAGGCAGAATATCCGCCCTGCATCTGCATATCCGACTTTGATCTGTTGATTGATAAAACCAGTATACTACAGAGGAAGTGATTTGTCAAGAAAAACGCGGAATACCGGCAGCAAGGAGTGCAAACTCAAAAGGGGGAAATGTCAAGATTTGCAATTGCCCCGGCACGCAGAATGCGGTAAAATGTAAACGGAATAAAATAAGTTAACCTGTAAAGGAGTTTGCTGATTATGACAGAACTTGAAAAGAAAGTATATGATATCGGTGTCATCCCGGTGATCAAGATTTCCAATCCGGACGATGCGATTCCGCTCGCCAAGGCGCTGTGCGAAGGAGGACTGCCTGCGGCAGAGATCACCTTCCGTACTTCCTGCGCCGCTGAAGCCATCCGGAACATCACGAAAGCATTTCCGGATATGCTGGTAGCTGCAGGTACCGTGCTGACTCCCGAGCAGGCTGACGCTGCTGTTGAAGCGGGCGCAAGCTTTATTGTCAGCCCCGGTTTCAATCCGCGTACCGTGAAGCATTGCATCGACAAGGGTGTTCCGATGATTCCCGGTTGCTCGAGTCCCTCGGATGTGGAAGCAGCCATTGAACTGGGACTTGACACGGTCAAGTTCTTCCCGGCAGAGGCGGCAGGCGGACTGCCCATGCTCAAGGCCATGAGCGCTCCTTACGGCAATATGCACTTTATGCCTACCGGCGGCATTACGCCCGACAATCTGCTGACATACCTGAAATTTGACAAGATTCTGGCTTGCGGTGGCTCCTTCATGGTCAAAGACGACCTGATCAAGGCGGGCGACTGGGCTGCTATTACCGCCCTGACCCGTGAAGCGGTCAAGGCAATGCTGGGCTTTGAGTTTGTACATATCGGAATCAACAATGAGAACGCCGATGACGCCATGAAAGGCGCCAAATTGATGGAAGCGCTTTTCGGCATGACGGTCAAGGAAGGCAACAAGAGTAATTTTGCAGGCACTGCCTTTGAATTCATGAAGTCCAAGGGACCCGGACGGCACGGTCATATCGCCATCAAGACCAATTTTGTGGACCGCGCCATGGCATATTTCACCCGCATGGGCTTCGCGTTTGATATGTCGTCTGTGACATACGCCGACAACGGAAAACCCAAGTTCGTCTATTTCCGCGATGAGATCTGCGGATTTGCGTTCCATCTGATTCAGAAGTAATTTTGTACCTTCAAACCGTGCAGAGAACCGCCCGGCTGCCTTACGGACAGCCGGGCGGTTCTCTGTGCGGATGCGCATAGCAGAAGTGATCAGTAAATGCGCTCACCGTTTTTGACCGGGCGCTCGGGCGCCAGCAGCACAACGCCCCCCTCCGAGTCGGCTCCCAGAATGCGCACCTCACTTTTCACCGAACCGATGTGCATGGGTGTGAGATTGACACAGCAGATCACCTGTCTTCCCACCAGTTCTTCCGCTGTGTAGAGATCGGTGATCTGTGCTGAGGATTTCCGGGTTCCGATTTCTTCTCCGAAGTCAACCGTCAGCACATAGGCGGGGTTGCGGGATTTTTTATTGATCACGGCCGCGATTACGGTGCCGACGCGGACTTCGACCTGATTGAATTCTTCTATACCGATCATGTAATCCTCCTTGCCGGCCTTGCCGGTATACTGATTTTAACCTTTTTGGGGGAGATTTTCAAGTATTTTTTTGTATTTACTTGCATTTTTCGCCAAATTAAGATACAATAGGCGGGGAGGGACATGCCATGTGTGAACAGCAATCTGCGTCTTCGGGGCGCACTTTTGAGATACGGCCGTACCGCAGCACAGACTGCGCCGCAATGGCTCGCCTGTTTTACCATACGGTTCATACTGTGAATCTGGGTGATTATACCCGCCTGCAGGTAGATGCCTGGGCGGACGGAGCCCCCAATCTTTCCGCCTGGGATGCTTCGTTCCGCGCACACCTGACTCTGGTGGCGGTGCGGGGAAACCAGATTATAGGATTCGCTGACCTTGCAGACGGTACGCACCTGCAGCGCCTGTATGTGGATGCCGGGGCACAGCGCATGGGCGTTGCAACCGCACTGTGCGAAAAAATGGAGGCGGCCTGTTCCACTCCGCTGCTGAGCGTGGATGCGTCCATTACCGCACGGCCTTTTTTTGAGAAGCGCGGATGGAAAACCGTGCGCCGGCAGACTGTCGAGCGGCACGGGGTGCGTATGGAGAATTTTCATATGGTCAAGCAGGTGCGCTTCGGTGATCCGCCTACGCTCTGGATGATCGGCGGGACCATGGGAGTAGGGAAGACGACGGTTTCCCGTATTCTTTCGCACCGTCTGCTGGAGGGCAGTGTTTTTCTGGATGGGGACTGGTGCTGGGATGCACACCCCTTTCTGGTGACCGAACAGACGCGCGCCATGGTGTTGGACAACATCAGTTATCTTCTGAACAACTTCCTGCGCTGTTCCGCATACCGGCATATTGTGTTCTGCTGGGTGATGCATGAGCAGAGTATTATTGACGCGATTACTGTACGCCTGCAGTCTCCCTGCCGGATCATTCCCGTATCGCTGCTGTGCTCGGAGCGTACTTTGTACCGGCGGCTGAATGCCGATATCCGTGCCGGTGTGCGCACACGGGATGTACTGGAGCGCAGTCTCAGCCGTCTGCCGCTTTACTTGCGGCTGAACACCATTCCGGTCGATACTGACGGATTAACACCCCTGGCAGCGGCCCAACGGCTGCGGCTGCTGACAGAACCCTGAATGCAAAATAAAGTGCCGGAGGAACCGATCGGTTCCTCCGGCACTTTTTCAGATGTCGTATTGTGCCAGAATCTGACTGGGCGTTTTCCTGAGAATGCCGGTAATGGGAAGCAGGCCTGAAATCAGTGCAATCAGCAACAGATAGGCGAGCGTCAGCAGCGCCATCCAGGGCGGGTAATAGATAAACTCAGAGGAGAAACCGCCCTGCGCGGATATGCGTAGCATGAACACGGATGTCAGAAGGAACCCGGGTAAGACGGTCAGTGCAAACAGCACCAGACTTTCCACAAAGAAGCGGAAATTGAGATTGCTGCGCCGCACGCCGATGGCGCGGTAGACGCCGATCTCCTTGATCCGTCCCAGAAAACCGGTGCGCATGATGAAGAACATGCACAGCCCCAGCAACACGGTAATCACCAGCGTGGGAATCGTCTGTGCCAGCAGATTGAGCGCCAGCTCGGAACGCACCTGCGACCGGACTGCATCGGGAAGCAGCAGTTCGGTGCCTGCAGGCACGACTGCTTTAACTGCTGCCTGCGCCGCATGCTCGTCCGAGAAGAACAGCGCGACACCCGCAAGGGTATCTTCCCGTGAAGTAACCGTTTCTGTACTCTTTCCGGTGCAGGAGAGCAGTCTGAGATAGTCGGCATCGCTGAGCACAGCGGTGACCGAGGGCAGATCGTTCAGTACAAGGTCTCCGTTTTCAATCCCGATTCCGGCGCAGTAGTCCGCATAGCCGGGGATTTCGGCAGGCAGATAGTCGCGGCATGCCAGTTGTACCATGGTGTCGTCTGCAGAGAAGGCTATCCAGGAGGTGTCATCGCTCAGTTTTTCGCCGTTTTCGTCGAGAAAGCCGTTCAGGGCAGGCAATGTGTTGTTCTGTGCAAGATACAGCAGAATGAGAGCGCCCGTGACATCGGTTGTATCAGGGCAAAATGCGAGCTCCTGCCTCCCGTAGGAGGTTGCCAGCAGCCAGTTGTAAGCAAACTCCGATCCGCTGTAACCTGCGTACTGTTCAGCCGTCAGGATTTCTGATCCGGCATACACATATTCCATATAATACTTCAGCAGGGACAGGCGGTACAGCAGATCGGCCAGCGGCAGATAGGTGTTAAGGTCCGCTTCCGTAATCTGTGCGGTCTCTTTGTTCAGATATGCAGGTAACGCCTCGGCAAGAAATGTTCTTTTTTCTGCTTGCGTGAGCTGCAGAGAGATCCCCTTTTCGGCCAGAAAATCGGAAAATGTTCCGGAGGTGCGGTACAGTGCCTGTCCGATTGCAAAAGATTCTCCCGCGATCATAAGACTCCCCGGGCGCGGCGTTGTGCCGTGGCGGGTATACACATAGGAGAGGTTATACAGCACCGCCCCCTGCTGTGGCTCATCAAACGCGACCGCCCCGGGCAGCAGGGAGTAGGGCAGGATCTCATAAGTGTTGCGGTTGGAAAGGGCATGATAGGTGTAGCGCAGGGGCGTGACATACAGATAGGGGCTGCTTTCTTTCACAATTCCCACAATCTCAAGCGGGGCCGGGGATGCGACCGACCCGCCGATCTCGGTGTCTGGCTCCTGATAATAATTGCCGTACGGATTGGAAGAGGCACGCAGATGCAGCAGGGAGTCGTAGGTCAGTCCCTGTATGGTGGCACTGCTGAGCAGTTTGTCTGCCACCCCCTGGGTGATTACAACCTGGTTGTGAGCGGTGATCTCAGTTGTTCCTGCCAGAAGCGTTTTGCCGTGCAGACCGTCTGCCGGGCGATACATGCCCTGGGTGCGCAGAGTGAGATTGGCGTTTTCAAAACTGCCGATCCTGAAAGTCAGGTTGACCATGCCGGTGAAAGTGGCGTCTGCTGTACTCAGGAACGAAAGGGGAAACGCAGCCGTGATCCCGTCCGATCCGGTAAGCGTCATCAGGTTGCGGTAGGTGTCGGCCCCTGTCCCGGAATCGGTCAGCGGAACAAACAGCACCTCATGTGCGTATGAGCTTTCCATGTTGCGGAATTTGAGAATGTTGGTACCCCAGAAGGAAATAATAGTGACCAGCACCAGGGAAAAACAGATCATGACCGCGATGAGCGCTTTGGTGGATTTCTTCCTGCCGGTGAAATGGGCGCGGAAACCGCTTCTGACCGCATCGGGAAACCGGAATAACCGGCCTGTTTTTCCGCCGGGGGCGACGGGAGGCAGATCTTCCATATGGAAGGCCTCCTGACGCTTGCGGACGGTGGTATCCGGGTGGTAATGACCTTCGTCCAGCCGCATTTCGCTCTGGGCGTCCAGCATCCGGACGGCGGGGTCGGAAGACTCAATATACAGTTTTCCGCTTACATTGACAATACGCAGCCGGATCTGCTGTGCCGGTTCTTCTCCGTAGTAGGAGAGGGAAATGTGGGACAGTTCGGTTCTTTCACAGGGCAGGTCGGCAAGATAGACTGTATTTTTGTCTTTTGCGGCGTATCCGTTAGCATCCCGGTTTTCGGAATCGCTGAGAATGCGCCCGTCCGACAGTGAAATGATCCGGTCGCAGTAATGGCGCACCAGGTTCTCTTCATGTGTAACGAGCAGCACCAGGTGTTCGCGCGAAATTTCCTTGAGGATATCCATGATCAGTACGGTATTGGCTTCATCCAGATTGCCGGTCGGTTCGTCTGCAAGGATAACGGGCGGATTCTTGACCAGGGCGCGGGCGATCGCCACCCGCTGCTGCTGACCGCCTGAAAGGGTGTCGGGCATCCGGTAATAGTATTTTTCCATACCGACGCTGTGCAGTGCGGTGCGCACGCGCCGTTCGGCTTCCTCGCCGCGCGGCATGCCGCACAGATACAGGCTCGCTGCCACATTTTCCCCTACGGTAACCGTGCGGTTGAGGCAGTAGTTCTGCAGGATATACCCGATGTTGCGGTTCCGGATGTCGTCAGGGTCCTCGCGCATATCGCGTCCGTTTACCGTGATGGAGCCTGACGCTACGGTGTCCAGCCCTCCGATGGCGTTGAGCAGGGTGGTTTTCCCGCATCCGGAACGCCCGAACAGGGCGACCATACCGCGTTCGGGAAGTTCGAGAGAGACATTGTTGATGACATGAATCTCATTGGATTTTCCACGGTTGAAATATTTTTCGACATTGGAGAGACGGATCATGCCTCATTGCCTCCTTTCAGTGTTTTTCGTACGCTCTGCCGGAAAATCCGGTTGATGTGCCGCCGGGTGACCAGCAGAATCAGCAGAAGCATACCCAGTGCGATGATCAGGTAATCATGCGCATGGATAAAGATGAATTTGCCATTGAGCGCCGGGGTAAGGTAAATGACACAGGCGGCTGCCGCCACGCACAGGTAGGCAGGGATCAGGGTGAGCAGCATACGGAAATAGAGTGCCGCTTTCAGAATGACGGCGCGGATTCCCATAGAGCGCAGGATCGCCAGGTCATCCTTCATGGAAGAGACCGAGCGCGCAGTGCACAGCGACAGGAAAAAGGTGAGGAAAAGCACTGCCACGACCGTGAGCAGAGCGGATCCGACAATGCTGATCACACCCAGCAGAATCTGCTCTATATTGTTCTGTTCCGTATCGGAAAGCAGACCGATATATCCGTCTTCACGCAGACCGGCCAGAACCGCTGCGGCCGCGTCGTCAGTCTCAAAAAACAGAGACGCCTGGGTTCTGCCGCCGGCAAACAAGATCTGCTTCAGTTCATCGAGTACATCCGTACTCAGAAACAGACAGGAGGAATAGTAGTCCGGACCGGACAGAGCGGGATACTGTTCTGCGGGGCGGATCGTAAAGCCGTACAACGTCTCCTGCACCGAGCCGCTGTAACTCATCAACTCCAGCCGACAATCCATTCCGTCCTGGAAATCCAGTTCACCCGACCATTTGTCGTAAAGGACTACATCCCGCCCCGAAAGCTCGGGGGTAAAAAGAACCATATTTGTTGAATACGAAATATAGGAACCGTTTTCGTCCTGGCGCAGCAAAGAGATATTCATCTCGCGCAGCATGCGCGAGACAGTCAGCGTGCTGTAGACATCGGGGGAAACATATACGGAAGGGGTCACCGTATTGTCGTAATAGTAATCAACCCCTACCAGCCGGGTGCCGGGCAGCTCAGCATAGCGCTCAAGCAGGTCGGCAGATGCAATGGCCCCCTTGCCGAACTCTTTCTGCAGGGAGATCGGGACACGCAGGCAGACCTCACCGGGACCTTCCGGCAGTCTGCCGATATCCACAGAGCGGGGTGCGGTCAGGGACAGTACAAACCGGAAGGAAGCGTCAATACCCGCTTCATAATCGTAGTGATCGTACCGGTAGGAAA
>CASFDI010000100.1 GCA_949293405.1 uncultured bacterium | reverse complement strand
GGGACATCGGACATATTCTGCATCATTCTTCTGAAGGGAAGGGCAGTCAGAAACGCATTCTGGTGGTTCTGCAGCGCAGCGGCAGTGTACCGCAGTCACTTCTGACCGAACACCTGGGCATACAGCCCGGATCGGCAAGCGAGGTGCTTGCCAAGATGGAAGAGGCGGGGCTGATCCGCCGTACTGTGAGTGCCGAGGACCGCCGTGCGGTTCTGGTAGAACTGACCGATGCGGGGATAGCCGCGGCGGAGCAGGCGTGCAGGGAACGCGAAAGTCGGAAGGAGACCCTCTTTTCGGTGCTTTCGGAAGAGGAGCAGCGCGCCTTTCTGGTTCTGCTGGAAAAACTGAATGCGGATTGGAGCGTGCGGTTTGCCGATCATGCCAGAAGGAGGCTGCTGTGAAACTGATTGTAAGATATCTCAGAAGGCATCTGGGGATTTTTCTGATTTCCACCATGTTTCTGACCATGGAGGCGATGGCAGATCTGCTGCAGCCTACTTTCATGTCCTACATTGTGGATGAAGGGGTAGAACAGGCGGATATCGGCCGGACTCTGTTTTACGGTGCGGTGATGCTGGGGATCGCGCTGGTAGGAGCGGTATCGGCCGTGATGCGCAACAACTTTGCCAGCAGAACCTCGCAGACCATCGGGAAAGAGTTACGGCGTGACATGTATCACACGGTACAGGGGCTCTCGCTGGAAAACATTGACCGGCTGCAGCCTTCTTCCATCATTACCAGGATCACCAACGATGTGACTCAGATTCAGGAATTCATCAACAGCATCATGCGCATGATGGTGAAAGCCCCGATCACCTGCGTGGGCGCGGTCATCCTGATTATTGTGCAGACACCGCGCCAGGCACCGGTGATGCTGGTGATTCTGGTCATAGTATCCCTGCTGATCCTCGGAAATGTGAAAATCGGATATCCGCGCTTCGGCACCGTACAGAAGAAGCTGGATCGCCTCAACGGCGTTTCGCGTGAATTCCTTTCATCGGTGCGCGTAGTCAAGGCCTTTCACGCTGAAGAGGAGGAGAGCGAAAAATTCGACAACGCATCGCGTATGTTTGCCGGGGCGAACACTTCCGCTCTGCGCGCCATGGCGATTTTTGCGCCGCTGATCAATCTGACCGTAAATGCGGGGATTGTGATTCTGCTGTGGATTTCGCGCGATCAGAGAAGCGCGGAGATCGGAAAGCTGATGGCCTCTGTCAACTATATGACGCAGGTGCTTTTCGCAGTTACCATGATTTCCAATGCGATCAATACGGCGGTCCGTGCCATGGCTTCTTCCGCCCGTATTGAAGAGGTACTGAATGAGAAGCCTGCACAGGTCCCTCCGGCGCTTCCGGAAAAACCGGAACTGCGCGGTGAGGTGTGCTTCGAGAATGTGACATTCCGCTATGCCGGCGCGGGGAAGGAAACCCTGAAGAATATCAGTTTCCACATCGGCGCAGGGGAGACGGTCGGGATCATCGGACCGACAGGCTGCGGTAAGACCACCCTAGTCAATCTGGTCCCCCGGTTTTACGATGCGACCGGAGGACGCATTACCATTGACGGATGCGATGTACTGCAGATCGACGAAGAATGGCTGCGCACAGCGGTAGCAGTGGTACCGCAAAAAGCATTGCTGTTCAGCGGTACCATCAGCGAAAACCTGCGCTGGGGACGGCAAGACGCCGATGACCGGACGCTGCGTGCTGCTGCGCATGCCGCATGTGCTGATGAATTCATAGAAAAAACAGAGCAGAAATACAATACTTTGCTGGACCAGGGCGGCGTCAATCTTTCCGGAGGACAGAAGCAGCGTCTTTCGATTGCGCGCGCCCTGGTGCGTGAGCCGCGTATTCTGATTCTGGATGACTGCACCAGCGCGCTTGACGCACAGACTGAATCCGCCGTACTCGGCGGTCTGCGCAGCATGGCGTACGGCATGACCGTCCTGCTCATCAGTCAGCGTATTTCCACGGTAATGAAAGCCGATCGGATTCTGTGCCTGGACAACGGAGTGATGCAGGGGTACGGCACGCACGAGGAGCTCATGCAGAACTGTGCCACATACCGCGAGATCTATGAGTCTCAGATAGGAGGTGCCCGGAATGGCTGAACAGAACGGGGGAATACCGCCCGCCAATCTCAACGGCATATCGCGCCCCGGCAGGGGCGGCGTGGTGGTCAAACCGAAAAACATGAAGGGCACTCTGGTCCGTCTGTGGAACCTGACCCGGGGCAGCCGCCGCGGGTTGGGATGGATCCTGATCCTCTCGGCACTGGGGTCTGCTGCTGCTATTCTGTCGCCTTATATGACCGGCAGGGCGGTCGACACCATAGCGGGCGGCGATGCGCTGCTTGCAGTGTTGCTCTGTCTGTGCGGCCTTTATATCGGAGACTGGCTGGTCAAGTTTCTTCAGCAGTTCCTGATGGCGTCGGTGGGACAGCGGATCATCTATCATATCCGCAGGGCTCTGTTTGAAAAAATGCGGAGCCTGCCGCTTTCGTTCTTTGACCGCAGGCAGCATGGCGAGCTGATGAGCCGGCTGACCAACGATGTGGACAACATCAGTACCACTATTTCCAATTCGCTGACCCTGCTTCTGACATACGGTTTCACCATTGTGGGGATTCTGGTGATGATGCTGATACTCAGCCCGGTGTTGACCCTAGTGGCGCTGGTGGGAGTGGCGCTCATTTTTCTGCTGACGCGCACTGTCACGCGCCATACCAGAAAACTGTTTGCCGCTCAGCAGAAGAATCTCGGAATCCTCAACGGGCATGTGGAAGAGAGCATTTCGGGCCTTTTTGTAGTCAAGGCCTTCTGCAGGGAAGAGCAGATGGAACGGCAGTTCGAAGAAAAGAACGATGCGCTGTGCAGGGTTTCCATTCGTGCGCTGGTCTGGTCTGGTTACCTGATGCCTCTGATGAATGTCATCAACAATCTGTGCTACCTTGTCATTGCGGTGCTCAGTGGGGTACTGTATGTCAAGGGAATGATTTCCGATATCGGTCTGATTACCAGTTTCCTGCTGTATGTCAGACAGTTTACCCGGCCGTTTGTCGAGATCGCCAATATTTACAACAACTTTCAGACTGCGGTGGCAGGCGCGGAACGGATTTTCGAAGTGCTGGATGAGGAACCAGAGCCTGCAGACCGTGCGGACGCGCTTGCTTTGCCCTCCCCGTCGGGTGAAATCATTCTCGATCATGTGTCATTCGGTTATACCCCGGGCAAGACCGTGCTGCGCGATGTCAGCCTCAGCATTCCGGCAGGGACACAGGTGGCCATTGTCGGTCCGACCGGATCAGGGAAAACCACGGTCATCAATCTGCTGACCCGGTTTTACGATGTGACCGAAGGCAGAATCCTGCTGGACGGACATGATCTGCGTGATTATCGGATGGCACACCTGCGGGACGCGTTCGGCGTGGTGCTGCAGGATACGGCGCTGTTTGCCGATACGGTGCGGTATAACATCTGCTACGGACATGAAGATGCAACTGATGAGCAGATGCATGAAGCTGCCCGAACGGCAGGTGCGGACAGTTTTATTGAGCGGTTGCCCCGGGGATATGAAACAGTGCTCGGGCAGGGCGGTGCCGAGCTTTCGCAGGGAGAGAGGCAGCTTCTGACCATTGCGCGGGCAGTGCTTGCAAACGCGCCCATTCTGATTCTGGACGAAGCAACCAGTTCGGTGGATACGGTCACCGAGCAGAAGATCCGCCGCGCCATGCAGAAAATCTGCGAAAACAGAACCTCTTTCATTATTGCGCACCGTCTGTCAACGATCCGGGATGCCGATCTGATCATTCTGATTGAGAACGGACAGATTGTCGAATCGGGCAGTCACGACACGCTGATGGCACAGGACGGTATTTATGCCGCCATGTACCGTACGCAGACCGGTACGCTGTAAATCATTATAACGAGCGGGCGGATGTGTGACAGCACAGGGACAGTCACGCATATAAAACGGCTGTCTCTCAGCGCGTAAGCGCCGGGAGACAGCCGTTTGACCTGATATATCCGGAAGGTATTCAGCTCAGGGGCAGTTGTGCAATATAAAACTGTCCGGTCAGAATATCCGAATAGCGCAGTGTGTGACGCCGGGGACAGCCGCTGCTGTGTTCTTCAATCCGGAAGATGTGCGGATCAATATCTGTAATGGTTGTGGGAGCGTTTTCAATATGCACACGGGGTGTGGATAGGGGAGCGGATGTATCCGGCATCTGACACAGCGGGGAAACCCTTTTCAGACCGGAGCACGGCTGAAAATTTCAGAATCCGATCTCCTGTTTCATGAAGGCGAGTAATTGTCCGGCTGAGGGGTATTCACTGTCAATAAGCAGCACGGGATTCCCTGAACGGCGGCACTGACTGAGGTTCTGTTCGTTTTCCGCCACCGCATCAGACGGTGAAAAATCCGCATCTGCGCCGCGGAATTCGATGTCATGCGCGTGCGCCCGGATCAGGTCGGCGTGCCGGAGCAGATAGGAACGGCTCATCACCAGGCACACATACCGCATCTGCATCAGACAGGCGGGTGAGAAATCCTGCCGCCAGGTGTGTGGGATGTAACATCCTTCTACAATCAGGTTCTGCCTGTTTTCAAATGCCGTTTTAATGATTTCCCGTGCAATCGGCCACAGATATTCCGTCAGGTCGGAATCGGCATCCGTCGGCGTGAGCGTCGTGTTGCCGCTGCGGATCAGGCCCATTTTCAGATGGTCCAGTGAGAGATAGGGATAACTGTACTGCTCCAGGAGCAGCTGTGCCAGCGCGGTTTTCCCGGTGTGGGATGCGCCCGCTATCAGAATGATCATGGCATGGTCTCCTTAAAGGTCCTTGCTCATATAAAGCAGAAGTCCGTCATCGTTGTTCACTTCTCCGTATGGCTGTGCGATCCGGTCCCGGTACCAGACGCCGCTGCCGTCCGGCACATAGCCACGCCGGACATAGAGCCGCTGAGCCGCTCCGTACCCGCTGTGAAGACCCACTGCCAGTGTCACGCGATTGCCGTATGTACGCGCCAACTGTTCGGCGGCGTTCATCAGCGCCGTTCCGATCCCGCGTCGCTGATGGGAAATCAGTACATTGAAGTCCGAAAGTTCGGGCAGACCGGAACCGGCAAAGGGACCGGTCAGGGCAGCAGGGAGCAGGGTGATGTAGCCGACCGGCGCCCCTTCATCCACGGCAATCAGGACCCGCCGCCGACCGGCAGCCTGTTCGTCCAGATAGCGGGTGAATGTTTCTGCACGGTTCTGCCATCCTTGCGCCAGAAAGCCTTCGTTCAAAGGGACGGCATCTGCGTCAGTCATGGGGCGGATCAGGAGTGAACAGCGATTCCCGGCCGGCATGCCGATCTGAGGTTGTCCGGATTGCGCCAGGGTGTGCAGTGCTTCTCCGCTGACCCGGTAGACAGTCCAGTCGCTCATAGGAAGGGCGCCCATCGACAGATAGAAGTCAATGCTCGGACGGTTCCAGTCGAGGCATGACCATTCCAGCCTGCCGCAACCGCGTTCCTGCGCAATACGCGCCAGCTGGCAGAGCAGTGCTTTCCCGTATCCGCGGCCGCGGTATTCCTCCATGACAAACAGGTCTTCAAGATAAATACCCGCACGCCCAAGAAAAGTGGAAAAATTGTGAAAAAACAGCGCAAAGCCCACCTCACGCTCGCCGTTCATGGCAAAGAGCACTTCTGCCTTCCTTTTTCCGAAAATCCATTCTTGCAGCAGCGCTTCTGTGGCAATGACCTGCTCAGACAGGTGTTCATAGTCCCCCAGTCTGCGGATGAAATCCAGAATAATGTCCGTGTCCTGCGGTGTCGCAAAACGGAAAGTTGCCGTATCCATGTACTCCTCCTTCTTCCGCCGGCAGAAGAGGTGCCGGGGACGGATTCATTATAGAGGGGCGGAGCGGTTTTGTCAAGCATTTGCAGGTTGCATTTTGGCAGGGAGCATGCTATAATGATGGCGGAAAATCTTTGATCCGACGGAGGAAGAGAGATGGAAACGATCACCTCGCGCGATCGCGGCATTTTGCGTGAACTTGCCGCCAGACAGTTGGCGTATGCACATGCGCCGGAAAATGAGGTTATTCTGAAAAAATGGGACGCATTGGCACACCGGCGGCGCGAGAGTCCGACGGTGAGATTGCTGTTCTCCAACTTCCCGCATGAGGTGGTCACGCCGCGCATGCGCTGTGAAGGGGACGAGGCACGGCGACTGGAGTACACCTTGCTCTCGGGATTGGTGGGCCGGGAGCTGTTCGACGATGACACTCCCATAGACCCCTTCTTCCGGGTGTATCGGGATTGTTGGGTGCGCCCGTTCGGCGCCCAGCCGCACCTGACGCGTGCCACAGGGCCGCATGCGATGGGATTTCATATCGATCCGGTGATTACAGACCTGGAAGCAGATTTTGAGAAGATCCGCGGCGGTACCTTCGGTTACAATGAGGAAAAGACCCGGCAGCGGGTCGATCTTGCTTCGGATGTGTTCGGGGATATTCTGCCGGTCCGTCTGTCCATGGCAAGTCTCACCGGCGCTATCACCAACCCCCTGGTCCATCTGATGGGGATGGAGACCTATTACTGTTCCATGTATGATTACCCGGAGAAACTGCACGAAGCAATGGATCTGGCAACCGGCGTGTATGAGCGGTATTACGATTTTCTGGAGGAGCAGGGGCTGTTGTTGCCCACTGCGGGCGCAAGTCCGGTGGCGCAGGAGAGTTTTGCGTTCAACAGCGAGCTGCCCTCCGATACGGTGAAGTGTACCACCGACTGTTGGGGATTTCTGGA
>CASFDI010000099.1 GCA_949293405.1 uncultured bacterium | reverse complement strand
GGCTCCGAGACGCGGAGCAGCACCACGGTCATATCGTCGCCGCGGGTATTGGCTTTGGCGGCGGCGGAGAGAATTTTCTGCGCCATATCGGGCAGAGGCGCCTCCCAGGGGGAGGAGAGCAGGTCTGTCAGCCATGCGGGTTCTTCGCCGCCCGGGCACACACCGTCGGAGAGCAGGATCAGGACATCGTCCGGCCGGATATCGAACCGGATTTTCTCGGCGTCCAGCGCTTTCATCAGACCGACCGGCATGGTTTTGGAGCGGATGCGGAACAGGTTGGAGCCCCGTTTGACATACGAGGAAGCGGCGCCGCTTTTGATAAAGGTGGCGCGTCCGTAGAGCCGGTCAAACTCGAGCAGATCCACGGTAGCCGAGCATTCGTCGCCCTGGCTGCGGATAGTGTTGTTGAGCATTTTCAGAGCGGTGGTCTTGGTGGCGCCGGCGCCCAGCAGTTTCTCCAGAAAGACGGTGCAGATGCGCGAGGTCAGAGCGGCGCGTTCGCCGCTGCCCATGCCATCGGACAGCAGCGCATAGGCAAACCCCTCCCGGTTTTCAAAAAAGGCAATACTGTCCCCGCTGACCCCTTCCCCGCCTGCTGCGCGGGAAGCGGTGGCGCGCTCCAGTTCATAGCGCGGGGTCGCCGACATCTGCATGGTCACCACGCCGTCCATATCGGCAAACTCCGGAGCAGTCAGACGGCAGCCGCAGATCTGCTCAAACTCTTCGCGCACGGCGGCGGGAATCGCGCGTTTGCCTTCCCAGTCGGTGCCGCCGGCAACAATCCATTTCATCCGCTGACCGTATACCGCGAGTGTACCGGTGCTGATGCGGTGTTCCCGCAGAGCGCGGCGCAGTTCCACCCCCAGACGGACATCCTCGCGCGCTTCGGCGCGTTCGGTGCGGGCGGCGTCGGCCAGCAGTTTTGCCAGCAGGTCGTAATCGGGCCCCACCGCACTGCCGCTGCGGTGGAAAGAGCGCTGCAGGGAGGCTCCGGCGGTCCGGATTTCCTCCAGAATACCGCCCAGGTACGCACAGCCCGAAATCAGGTCTGCCGGGAGGCTTTCGGTATCAAGCGTTTCCTCGGCATACAGTTTCCCCGAAAGAATCCGGATCGCTTCCAGCGCACTGCGGTCCCCGTTTTCCCAGCATTCCTCGCGCCGGGCGCAGGCACGGCAGTACTTGGAGCAGGTGCTGTCGCACAGGGCTATGTAGTCGGCGAGTGCCGGTTTTCCGGTGGTATCGGTCATGGAGCGGAACACTCTTGACAGCGAAGAAAAAGCATCCGACAGCTCCATCATGCGCCGCTGCTGCGCATCGGAGCGTGTATTGACCATCCGGCGCACCGCTTCGTCCGAGCGATCCTTGTCTTTCTGCGCCGCCTCCTGCTCGGCTTGTCCGCGCAGGCGTGGCAGAAAAGGGGCCAGCAGCATGGCGCTGACGGTGGTTTCGGGCACCAGAGCCAGAAATCCCGACAGACCCCCGGCGTAGGAAGCCCACACGCCGCCCGCCACAACGCCGATACCCAGCGCGTAGAAGGTTCCGATTCCCCACAGCACGCCTGAAAACAGTCCGAGAATTCCGAAAGCGGGCGCATACAGGGGTTCCAGCGCCAGCGGCAACAGCACCCCGGCGATCGTGGCGCGCAGCGCGCCGAAACGGCGCGAGAGATACAGCACGACCGCCGCGCAGAACAGGTATCCCAGCGTGAGGCCGAAGAAGTCATACCGGTACAGCGCCAGAGCGCAGGTGCAGAGCAGCGCCAGAGCACCCAGCTGCATGTACAGAGCCGAAATTCCTTTGCGCGAGCCGTCAATGGCCACCTCTTCGGGAGAGGCGCCGAACAGGTCGCGCCAGCGCACACCGTAACACAGGAAGCCGCAGTACAGCGCGCAGGACAGCGGGACTCCGAAGAGCATGGCCCCCCCGAACAGCAGCGATACGGTGGTCAGGTCTCCCGCCAGCAGCTGATAGACTGCCGCGGCCAGTCCCACGATTGCCGAGACCACGACCCGCATCTGCGGCACTTCCCGGAACACGCCCTCCGAATCGGGCAGAAAGCGCCGCTGTCCCGGGTAAGAGAAGCCCAGGCGCAGCAGAATTCCAAGCAGCCCCAGTCCGGCATAGATCCAGCCTACCGGACCGGTAAGAGCCGCCGAGATCAGCATGCCTATGTAACAGGGGACCACACGCCCGGGCAAAGCCAGCAGCAGCCCGAGTGCGAACGGATACGCGCCGAACACGGCATGTGTTCCGGCAAACAGAAAGCCCAGAAGCAGGGCCACTCCGTCCAGCGTCAGTGCGGCTGCGGGGTTGTTTTCACCCCGGCGCAGCGACATGTACCGTTTCCAGAGAGAGGCCGTGCGCCCGGCGCCCGGCGTATGTTTGGTTGCGTCCATGATAGTTACCATCCTTTCCATTGCGCGGGGTCGCACGATCCTTTGTTTTTTCTTCCCGGGTGACCCCTTTTTGGTCATTGTAGCACACCGGACATGCCGATGTTGTCGATGTGCGGTGGCGTTTCCCGGGAGATTTAGAAGGTGGGATACGAAAAAAGGAACCCCGGCACGAAAACCCGCGAGAGGCGGGTCACGGTGCCGGGATTCCGGTCGTTTCCGGGGGGATTTTGCGATAAAATCAGTTGCGCAGGGAGTGAATGGGCGCCGGGATACGGCCGCCCCGGTGAATGAACGCCGCGCAGGAATGCTCGCTCACCGGCATGATGGGCGCATGACCGAGCAGACCTCCGAACTCGACCGATTCGCCCACGCCCTTGCCGTATACCGGGATCAGGCGGACCGCAGTGGTCTTGTTGTTGACCACGCCGATGGAAATCTCGTCTGCGATAATGCCGCTGAGCGTTTCTGCGGGAATATCGCCGGGAACCGCAATCATGTCAAGGCCGACCGAGCAGACCGCAGTCATGGCCTCCAGTTTGGACAGGGAGAGCGCGCCCGCTTCCACAGCGTCGATCATGCCCGCATCTTCGGAAACCGGGATGAACGCGCCCGACAGACCGCCCACATGCGAGGAGGCCATGACGCCGCCCTTCTTGACCGCGTCGTTGAGCAGGGCAAGCGCGGCGGTGGTGCCGTGCGCGCCGCAGCGCGCAAGACCCATGTTCTCCAGAATATGCGCCACCGAATCGCCCTGTGCGGGCGTGGGCGCCAGGGACAGGTCGACAATACCGTAAGGGGTGTCCAGGCGCTTCGACGCCTCATAGGCGATCAGCTGCCCGACCCGGGTAATCTTGAACGCAATCTTCTTGACCGTGTCCGCCAGGGCGCTGAAATCGCAGTCCCCCTGACGCCGGATGGCAGACGCCACCACACCCGGGCCCGAAACCCCGACATTGATCACCGTGTCGGGCTCGCCCATACCGTGCACCGCGCCCGCCATAAACGGGTTGTCTTCCGGCATGTTGGCGAACACCACCAGTTTGGCGCATCCGATCGAATCCTGCTCACGGGTCAGGTATGCGGTTTCTTTCATCACCTGCCCCATGCGGCATACCGCATCCATATTGATACCTGCCTTGGTGGTGGCGACATTGACCGATGAGCAGACGCGCGTAGTGGTGGCAAGCGCCTCGGGGATCGCATCGATCAGCCGGGCGGCCCCCTTGATCATGCCCTTCTGCACATGCGCGCCGAAGCCGCCGATGAAGTTGATTCCCAGCGTGTCGGCCGCGCGTTCCAGCACGCCCGCAAGGCGTACATAGTCCGCGGGCGCAATATCGCCCCCCACATAGGACAGGGGGGTCACCGACACCCGTTTGTTGATGATCGGGATGCCGTAGGTGCGTTCCAGTTCCTCGCACACCGGCACCAGCCGCTGTGCGCTCTGCGTGATTTTGTCATAGATCCGGTCGCAAAGACGCCCCACATCCTCGCTCATACAGTCAAAGAGCGAAATGCCCATGGTGACCGTGCGGATGTCCAGGTTCTCCTCCCGGATCATATGGATGGTTTCCAGAATATCGGCAGTATTGAGCATGACGCCTCCTCAGATGCGGTGCATCGAATTGAAAATATCTTCGTGCATGATGCGGATATCCAGTCCCACCGCCTGCCCCATGGCAGCCAGTTTCTCCGAAAACTGTGCAAAATCCACCTTCAGCCCGTCAAGCTCCACCAGCATGATCATGGCAAAATACTCGCGCATGACGCTCTGACTGATATCCACAATGTTGGCGCCGTATTCCGCGCATGCCGAACTTACCCGGGAAATGATGCCGATGCTGTCCTTCCCGATCACCGTAATAACCGCTTTCATATCTGACCCTTTCTTCTTCGGTTTCATCCGTATTGCTATCTATTTTACTATATCCCGGCGGAAAATGCAAGGGCGGAAGCATAATTTATGCTCCCGCCTGTCCCGCAAGAGACGCCGTGGGGAAAAACAGACTCACCGCCGTGCCGCGTCCCGGCTCGCTGTCCATGGTGATCTCCGCCTTGTGCAGTGCAGCCCCATGCTTGACAATCGAGAGGCCGAGGCCGGTTCCGCCGATCTCCTTGGAGTGGCTTTTGTCCACCCGGTAAAACCGTTCGAACACGCGGTCCTGCTGATCCTTCGGAATGCCGATGCCGTTATCCGACACCGTCACGCGCACCCCCGCGGCAAGCGGCACCACCTCAATGCGTGCCCAGCCGCCCGGACGGTTGTACTTGATGGCGTTGTCCAGCAGGTTATGCAGCATTTCGTCCAGCACGCGGGGGCTGCCCCAGACCGGAGCCCGCGCACCGCGCAGCGAAAGGGTGACCTGGTGCTGCTGCGCCACCGGACGGAAGCGCTCCAGCACCGTACCGGCCAGCGCATAAAGGTCGGTCTGCTCCATTTCCTCGATCAGGGCGCCGCCCTCTTCCAGCCGGGTGAGCTTGATGATATCGTTGACCAGGGTCAGAAGGCGCTGCGCCTCGCTCTGAATCTTCCCTGCAAAATGCACCGCATCCTCGCCCTGTGCAATCCTGCCCCGGATAATTTCGGCGAAGCCCGAGATCGAGGTGAGCGGCGTCTTGAGCTCATGCGATACATTGGAGGTGAACTCGCGCCGCAGTTGCTCACGCTGCTCCTTCTCGGTCTCGTCCAGAATCAGCACCGCCGCGCCCACTGTCTCCCCGTCGGTACGGACCGGACTGGCAATAATGCGGCAGATCCGGCCGCCGTCCGAACGGATTTCCTCACTGTGCGCGCCCTCCAGTGCTCCCCGGATGGCACGCCTGTACGCCGCACTGTCGCACAGCGACAGAGCCGAACGGCCGATCGCGGCATCCGTCACCCCGAGCAGGCGCAGCGCCGCACGGTTGTATGAGAGCAGCTCGGCCCGGTGATCCATGACCAGCAGGCCCTCGTTCATGTGGTCGGTGATCGCTTCCAGTTCGGTCCTGCGGCGCTGCATTTCCTCCATCTGGCGCGTAATCACCTGATTCTGGCAGCGGATACGGGTAACCAGCGGCAACAGTTCCGGGTAAGGCGCCCCCTCGCTCACACGCTCCAGATTCATCCGGTTAATGGGATCGGTAATGCGCAGCGACAGCCGATAGGCGAAAATCCCCCCGAACAGCAGCGTAACGGCAAACAGCACCAGCAGCGGCACAATCCCCTCGCCCAGCAGATCCCCGAAGGTCACCGCAGGCGAAGACAGCCGCAAAACACCCCCGTCGGAAAGCAGCCGTGCGCAGTACACCATCCGCACGCCGGTCGTGTCCGAGCGGCGCACCGCCGTTCCGAAGCCTTCACGCAGTGCCTGCTGCACCTCGGGGCGGTCCAGGTGGTTTGCCATTCCCTCCGTCTCGCCCAGAGTATCGTAAAGCACCGTGCCGTCTGCTGCGATCAGACTCATGCGCACCGCATCCTCCGGCAACCCCTCAAAGTAGGAAAGTCCCATCAGTTCCACCCCGTGCGCGGCCAGCTCGGACTCGCCCTCAAGCTCGCTTTTGAGCCGTTCGTTGATGCTGTGATAGGTCATCGCCAGCAGCACCGCGGCCGAGCACAGCAGCACCGCCAGCGCCACCGCACCGATGGAACGGAAAATTCTGCGTGTCATGCCCGGATCCTGTACCCCA
>CASFDI010000098.1 GCA_949293405.1 uncultured bacterium | reverse complement strand
CTCGTCCCGGTATACCACCCGACAAATGTATACCCGTCCCGTACCGGTACTGGCAGGGTAACCGATTCTCCTTTTTCGACTTTCAGGGAGGAGGCATCCAGGAGCGTGCCGCCCGCCGGGTCCAGTGTCAGAACACAGGTGCTGTCATCCCTGCAGGCGCTCAGGCTGAAGAGAACGGCGACAAGAAGCAGCAGCAATGTTGCGCAGATCAGTTTTTTAACTTTTTTCATAAGACAATTCCTTTCTCAGAAGCGAAATGTGTAATGAAACAACAGTCTGCAGTAAAAAATCGAATCAATAACGATACACATAGCCGATACTCAGGGGATGCACTCCGGAACCATTTCCGGATCAGGGAGAACGCACAGCGTGTTCAGTCCGTCAGTCCCTGCCAGAGATGGGTCAGCCAGGCCTTCGCAAGCAGGATCTCCGTATCAATGGGAAGGGTGCGCAGTTGCGGGACCGCTCTGCCCTGCTTGCTGTCGGTCATTTCCAGCATCAGGGGACCTTCGTACGGACTCTGCCGCAGAGCGCACAGCACCGCCTGCCAGTCCATATACCCAAGCCCCGGCGGCTGGTGATCATCGTGCGTGCCGTAATTATCGTGCAGATGCAGTGTTTTCAGAAGCGGGCCCACATCCCGGATCACCTCATCCACTTCCTGCAGGTCGCGCAGGAAGGAGTGACCGGTGTCGATACAGATCCCCACATCCTCCCTGCCGATCGCCTGTACGAGTTCAATCAGCTGTCGCCAGGAGAGCGGGCCGGTGCCGGTTTCAATCGCAAGCGTCAGTCCGTTGCGCCGTGCCTGCTCCGCGGCGTACAGATAGTCAGCCATCGGATCCGGATGGGAAAGCTGGTGAAATACCAGAACACGCGCACCGAGGCACCGCGCAATCCGGGCATCGTGCGCAACCTGGTCCCGGTTGTCCCCGTCGTCCCGGCGCACCAACGGACAGCAATGCGCCGACCAGGGGATCAACCCCCGCTGCCCGGCATATTCCCGGATGCAGCGTGCCTGATCCTCCTCCATGCGCTGGGGATGAGAGAACTCAATGAAACGCACACCCAGTTCATCGTACCGGTCCAGCACTCCGCAAATCTGTTCTGCGGTATAGTTGCCGCAGGCGCCGTCCCGCACAACACTGCATCCCAGATGAAACCGCTTCATATCAGTCTCCCCCTACATCCACATACGGCAGCAGACCGTCTGCCCGGTATTGCCGTAGTACATCCATTACGCCGGTATACGCACTTCCCGCTCCGATCCTGCCGCCGCGGTCCCGCACGCGCTCAAGCAGAAGAGGATCGGCATTTTCCGGTGCACCGCAGAGAAAACCGAATTTCTCTTCCATCATAGTAAGATCGTTCAGTCCGTCTCCGACCGCCAGCACCTGTTGAGTGGATACATCGAAATGCTCCGCCACGCGCGCCAGAGCGTTGCCCTTACCGCAGGAGAGCAGATAAACCCCGAGCAGGTGACAGTTGCGGTGCACACCGCAGGCAGGCGCCTGCCGTCTGACCGCATCCTTAAGAATGGGGTGTGCGCGCTCGGCCTCCCTGTCGCAGGAAAACTCCACCGACAGCAGATAATCGCTGCTCAGACTCCAGCGCACCGGCGAACACCCCCCAGAGCGCATTGCCTCAAGCCAACCCGGAAGAAACGACGCCAGTACCTCGGACTGCCGTTCCATATCGGCGCGTGCCTGTTCGTTATATGCATCAGGCACTGCCGCACCGTCATAAAAAACAAATGCTTCCTGCACCACGCAGAAAGAAGGAAACGGCGCATGCCAGGGCACTCCGTGCCGTGCAAACTCATCCCGCAAAGATCCGGCAGTGCGTCCGCTGACAATACCGGCAAATCCGCCGGCACGGATAAATCCGCCAAGATATGTAATTAATTGTTTACCAAGAACAGGTTTTCCGGACGAATAGTCCAGCATGGTCCAGTCATAATCCAGTCCGATCAGCCGTATCATCCCAATTTTCCCCTGAATTCTTTTCCGACCCGATCCCTGTGTCGGATCTCTGCCTCTATCATACCATACCGGGCGTGATTTTGCAACCGGATTTGCATGATACCGTCTCGTTTTCTCATATAAAAAGGTGCAGGCCCTGTTCCGGTGCCTGCACCTTCGGGATCATCAGCCGCGATCGTGCTTCTCGGTATCTTTGCAGTTTTTATCTTCGCGGTGACCGTTGCAGTTCTGCGCCTGCTGATTCTCGTGCATGTTCTTCGTCTGGTTCATGCTGTCGTTCTTCATGCTGTCCTTGCAGTTGTTCTGTTGGTTCTTCATTTGAAAACCCTTTCCCGAGCAGATGCTCTGAAAACAGCATCCCCGGAAAGAGAGATTTTATCCGTTTTTTTGCGAACTTATATGTAAATTATGAGGATTCCCAGCAAAACCCCCACCATCATGGCGCATGCAGGCAGCTTGGACTTCCAGATCAGGATAGACTCGGGAAGCAGTTCTCCGAACACCACATACAGCATCGCCCCGCTTGCAAAACTGAGCGACAGCGCAAGGGCAAGCGGACTGAGCTGCCCGACGCCGTACCCCACCAACGCTCCCAGCATAGTCGGGAACCCGCTTGCTGCCGTAATGAGAATCGCACGGCCTTTCCGCATGCCGCCCGATATCAGCGGCACCGCAACCGCCATCCCTTCCGGAATGTTGTGCAGTCCGATCACCACCGCCAGCAGAAAGGCACTGCCGGCAAACAGCGAATCCGCCTCTGTTCCCGCATAGGAAGCGCCGATCACCATGCCCTCCGGGAAATTGTGCAGGGCAATGGCGCAGGCCATCACGACTCCGGCCCAGAAGAGCTGCGTCTTTGAATTCTGCTGCCGGTGCACGGACAGGTGGTCGGCATGAATCAACTCGTCCAGGTCATCTGCTGTCCGCGGGTGTTCTTTATCAATATGAGAAACCTCGCGGTTGGTATGACGGTCAATCCAGACATTGAGCAACCACACCACCACATATCCGATCAGGGCCCCCTCAATGGTCAGCAGAACGCCACGTCCTCCCGCAACTTCCCCAATCGATTCGGGAATCAGGTCGAGGCACACCACCGCCAGCATCACGCCTCCCGCAAAACTGAGCAGCAGACTGACCGCACGCCCCGAATCGCGCCGGAAAGCCGCAGCAATCACTCCGCCGCACCCCGTCCCGATCACCCCGGAAGCAAAGGTGATCAGACAGATCCACAATACAATTTCCATTTAAAAATCCTTTCAATCGCGTTACCAGCGACTAACAAACCGGTTCCTATTATAGCACATACGCCTGCTGTGTACAAGTATCTGCAAAAAAATTGTACGGAAAATTAAATCCGGCACGAAATTGCATATCCGTCTTGATTTTTTCCGGGCAAGATGGTACAATGAACTTGCCCCGCACCGGGGTGAGATGACAGCATGAAAGGAATTTGTCATGGGAGTGGTTCTGGGAATCGATGTGGGCGGAAGCACCACCAAAATAGTCGGGTTCAGGAAGGGAGACGGCGTGCATACCCTGCTTGAACCCCAGTTTGTGCGGGCGGCAGATCCGGTCACCTCGGTATACGGCGCACTCGGAAAGTTCACGGTGGAAAACGGTCTGGCACTTTCGGACATTGAAACCGTGATGATGAGCGGCGTGGGAGCCTCCCATATTACCAAACCCCTGCACGATCTTCCCTGCCGCAATGTGCCCGAGTTCCGCGCGATCGGTCTCGGCGGGCTGTATCTGTCCGGCCTTGACGAAGCGGTGGTGATCAGCATGGGCACCGGGACAGCGGCGGTCTATGCCAGACGGGGATCCGAAATGGAGTATCTCGGCGGTACGGGCGTAGGAGGCGGCACCCTGATCGGCCTTTCCAAACTGCTGCTCAAAATGGACAGCATTCAGCATGTTCAGCAACTGGCTGCCGAAGGGGATCTGCACCGGGTGGACCTTTGCATCGGGGATATCGCCAAGAACGGATACGAAGCGGAAATGCCGGTGGAAATGACCGCTTCCAATTTCGGCAAGGTCAGCGATATCGCCAGCCGCAGCGATATTGCGCTGGGTCTGCTCAACATGGTTTTTGAAACCGTGGGAATGATCGCCATTTTTGCGGCGCGTACCCACCACATCCGGGACATTGTTCTGACCGGAAATCTGACCACGGTGGACTACTGCCACAAGGTCTTCCGCATTCTTTCCGGTATGTTCAATGTCAATTTCATCATCCCGGACCGCGCACAGTTCGGCACGGTCATCGGCACGGCGCTGTGCGGTCTGTGACCGTTTTCTTCTGAAAGGAATACCATGAATATTCTCCGCTTTCTCAAACCGAAATCCGAAGTCAATTTTCTCTACGACGACTGCACCCTGCGTCAGGGGCTTGAAAAAATGCGTTTTCACGGTCACCACGCCATTCCGGTCATCAGCCGGGAAGGACAGTATGTAGGCACCGTAAGCGAGGGCGACTTTCTCTGGCACATGTACGACCGGGGCGAAACCGATCCGCACAGCCAGGAAGAACATACCATCCGCGAAATTCTCTCCCCCAAGGAAAATCCCCCGGTACTCAATTCGGTACCGATCAGTGAACTGCTTCAGCGCGTCAAGGTCAACGGTTTTGTCCCGGTGATCGATGACCGCGGATGTTTTATCGGGATCATTACCCGCCGGGAAGTCATCAACTATTATGTAGACCATTTCGTGCTGGACGAATAAAAATTGCAGTTTTTTTCAAAAAATGCTTGCATTTTCAAAAAAAGGTGATATAATAAAAAAAGATAATTATGATGAAAGAGAGGGCGCAACCCTCTCTTCATTTTTGCGGAGGCATCCATTGAAGAAGCAGAACATTGCCGCTGTGGTGCGCGGGTTGATCGAACCTACTGTCTGCGCCATGGGATACCGCATCTGGGATGTGGAATACAGCAAGAGCGGTGCCGACTGGCACCTGTGCGTGACCATTGACAGCGATGCGGGCATCACCATTGACGACTGTGAGGGCGTACACCGCGCCATTGATCCGCTGCTGGACGAAGCGGACCCTATCCCCAATTTTTATTATCTGGAAGTGTCCTCACCGGGCATTGAACGGGAGCTGCGCACCGAAGAACACATCCGGCGTTCGCTGGGAGAGTTCTGCGAAGCACGCCTGTTTACCGCTACTCCCGACGGCCGCAAGGTGCTGTCCGGCACGCTTGTCGGATATGCGGACGGAACGGTACACCTGATGACGGAAGAGGGCGAATGCATTCTTCCCCGCTCCGCTATTGCAAAGCTCAAGACCCTGTATACAGAGGCGCAGGCGGCATCCGATGCCGATCGGGAGCCTGATGAAACAAATACCGAAAGGACCGAGCATACATGAACAGCGAGTTTTACAAGGAACTGGATCTTCTGGCACGGGAAAAAGGAATCCCGAAGGATTATCTGTTTGAGAAAATCGAAGCAGCCCTGACCAGTGCCTTTAAAAAAGAGCTCAACGGCAACACCAATGTCCGCATTGAGTTCAAGCCTCAGAAGAAGGATCTGAAAGTCTTTCAGCAGAAAACCGCGGTTGCCGAAGTGGAAAATCCGGATACAGAGATTCTCCTGGAAGATGCCCAGAAGATCAACCGCCGGTACAAACTGGGCAGCATCGTGGAATTTGAATTGAAGCCGGAACGGTTCCGCCGTCTGTCCGCCCAGGCCGGCAAACAGGTGATTATCCAGGCCATCCGGGAAGCGGAGCGCAGCAATATGGCGCGCGCATATGAAGAGAAGAAAGAAAACATTATCACCGCGATTGTATATAAGGTTGATGACCAGAACGGAGATCTGGTGCTGGACACCGGAACCGGACGGGCGAAACTGCCCCGTTCCGAACAGCTTCCCGACGATCATTTCCAGGTCGGCGACCGGGTCAAGGTCTTTGTCAGTGAGGTCAAGAGCGGAGAAGAACGCGGCCCGCTGGTGACCCTGTCGCGCGTACATCCCGGACTGATCAAGCGCCTGTTCGAAATGGAGATTCCCGAAATCGCAGACGGCGTGGTGATCATCAAAGGCATCTCGCGTGATCCGGGCAGCCGTTCTAAAATTGCGGTGATGAGCCGGGACGAAAATGTGGACCCGATCGGCGCCTGCATCGGAAACCGCGGTGCGCGGATTGCAACCATTCTGGAGGAGATCGGCGGGGAGAAAATTGATGTTGTGCGTTACAGCGAGCGGCCGGAAGAGTATGTTGCGGCTGCCCTGTCTCCCGCAACCGTACTGGGTGTCACCTATGACGGAGAGCGCACCTGCACAGTCAAGGTTGCTCCCGATCAGCTTTCCCTGGCGATCGGCAAGGAAGGACAGAATGCCAAACTGGCAGCAAAACTGACCGGTATGCGCATTGATATCAAGGCATCATGAGTACCCCGATGAAGCCGCGCAAAATCCCCGAGCGCAGATGCACCGGCTGCGGCGAACGGTTTCCGAAAGGACAGCTGATCCGGGTGGTCCGTACCCCCGAAGGCGAGGTTGTCCTGGATTTCACGGGTAAGAAATCCGGCCGCGGCGCGTATCTGTGCCGGCAGGTTTCCTGCCTGCGCAAAGCAAGAAAGTCCCACCGCCTCGAGCAGAATCTTTCCTGTGCGATTCCCGATGCGGTATACGAAGCACTGGAGTCCGAACTCGGACAGGACCAACATGCAAACCCCTGACACCTATCATGTAGACCAACGGTTTTTCGGCATGCTCGGATTATGCAGACGGGCAGGAAAAACGGTGCTCGGCACCGAGATGATCTGTACGCAGATGCGGGCGAAGAGCAAGCCCGTTCTCGTCTTCGTATCCGACGAAGCATCCGGAAATACCAAAGCAAAACTTCTGCACAAAAGTGCTTATTACGGCATTCCGTGTTATGTGATTGACGCGGACGGTGCACGACTGGCAGCCTCTCTCGGAAAGAGCGGGGTGCTGGCGGCAGCGGCAGTCACCGACCGGAATTTTGCCGCGGCACTGCGGCAGGCGTGCGGAATACCAGACTGAAGGTTCCATCTTACCGGAAAGGAAGTTTCCCGATGAGGGAGACGCTTCCTGTGGCAAAGGAAGCAGGATTCATTTATGGCAGCAGCAAAAAGCGCAATCAAACTGACCCAGATCGCGAAAGATTTCGATCTGAAGACCAAGGAGATCACCGACCTCTTCAAAGAGGTTACCGGGGTCGAAAAGAAGAGCGGCTCATCCTTTGAGGGGGATGAGTTTGAAGCATTGCTTGTAGCTTTGACCAAAACGCACCAGATCGAAAATCTGGAGGATTACAAAGCCGGGCGTGCGAAGCTGATTTCCGAGATTCAGAAGCCTGAGAAAAAAGCCGCGCCCGCACCCGAAACACCGGTTGAGAAACCCGTCCCTGCCGAAAGCAAACCTGCTGCCGCACCCGAAGAAACGTCCGTCCCCGTGGCGCCTGTTGAAGTTGCCCCGGCAAAAGAAACGAAACCTGCCGCTGCCGCGCCGGAAAAACCGCAGACCGGCAATCCGCCCCGGCCCTCCGCACCGGCCGTCCGCCCGGCGACCGCACCGCAGAGCGGGTCCGTCGCAAGACCTGCACCCCAGAACACTGCCGGCGCACGACCTGCAGCAGGCCAGCAGCGCCCTGCTCGGCCGCAACCGAACGGTCAGAACGGCCAGAACAGTCAGAGAACCGACCGCAGGGACCACGGCCAGCGCGGCAGAGACGCACGGAACGGACGGCCTACCGGTCAGGTGTCGCAGGCCGATATTGCCAAAAAAATGGAACTCTTCCGCGAATGGCAGGCTCAGAAGACCGCTGAAGAGCAGGTTCTGCTCGCCAAGCAGAAGAAGGAGCAGGATGAGCGGCGCCGCCAGGAAGCAGCAGAACGCGCAGCAGCGGAAGCCGCCGCCAAAAAAGCAGCCGAAGAGGCTGCACAGAAACCTGAAAAGCAGGTAAAACCCCCGGTCAAAAAGGAACAGACCGACCGCTTCGCACAGCGTCCCACCGCACAGCCGGCACAGAAGCCCCGCAAAGAAAAAGAGGAGAAGCGTCCGCATCAGCAGAAGACCATTCTGACCCCAATGGGCGCATCCGCAGGTGCCGGGGAGATCGTTGTGACCCAGGCTCCCAAGACCCGTATTGTCGACACGCGCACCACCATGGTGGATCTGTCCCGCTATGATGAAAAGCTCGATCAGTACAGCGGCGGCAACGACCATCAGAGCAACCGCCAGAAACTGAAGAAGCAGGACAACCGCCAGCAGAATGCGAAATCCGCCAAGGACAAGGACCGCCTTGCCCAGGAAAAGATCAAGCGCATGGAGATGGAAAAAGCCCGCAAAAAGCAGCTTGAGATCACGGTGCCCGACGAAATCACGGTGAGCGAGCTGGCCTCCCGTCTGAAGAAAACCTCTGCCGAGGTGATCAAGAAGCTCATGATGATGGGGGTGATGGCATCGGTCAATCAGACCGTAGATTTCGATACCGCCTATCTGGTAGCGGAAGAACTGGGCGCAAAGGTGACTCGCGAAGTGGTGGTCACCATCGAGGAGCGGCTGTTTGAAGAAGCCGCAGACGCTCCCGAATCCCTGCAGGAGCGTGCTCCCGTGGTGTGCGTCATGGGACATGTCGACCACGGAAAAACTTCCCTGCTCGACGCCATCCGTCACACACATGTGACACAGGGAGAAGCGGGCGGCATCACCCAGCACATCGGTGCATATCGGGTGAATGTCGGCGGCAAAGATATTACTTTCCTTGACACGCCCGGACACGAAGCGTTTACCGCCATGCGTGCACGCGGCGCACAGGCTACCGATATCGCCATCCTGGTGGTTGCGGCAGACGACGGCATTATGCCGCAGACGATCGAAGCCATCAACCATGCCAAGTCGGCAGGAGTGGACATTATCGTGGCCATCAATAAAATGGATAAACCGGGTGCCAACCCGGATCAGGTCAAGCAGGAGCTGACCAAGTACGAGCTGGTTCCCGAGGAATGGGGCGGCGATGTGATCTGCGTACCCGTGTCCGCCCTGACCGGCATGGGCATTGACAACCTGCTGGAGAGTATCCTGCTGGTGGCCGAAGTCAAAGAGCTGAAAGCCAATCCCAACCGTCATGCAAAGGGTCTGATCATCGAGGCAAAACTGGATCGCGGACGCGGTCCGGTGGCAACCGTGCTGGTTCAGAACGGCACGCTGCACCAGGGTGATGTGGTGATTGCAGGCACTGCGGTCGGAAGAGTACGCGCCATGATCAACGACAAGGGAGAGACGGTCAAAGCTGCGGGTCCCAGCGTCCCTGTGGAGATTGTAGGACTCTCGGAGGTCCCGGTGTCGGGCGACGAATTCAACGCGGTCGAGGACGAAAAAATGGCGCGTTCGCTGGCAGAACAGCGGCGTGAAAAACAGCGTCAGGAGACCTTCAAGGCAAACAGCCGGGTCAACCTGGACGAACTGTTCTCCCAGATCAGCGAAGGCACCAAGAAACTGGACATCATCGTCAAGGCGGATGTGGGCGGTTCCGCGGAAGCGGTCAAAACCTCCCTGCTCAAACTCTCCACCGATGAAGTACAGGTCAACGTCATTCACGCGGGTGTCGGCGGCATCACCGAAGGCGATGTCATGCTGGCAAGCGCTGCCAACGCCATCATTGTGGGCTTCAATGTGCGTCCTGACAAAAACGCTCTGGATTCCGCGGAACGGCAGGGGGTGGACATCCGCACCTATCGGATCATCTACGACTGTATCGAAGAGATTTCCGCCGCCCTCAAAGGCATGCTGGCACCTCAGTTCCGGGAAGTTCTGCTCGGGCATGCAGAGGTGCGTCAGACTATTCATGTCCCCAATGTGGGCACCATTGCAGGTTCGTATGTTCAGGACGGCAAGATCACCCGGAACGCCAGCATCCGTATTGTACGCGACGGCATCGTGATTTCGGAAGACAAAATTGCTTCCCTGCGCCGTTTCAAGGACGATGTGCGTGAGGTGGCCGCCGGATACGAATGCGGTGTCGGACTGGATAAGTTCAACGATATCAAAGTGGGGGATGTGCTGGAGGCCTTCGTGATGGAAGAGGTTCCGCGCTGATCCGTAAAACCGAACCGTGAAAATATTCCCGGGAGGGGCACAGGAAATGCTGTGCCCCTCCCCCTGTTCTGTCTGAAGCGGCTCCGCTCATGGATATCCGGTCATTACATCGCCGCTCAGTTTGTATTCCGGACTTTATGCGGCTGACCGTGCTGCCGCGCTTGACAAGTGCGGCACAATCCGGTATAATGAGAGAGGCACCGCACGGCGTGCCGGTAAACCGCCGTGATTCTGTTTTCCCAAGGAGTACCTATGAGGCTTGCGCTTCTTTATTTTGCGATGATCCTGTTGACCCTGTGTCTGCATGTACTGCTCCGGTCGGATTACCGGAGGCGTATACGGCGCCTGCGCGCCGTGGCTGCCGGGACGGGAGACACCGTATCAGTGACACCGTTTCTCAGCGTGTTTTTCCCTGCCCTGTCCGCGCTTCTGCTCTGCATCACGGGGATAGGCGTTCTGGCGGCCTCCCCCTTTCTCTCTCCGGCGCGCCTGACGGCGGTTTTCTTTGTCGCTTATGCCACGGCTCTGCTGTGCTGGCTGCCCGCACTGCTGACCCGATACGGGATCCGGCAAATCTGGATGGTCTGTCCTGACCGGCTGTA
>CASFDI010000097.1 GCA_949293405.1 uncultured bacterium | reverse complement strand
AGGTATTGTTGATTGAACACGAACAAGCCATATCTATATTGGCAACAAAATCAGATATTATCATCACGATTATTGTAACCAGAAGTGAAAGCTATAATTTTTCCGTTGGTGAAGTAATAACGATTTTGGAAAATATAGAATATTAAACATACGACAAAAAATCTCCATCTTACTATGGAACAATTCCGTAGTAAAATGGAGATTTCATATTTTCTGCTGCATTTTCTCGAAAAACAAGGTGATGGCCAGTAAATCCGCGCATCCGCCGGGACTGATTCCCCACTGGGTAAACTGCCGGTTCATCTGCCGCAGTTGGGTGACCGCCTGTTCATTCAAAATGGGGTGCTGCTCCAGAAACCGCGCTGAAAGCCGGTGTACCATCTCAAGGGTCTGCCGGTCGGACCGGGACAGGATGTTGGTGTCCTCCACGCTGGCCATCAGTTTGAGCAGCACATATAATCTGGCTGCATTCTGGTCAGGCTGGCGGGATTTTGCCGCCGCCATCGCCGGGAATGCGACTGCGTATAACGACCGAAATCCGCTGATCACTTCCCCTCGTACCCCGCGTATCCCATACCGGACATACAGCTTTTCACCATGTGTTTTGGGGGTACGGGACGCAATCTCCGCCAGCTCCTGTTCAAGGAACGGCGCGGCTATTTCCGTAGCCGCCGCCAGAACCGCCCTGCTGTCCGGCAGGGCGTCCCCCTGCCGTTTATAGCAGACGCCGCAGGCTGCCCCAAGAATCCCAAGCAAAAATAAGATGCCCTTATGGGTGTTCACGCCCTTTGTCGCGGCAAACATCGCCCGTTCACCCTCGACCCCAATCGCACGGATTGCCGGGAAGACCTGCTCCGGCTGGTGATACAGCCGCTTTCAATCGCCGGAATCAGGGTCGGATGAGGGTTGAGCGCCCAGTGGCTGCAAATCTTGCCTTTCAGGCCAAGCTGTTCGCCATAGGTCGGGAGCAGCAGCTCGATTGCCGCCGTATTAAAGCCGATGCCATGGTTTAATGACTGTACGCCATGTTTTGCATAGATGCCCTTGATGCACATCATCGCCATTAAAATCTGCAATTCGGTGATGTTGCGCGGGTCGCGGGTAAACAGCGGCTTAATCTCGTAAGGCTCCGGCGCTTCGACGATAAAGTCTACCCAGTCACCCGGAATGTCCACCCGGCTGACCTTGTCCCGGAGCTTGTTGACCTGTGCGATGACGATGCCGTTTTTAAAGGCGGTCGCCTCGACCAGCGTCGGTGTTTCCTCGGTATTGGGGCCGGTATACAGGTTGCCCTCGGCGTCGGCCTCGTCCGCCGCCACCAGGCAGACGTCCGGAATCAGGTCGACAAACAGCCGCGCATACAGCTCAACATAGGTATGAATGGCGCCGATTTGCAGCGTCTGGTCTTCCAGCATATGCGCAATGCGCATGCTCTGGCTTCCGGCATAGGAGAAGTCGAGCAGCGATGCCACCCCATTTTCAAAGATGTTCAGATGTTCCGGCCGGGAGACACTCGGAATGACCATATGGAGATCATGCACCTTGTCGGTGTCGCACTCCTCCAGTGCTGCCGACAGAAAAGATGCCTGTTTCTGGTTGTCGCCTTCCAGAATGACCGTATCACCCGGATTCAGGACCGCTTCGAGAAACGCGGTCATTTTTTCGGCCGGGATTTGCTTTCCGTTACAAAAAGAGGCGGCACGGGCAATCCGTTCGGATTTTGCCCTGATTCTTTTTGTCCATTTTTCCTCCGCCATTCTACTGTGCACATCCTTTCGATTCTATCAGATTGACAGGTTTTCTGTCTTTATGATATAATAGCTCTATTATTTTGTAAAATGATAGTTTTTCATATATTTATATCATTCTGGTTATGAATCTGTGATGCCGTCAGGAGGGAAAAATATTGGAACTTTACCAGCTGGAACAGTTCATGGCTGCCGCCGAACTGTCCCATATCACCAAAGCCGCGCAAAAACTTTCGATCTCTCAGCCTGCACTGAGCAAAAATGTCCATGCACTGGAAAAAGAGCTGGGGTACCCGCTCTTCGACCATGTCGGCAAGAATATCCGGCTGAATAAAAACGGTGAGATTTTCCTGAAATATGTCCGTGAGGTGTTTGCTGCGCTGGAAAACGCCCGCGCCGAACTCAGGGATTATAACGATGGGTCGAACTGTTCGATTTCGTTGTCGGTTCAGGCCGCTTCCCGGCTGCTGCCCGACATCCTCCGGTCGTTTACCGCCCTTCATCCCGGCACCCGCTTTTCGGTCAGCCAGTTCCCTGCCGCGACCGGCGTGCCGGACTGCGATTTCACCATCCAGTCTTCGCTGCTCCGCTCCTCCGACCCGGACAGCTGTACCCTGCTCAAGGAAAATATCCTCGTCGCCCTTCCCGCCAAACACCCCCTCTCATCCGGGACGTCGGTCAACCTCGCCGACCTGCGCGACCAGCCGTTTATCAGCCTGCAAAAAGGCATCGGGCTTTCGTCCATCACCGACTATTACTGTCAGCAGTGCGGGTTTGTCCCGAACATCGTCTTTGAGAGTGACAGCCCGTCCACCATCCGCAATATGATTCATCTGGGGCTGGGGATTGCGTTTATCCCGGAGCTGACCTGGCCGGGACTGGAAGACGAGTCGATCCGCCTGCTTTCGGTCCGGAATATCAAGTGCATCCGCTATATCAACCTGTTATGGAACCGGCACCGCTATTACCCGGCGACGGTCTGGGCATTTAAGGACTTTCTGGTCGGGTATTTTGCACAGCTGTAACCGGTATGCAGTTTACAAAATCATAATCGTCCTGTATCTGCATCAGTATCCAATACTTATGAAAGGAGCGTGTACCATGAACAACCGCTGCATCACACACGAATGCCTTCAGTCGACCGGCTTTCATTACACCCTGTCGCTGATCAACGGAAAATATAAAATGACCATCCTGTATACGCTGATGGAATTCGGGGTGGTACGCTTTAACGAGATGAAAAGATACATCGGCAATATCTCCTATAAGACCCTCAGCTCTACCCTCAAGGAACTGGAAGCCGATCAGCTGGTCCACCGCGAGGAGTACCCCCAGATTCCGCCCAAGGTCGAATACAGCCTGACCGAACGCGGGAAATCATTGATTCCGATTCTGGACGGCATGTGCGAATGGGGCGACAACCACCGCCTTTAATCAGATACTATATTTCTGGACATGACGGGGCTTTCTGTCATTGACAATCATTATTATAATGGTTATAATAATGATAAGAAACGGGAGGTGAACGGGACGGATGACCACTTCCGCCGATATCCGCAAGGACAACAAAAAAAGAATTTATAAGCAGATGCTCGACCGCAAAACCTATACCAAACAGCGCATCGCATCCATCACCGGGTTAAGCGTGGCGACCTGCAATACCCTGCTCAATGACATGCTCGCCAGCGGCGTGCTGTCGATCGGCAGCGAGAAAGAACTCCACGGCGTCGGGAGAGGTTCGGCGCTTTATTCTGTAAACGACCGGCACGAGTGTTATCTGCTGGTCATTCTGAGCGCACGAAACCGGCAAAAGACAGTCGAATGCAGTCTGGTTTCGGCAACCGGGGACATCATCCGTCAGAATCGCAGCGCCCATTCTGTCCTGAACCCGGCGGATATCCTCAAGATGATGAAGGACACCGCAAACGGTTACCCCCATATGAACCAGATTGTCGTTTCGGTTCCGGGCGTCGTCGACGGCGACGAAATCACATTCTGTGATATCAAAGAGCTGGAAGGGACAGGGTTTGTTCGGATGCTCCGCGCAGAATCGGACAAACTCATCTCCATCGAAAATGACCTGCACTGCATCGCCTGCGGCTATGCGCATGAAACGCAGGCACAGGACGCCATTACCACCCTTGCCGTCTTTTCGGAACAGATGATGCCCGGCACCGTGACGATGTACAAAGGCCGTATCATCAGCGGTCACACTGGAATCGCCGGACTGGCGGGATTTATGCCGCTGGGAATCGCTCCCGATGAACTCCCAGGCCGGATGACCGGGG
>CASFDI010000096.1 GCA_949293405.1 uncultured bacterium | reverse complement strand
GGTTTCGGGGTGAGGTCGAAGAGCACACGGTTGATACCGGGGACTTCGGAGGTGATGCGGCGGGTGATGGTCTGCAGCAGGGGGAAGGGGACCGGCTCGACTTCGGCGGTCATGGCGTCTACCGTATTGACCGCGCGGATGATGGCGGGCCATTCATCGGCACGCTTGCCGTTTCGTACGCCGACCGAGCGCAGGTCAGGCACAATGGTGAAGTACTGCCAGACCTTGCCTTCCAGGCCGTTCTTCGCGAATTCTTCGCGCAGAATGGCGTCGGATTCGCGCACCGCCTCCAGGCGGTCGCGTGTAATGGAGCCCAGACACCGCACGCCAAGTCCCGGACCGGGGAAGGGCTGACGGTAAACCATGCTGTCAGGCAGGCCAAGCGCCTTGCCGCAGGCGCGCACTTCGTCTTTGAAGAGCATTTTCAGCGGTTCGACCAACTCAAACTGCAGATCCTCAGGCAGTCCGCCCACATTGTGGTGGCTCTTGACCGCTTTGACGGTTTTGGTTCCCGATTCGATGATATCGGGGTAGATGGTCCCTTGTGCCAAAAAGGAGATGCCCTCGAGTTTGCGCGCCTCTTCTTCAAAGACCCGGATGAATTCGCCGCCGATAATTTTGCGCTTGCGTTCCGGATCCGAAACGCCTGCCAGGCGGTTGAGGAACCGGTCCACCGCGTCCACATAGACCAGATTGGCGCCCAGCTCATCCCGGAAAACCGAGACCACCTGTTCGGGTTCTCCTTTGCGCAGCAGTCCGTGATTGACATGCACGCAGGTGAGCTGGTCTCCGATGGCGCGGATCAGCAGGGCCGCCACCACTGAGGAGTCCACGCCGCCCGACAGGGCGAGCAGCACCTTGCGCTCTCCCACCTGGCGGCGGACCAGTTCGATCTGATCGGCAATGAAGTTTTCCATATTCCAGTTGGCCGCGGCTCCGCAGGTACCGAATACGAAGTCGTGCAGCACCGACCGGCGGGCGTCTGTGTCTGCCGGCAGGGCAGGGGCGCCCTTGTGGTCCAGCTTCAGCAGCGGCAGGCCGCTGTTATAGACTGCCTCTGAGGCATCAATTTCAACACCGTCCACTATCCGGTTGATTCCTCCGTTGAGAATGATGCCCTTGACATTGGGCAGTGCCTTCAGTTCGCCGGCGGTAATGTCATGCGCATAGATTTCGGTGTAGACGCCCATCGCGCGGATCTCTCGTGCAAGAGCGGGGTTGGCGTCGCTGCCCAGGTCTAGAATGACAATCATGTCCTGCTTCATGGATGAAAAACTCCTTTTCTTCGTTTATCGTTCTGTATGGTCCTTTTCTCTTATTTTTTCTTAGCAAATGCGTGTAAATGATCTGCAGTTCGCTTTTTTGCTTCCCGGTTTCCGGGCAGGTGATCTGTTCACTCTGCCGGCGGTGTGAAAGCGGGAATTGTTTGGGCCTCCTTGCGCACTTTCCGACCGGTTGTCCCCCATCATTGCGGTCCATTAATCCCGGATTCCCGGGATGCCGTCAGAATCGGTTCTTCGTCATACAGACGCCGACAGGGTATCAGCCGGAATCTGTTTATTTGACGGCGACAAAGAAGAATCTGCGGAACCCCAGTATGACCTCGCCGCGCTCTGTAACGGGATACAGTTCTTGGGACCGTTTCACCAGTTCCTCTTCAAATGCTGCGCCTTTTGCTTCTCCGAGCGCGTCGAGATAAGGCCGCAGGCGCGCTCCTTTCACCCAATGCACCAGTTCCTTGTGACCGGCGAGCCGGTGATAATATTTTGTTTCCCATATGTCGAACCAGGAGGAGCATGCAGAGAGAATGTCGGAATATTCCGACGGCAGAAGCGTTTCACCGGCGTGGATACGGGTATTCTGCAGTCCCCATCGCTCCTCACGGGCAACTTCCTCAATAAGGCGGAACAACGGTTCATCGCGGTTCATCGGCATCTGCACTGCCAGGATGCCGTGCGCATTCAGCCGGTTCATCAATGACGGGATCAGGAAATGATGGTCCGGTATCCACTGCAGACACGCATTGGAGAACAGCAGATCATACTGTCCGGCAAGGGACATCGCGCCACAGAGTTCAAAGTGCAGATCGGGATGATCTGCCTTTGCTTTCCGAATCATGTCGGGTGAAGTGTCAATACCGGTGAGCGCGGCGCCGGGGAAAAAATCCGCAAGAACTGCCGTACTGTTTCCAGGTCCGCATCCGATATCCACAATCGTCCTCGGACAGAATTTCATGATCCGTGCTGCAAGATCGGTTGCAGGCTGTGTTCTCTGCTCTCTGAATTTCAGATATTGCATCGCATTCCATTCTGACATAGATGCCTCCAAGCTGCTTTGAAATAAACATGAGAACGACTGTCAGTGTCGAAATGAATTTCGGGTTTTATGTCGGTCTGATGTCGGTCACTTCCGACGGAGGTTCCGAAAAACTGTTATTCCCATTCCACAGTAGCCGGGGGTTTTCCGGTTACATCGTAGAAAATCATGGAGATGTCCGCATCTGCCACCGCGCGGATACGGCGCACCGCTTCGTCAAGCGCCGTCAGAGGGAAGTCCTGTCCGGGTACTGCACTGCGTGCGGTCATGAAGTCTCCGGTCACCACTGCGCGGATGGCGCAGGCATACCGTCTGCCCGGCCGGTCGGGACAGGTTGCGGGGAAGAGCACCGCGAAGCGCTGGGCGATCGAGGGGCCCGTGACCACCTCGGTTACAATGTGATCCACCTCCCGCAACAGGTCTGCGCTTTCGTGATTGATATGAAGGCCGGGGCATTCCATCGGTGCGGCGGCAGCGGTGCTGTCGATCCGGTATGCCACCCGGTTGATGCAGTCGAATTTGTTGGGGATGCGGCGCGCCAGGTCAAAGATCCGGCTCCAGTCCGCCCCCATGGGGTTGCCGCCGTACAGGGTGGCAAGCGTTTTATAGGAGCGGTTGTCCCCCTGCACGCCTACTGAGCGTATCGGCCCCAGCGCAAGGGTATATCCTTCCTCCGCGGCGTATGCGCGCACCTGCTCCTGTACTGCAGGGGCGGGCAGATCAGCCGCACGGTCGCAGCAGATCAGGCGAACCCCCAGCCCCGGACCGGGGAAGGGCTGCCGCTGTGCGATTTCCTCACGCAGACCCAACATGCGCGCTACCTTGCGCACTTCGTCCTTGTGCCAGTCCCAGTTGGTCTCGATCACCCTGCCACGCTCGCGCAGGGCGCGGATGATTCCCACATCGTTGTGGTGGGTTTTGATTTTATGCGCATAGCCGCTGACCAGCGGATTGCCGCTTTCGATCAGGTCGGGACGGAGTGTGCCCTGCGCCAGAAAATCACGGTCAAAATCCAGGTGCAGCTCCTGCGCCGCCTGTTCGGTCACTACAAAAAACATGTGCCCGATGATTGCGCGTTTCTCCTCCGGATCGGTTGCTTCACAAAGTGGCGGGTAGGTTTTACCTTTCAGGGTAAGTCTGGTATGGAAAAAGGCATCTTCCGCATTGATCCGACGGATATTGACCAACCCCAACTCAGAAAGATTGCGGCAGATCAGGTCCGACTCATTCTTGCGCATCAGACCGTGGTCCACATGAATGGCAAATACCCGGTCGGCAGACAGAGCACGCACCAGCAGGGCGGCGGTAACCGCCGAATCCACCCCTCCGCTGACCAGCACCACCACTTTCCCCTCTTCTCCCGCCTGTTCGCGGATGCGGCGGATACTGGTTTCAATCCGGTCTTCAAGCGCGTAGGTTTCGGTAAATCCGCAAATATCGCGCAGAAAAGCGTTGAGCATCTGCATGCCGTTGACGGTGGGTTCCACTTCCGGGTGGAACTGAACGCCTGCAATCCGGATATCCGGATTGTAGATGCCGGCAATGATGCTGCCCGATGTGGCGACACTGTAAAAGCCGTGCGGCATGGAGGTCACCGCGTCCCCATGGCTCATCAGCACCGCCTGACGGGGTTCAAGCCCCCGGAAAAGCGGGCAGGAGGTGTCCACATCAATCTCGGTCTGGCCGTACTCGGTTTTGACCGCAGGAGCAACAACCCCTCCGAAATGTTCGGTGATCAGCTGCAT
Source organism: uncultured bacterium (assembly GCA_949293405.1). Classification (GTDB taxonomy): domain Bacteria; phylum Bacillota; class Clostridia; order Oscillospirales; family CAG-272; genus UBA1740. The sequence continues at coordinate 5,325 of CASFDI010000096.1, read as the reverse complement.
GCCGTAGCAGATCCCCAGAATGGGTTTCCCCAGGTCAAACAGCGCGGGATCGTAGGTGAGCGCCTGTTCGCTCCATACGCTGGCGGGGCCGCCGCTGAGAATCAGGGCGCCGTAGGGAGCCAGTTGCTCGGTCGGGACGCCGATCGGGAAGATATCGGTGCAGACGCCCAGTTCGCGCACCTTGCGGTCAATGACCTTGGTGTACTGACCGCCGCAATCGAGTATTGCCAGTTTTTCCATACAACCTGCCTTTTCGGGGTGAGATTCTGCCCGGCTTTTGCCGTGGTACCGTTTGTCTCACCGGATCATAGAATACCTTATTATATAACAAAACAGGGAAAAATGCAAGAAATTTGTTAACACGGCCGGATTTTTTCCGGTTTGCACAAAACAGGAAAAACCTGCATATTCTGATAGAGGAAAAATGCCATGGGAGGGGTCTATGCTGATTACCAAACCCTACAACCGCACCAATGCGGTGGAATATGCGCGCCGCTGGGCGTTCTCACGCAACCCGCTGTATACCGACTATACAGGTAAAGGGGGCAACTGTACCAACTTTGTGTCCCAGGCCGTGTATGCGGGCAGCTGCACCATGAACTATACGCCGGTGTTCGGCTGGTACTATCTTTCGGATGCGGAGCGGTCGGCCGCATGGACCGGAGTGGTTTATTTCTACAACTTCATGACCGACAACACCGGACCGGGCCCTTTCGGACGTGAAGTCCCTGTCGAAGAGACCGAAATCGGAGATGTGGTACAGCTGGCACGCGATGAAACGGGGTATTATCATACGCTGCTGATTGTGGGATATGAAGGGGAGATCCCGCTGCTGGCGGCGCAGAGTGATGACGCCTTCAACCGTCCGCTCAGCACCTACAACTACGATACCGCACGATTCATTCATATCGATGGAGTGCGCATGCGCATTCCGGATGTGTCGGACTGCTTCGACAGCCTGATCAACGGGGTTGCCATTCTGCCGGAATAACAGAGGGCGGAACCCGTCTGCCTGACGGGTTCCGCCGGGGTTTTTGCGGAGCGGGCGCATTTGCGCCCACTTTTTGTCGTAAAGCAGGGTATAATCCCCGCGTGGGAACCGGCGTTTGCGCTTACAGCGTCAACTCGTAGAGCTTGAGCAGTTCTTCCTCTGCCGCGCTCTTTTCTTCGGTCAGCGCCGCGGCACGCATGTAATCGGTCGCCGCGTCTCCGAACAGTTCCCGGTCGATTTCTTCAATCCGCCCTTCCAGTTCGGCAATACGTGCCGTTGCCCGCCGGAGTCTTCTCTCGGCGCCCCGGCGGTCGGCCGCCTCGCGTTTCCGCTCTTCGTACTGCAGCTTGCCGGCGCTCTCTTTCTGTGTGGCGGATTCGTCCGGGGCGGGGGTATGCTGCTCCTTCAGACGCAGGTATTGCTCATAGGCATTTTCGTAGGATTCGAGCGGATAATCGGTCATGCCGCCCGGCGCATGCGGATTGATTTCAATGATCCTGGTCGCCAGCCGGTCGATGAAATACCGGTCATGTGACACCGCAATCACGGTTCCCGGGAATTCTTCCAGAGCGGTTTCCAGCGCTTCGCGCGACCCGATATCCAGGTGGTTGGTGGGCTCGTCCATGATCAGCAGGTTGACTTTGCGCAGGATCAGCTTTGCCAGTGTCAGCCGCGCGCGTTCGCCGCCGCTGAGTGCCTCCACCCGTTTCTCAATTTCTTCGGCACCGAACAGAAACAGAGCCAGGGTGGAGCGGACTTCAAAGTCGGTCAGCGACGGGTAGGCATCGTGCAATTCATCAAAAACCGTCTTCTCAGCGCTCAGATCCCTGTTTTCCTGATCGTAATAACCGATGCGGATGTTGTGCCCGGTCTCCACCCGTCCGGAACGCGGTACCAGGCGGCCGCACAGCAGCTTCATCAGGGTGGATTTCCCGCAGCCGTTGGCTCCCAGAAACAGCACCCGCTCTCCCTTGCAGATCAGAAAATCCAGGTTCTTGAGCAGCGGAGTTTCCCCATAGGAAAATGAAAGCCCGCGGCAGCGCAGCACCTCACCCGCGCTTTCTTCCTCCGCCCGGAAAGACAGGCGGATGCCGCGCGGCGGCGGCGCCATGCGCTCCACCTGCTCCATGCGGGCCAGCTGTTTTTCCTTGGAGCGGATGGTGACAAAATTGTGTTCCTGACCGCACCGGCGCTGAAATTCAATATTCGCCCGGATGCGTGCAATCACTTTCTGCTGTTCTTTGTAACGGTGGTCGAGTATTTCCGCATCTGCGTCGCGCTGTGTCTTTGCGGCGGTGTAGCCTCCGTTATACAGATGGGCGCGGCCGTTTTCCAGCAGCAGGGTCTTGCCGGTGGTGCGGTCCAGGAAATACCGGTCATGCGAAATGATCAGCACGGTTTTCCGGGTAGAGGCAATGGTTTCCTCCAGCCATGACAGGGCGTCCATGTCCAGGTGGTTGGTAGGTTCGTCAAACAGCATCAGATCCGGCTCCTGCGCCAGAAGACGCGCCAGGGAGACCTTGGTCTGCTGGCCTCCGCTGAGCTGGGAGAGCCGTCTTTCAAGCTGGTCTTCGGTAAATCCCAGCCGCAGCAGCATGCTGCGGCAGCGGGCACGGAACGACAGCCCGCCCCCGTCACGCAGCCGGCGGTGCAATCCGTCCAGCTGCTGGCTCAGCCGTGCAATCTCTTCTTCGGTATTCCCCGGGGCACGCAGGGCTCCTTCGGTGCGGACAATGTCCTGCTCGCAGGCAAGCAGGTCGGGGAACGCACTGTACAGATAGTCCAGCATGGTGAACTGGCCGTTGGCGGAAAGATCGGGATTCTGTTCAAGAATGCCGATGGTTTTTCCCTTGGCAAGGAAAACCTGTCCCGCGTCCGGGGCATAAGCACCGGTCAGAACACGGAACAGGGAGGTTTTTCCGGCGCCGTTGACGCCGATGATGCCCACGCGTTCGCCCTCCTGCACCGAAAAATCCACATCGGTGAAAATGGTATGCTGGGCAAACGAGAGGGACAGGTGATTGGCACTGACAATGGTCATGAACAATCCTTTCGAACTTACGGTGACGCATGCCGCAGGAGAGAGAGCAATGCTTCAAAATCGGGGGGCAGGGGGGCTGTGAAGGTCATGGATTGCCCGGTCTGCGGATGGGTGAAAGTGAGCGCAATGGCGTGCAGGCACTGGCCGTTCAGCAGCGCCGCATGTTTCTTTTCAAAGGGGGTATGGCCCCCACCGTATACGGTGTCTCCCAGGAGTGGGTGTCCGGTGGCGGACATGTGTACCCGGATCTGGTGGGTGCGTCCGGTTTCCAGTTTCAGGGAGAGGTAAGAAATACCGGGAAAACGCTCCAGCACCCAGTAATGGGTAACCGCCTGGCGCGCTGTGCGTGCCGGATCGCGGATGACTGCCATGCGTTTGCGGTCGGTGGAGTGCCTGCCGATCGGCAGGGATACCGTGCCGGTATCGTCTGCAAATCCGCCGCTCACCAGCGCCCGGTACTCGCGCACTACCGCATGGCGTGCAATCTGTTCGGCAAGAGCGGTATGTGCCGCGTCGGTTTTCGCTACAACCAACAGACCGCTGGTGTCTTTGTCAATGCGATGGACAATGCCCGGACGGATCACTCCATTGATGCCCGACAGGCGGCCCTGACAGTGGTGGAGCAGGGCATTGACCAGGGTGCCGTCCGGGTTCCCGGGCCCGGGATGCACCACCATACCCGACGGCTTATTGATGACCAGCAGGCAGTCGTCTTCGTAAACAATATCAAGAGGCAGGTCCTGCGCGTGCGCTTCGCACGGCACCGCCTCAGGCGGTTGCCATTCCAGCAGATCGCCCGGGCGCACCGCGGTTTTTTTATCGTGCGGAGTACCGTTGAGACGGACAGCCCCCTGCTCAATCAGGCGTGCCGCCGCAGAACGGGAAAGGCCGGAAAGCGCTGCAAGACAGGCGTCCAGACGCATTCCGGCTTGTTGTTCGGTTACGGTTTCTCGCATGGTGAAACTCCGGATTTCTTCTGCCGTTCTTCCTGCCGCGCCGCCAGGATCAGAGAAAGCAGCAACAGCCCGGCGCCGATACAGATCAGTGAATCCGCAACATTGAATACGGCAAAATCAATCAGTACAAAATCGAAAAAGTCCACGACATATCCCAGCGCCACCCGGTCAATCATATTGCCGATGCCCCCTGAGATGATCAGGGAAAGCGCCAGAATCGTGAGTCTGCGGTCCCGGCCTCCGAATGCAATGATGTAACCGATCATGCACAGCACCGCGACCGTGGTCAGAGTCAGAAAGACCCAGCGGTGCTCAGAGAGCATTCCGAATGCGGCGCCCCGGTTCTCTACGTAAGTCAGATGAAATACGTCCTTCCAGATCGGCACCGTATCGACACCTTTGAGGTACAGGACTGCCAGGTATTTGGTTACCTGATCGAGTACGATTCCCAGTACCACAACAATGCCACACAGCAGAATCCGGTAGGGGTTTACGGAAAAAGCAATCTTTTTTTTCATCAGAACTGTACCACAGGCAGGAAAATCCGCAGAATCGAGATCAGCAGGAAAGTAAACAGAAAAGACAGGTCCAGAGGTGAATCGGCAAAGACGGAAATACGCGAGAGCAGGTTGCGTACCGGAATGACCAGCGGTTCGGTGACCGCATAGGTCAGTCGGCTGAAGAAGCCGCCTTCTGCCGCGGGGAACCAGGAGAGAATCGCGCGGATAAACATGCACATCTGGATTACCCAAAGCAGGAGGGAAGCGGTCACGCAGACCAGGGTCAGAAAGGTCTCCAAATTCTTACCTCACAAACGGATCGGTCCGGATTTTCAGTGCATGGAACGCAGATCTTCGTTCTGCCGGGATTCGGTTACATCCACATTCTTCGGGGAGATAATGTAGGTGCGGGTAGCAACCGGCTTGATATTCCCTTTGATGCAGTAGGTTACTCCGCTGACAAAGTCCAGCAGACGGCGGGACACTTCCTGATCAGTGGATTCCATGTTGAGGAACACCGTGCATCCGGACAGCAGGTAATCTGCAATGGTGCCTACTTCCGAAAAAGAAGAGGGACGCACCACTTTGAGCTCAATGTTGCTGCCGTCAAGATTCAGACCGGCTGCATGGTCGGTGGTGGGAATGTCCTGTACATCGGTGCCCCGGCGGGAGGGAGTGATCTCCTCGATGGGATCAGTGTCGTAATAGCCGTCGTTGACATAGGGCGCATTGCCCTTTTTGGGATTGAAGAAAGCCATGGTAATCCTCCTTGTTTAACAATCAGAAAAAAGTGTTCTGCCAATGCGTATCATGGTGCTGCCCTCTTCGACTGCGATG
>CASFDI010000095.1 GCA_949293405.1 uncultured bacterium | reverse complement strand
CCGGGTATACAGCCGTTCTGCCGCGGCAGGTCAGGCGAGCCGTGCTGCACCTTGTTTCCGTGAATCGCCGTGTGTTTGGTCCCCGCCGGATACAGAGAACGCCTCCGCAGAAGAGCCTGCTCCGGGCAGTAAAAAGCGGTCGTTTCTCAATACACATCCGGCAGCATCCTGTATGATCCCTTGCAAAATCTATTCAAAAAAACGCGCTTTTTCCCCTTAAAAATGAGTCAACAATGACATTGACTTCCCTGCGCTTCTGTGATAAAATTTGTTTGTTTCCGAACAAATCCAAAAAATTTTACGGCATTTCTGCACCGCGAGGAGGGAGATCCAAATAGAAAAGGACTACAGCGTGTGGATCTACATATTGTCTCAAAAGCTGAAAAACCACATGAATGAAAGCATGCACGCTCTCGGCATCACCGGAATTCAAAGCCGCATTTTGCACTATATCTTTGTAAAACGCGCCGACGGACCGGTGTTCCAGCGCGATGTGGAAAGTGCCTTCGGTTTCAGCCGCTCCACGGCAACCGAAATTTTAAAGCTCATGGAAAGAGACGGTCTGCTCTTGCGCGAAAACATGAAGAGCGACGGAAGACTGAAAAACCTGATCCCGACCCAGAAAGCCGCTCATCTGGATGAACAGATCATTGAATATCTGCACAAGAAGGAAAAACAGCTCATAGACGGGCTCTCTGAAAAACAGCTTTCCCTTTTCCTTCAGACTGTTGTTCAAATGTGCGAAAACCTGGACAAATAGGATTGCCGTATATGCGGTATAACAGCATCGATTGCTTATGTTCCAATTTATTATAATGTGACGCAGGTATGCGCCGACGTAAAAGGAGGAATGTCAAATATGGTCAAAACGCTTGCTCGCAGCATACGCGAATTCAAAAAGCCGGCGATCCTGACGCCGATTCTCGTAACCGGCGAGGTGGTACTTGAATGCATCATTCCGTTCATTATTGCAAATCTTGTCAACCAGATGCAGGCAGGTTGCGAAATGGATGTCATTGTCAGGTACGGGATCCAGCTTGTGGCAATGGCTGTGCTGTCTCTCATCTTCGGAGTCGCCGCCGGGAACACCTGCGCCGCCGCTTCTACCGGCTTTGCCCGCAATCTTCGCAAAGATATGTTCTACGCGATTCAGGATTATTCATTTAATAACATTGACAAGTTTTCGGTATCCAGTCTGGTCACACGGATGACTACCGATGTGATCAATGTACAGATGTCCTTTATGATGATCATCAGAATCGCCATCCGCGGTCCTCTGATGCTGATCTTTTCATTCATCATGGGATTCGTTATGGGCGGACGTCTGGCGCTCATCTTCCTGTTCACCATTCCGCTCCTGAGCATCGCCCTGATCATAGTGATCCGCAAAGCCACCCCGATCTTCCGCCGCGTGTTCCGCAAATATGACGCGCTCAATGACTCCATCCAGGAAAATGTGCAGGCTATGCGCGTGGTCAAGAGCTATGTCCGTGAAGACTACGAAAAGAAAAAATTCGGAGCCGCCGCTGAAGATGTCTGCCGCGACTTCACCCGTGCCGAGCGCATTATGGCCTTCAACAACCCCATCATGCAGGTCTGCGTCTATGCCGGGATGGCATTTGTGCTCTCTTTCGGCTCCTATCTTGTCATCTCAGGTCGTGGCATGGAAGTTGCTGTCGGTCAGATGTCCGCTATTCTGACATACAGTTTCCAGATTCTGATGAGCCTTATGACCTTGTCCATGGTCTTTGTGATGATCACGATGTCTATGGAGTCGGCTGAACGTATCGTCGAAGTGCTGTCTGAAAAGAGCGATCTCATCAGCCCCGACGACGCTGTGAAAGAAGCAGCAGACGGTTCGATAGATTTTGACGGGGTCAGTTTCAAATATTCGAAGAAGGCGGAGCGCATGGCGCTGGAACATATCGACCTGCACATCCGCTCCGGTGAGATCATCGGAATTTTGGGCGGAACCGGTTCTTCCAAATCCACCCTGGTCCAGTTGATTCCCCGTCTTTACGATGTCACGGAAGGCTGTGTGAAAGTCGGTGGTGTGGATGTTCGCCGGTACGATCTGGAAACACTCAGAAACAATGTTGCGGTGGTTCTGCAAAAGAATGTGCTGTTTTCAGGCACGATCAAGGACAATCTTCGTTGGGGCAATCCCGACGCCACCGACGAAGAGATGCTCGAGGCGTGCAGGCTCGCGCAGGCCGATGAGTTTATCCAGCAGTTCCCCGACAAATACGACACCTGGATTGAACAGGGCGGAGCGAATGTATCCGGCGGTCAGAAACAGCGTCTTTGCATAGCCCGTGCGCTGATGAAAAAGCCGAAGATTCTGATACTTGATGACTCTACAAGCGCCGTGGATACGCGCACCGATGCCCTGATCCGTCAGGGATTCCGTGAATTTATCCCCGAGACAACAAAGATCATTATCGCTCAGCGTGTGGCTTCTGTTCAGGACGCCGACCGTATTATCGTCATGGACGGCGGACACATCAGCGCGATCGGCACTCATGAGGAACTGCTCGAGAAGAGCGATATCTACCGTGAAGTATATACTACCCAGAATAAGGCAGGTGATCAGGATGTCAAATAATAAAACCAATGCCTCTCCCGCAACAACCCCTCGCGGTCAGCGGGCCCCGAAGGGCGTTTTGCTCCGGTTGCTGCGCACGCTGTTTGAATTCTATCCCGTACTTCTTCCCATCACCATAGGGTGTATCCTGGTCAACGCCATTGTCAGTTCGATCCCCGCCATCTTCATGCAAAACATTATTTCCGTTGTGGATGACACCTACAGGAGCGGAGACTGGGCCTCTGTATCCGGCAAAATTTTAGGACTCGTCGGCGCACTGATCGTCATGTATGTCATCAGCCTTATCGCCGGTTTTGCTTATACCCAGCTGATGGCGATCATCACACAAGGCTCCTTAAGAAAATTCCGTGAAAAAATGTTTGCGCATATGCAGAATCTGCCGATCCGGTACTTCGATACGCACGGGCACGGCGACATCATGAGCTATTACACAAACGATGTTGACACCCTGCGCCAGATGATCAGCCAGAGTTTGCCGCAGATGCTGATCTCCGGTGTGACATTGCTGACGGTCTTCTGCATCATGATGTATTACAGTGTGATCCTCGGCGTCATAGTGATTATCGGCGTGATCTGCATGCTCCTTTCGGCGCGTTATATAACCAGCCATTCTTCCAAATATTTTCTGCGCCAGCAGGTCACGATGGCAAAAGCCGAGGCCTTCATGGAAGAGATGATGACAGGCCAGAAGGTCATCAAGGTGTTCTGCCACGAAGAAGGTGCCAAAGCGGATTTCGACAAGGTCAACGGTGAAATCTTCTTCAACGCCCGCAACGGAAACCGCTTCGCAAATATACTCATGCCGCTGCTCGCCAACATCGGCAATGTCATGTATGTGGTGGTCGCTCTGGCAGGCGGCGCATTGATGCTGACAAACATACCGAATATCAGTATCTCGGGTATGGCTTTCGGAATCAGTATCGTAGTTCCCTTTTTAAACATGACAAAGCAGTTTGCCGGAGCTGTTTCACAGGTTTCGAATCAGGTCAACATGGTGATCATGGGACTCGCCGGCACGCACCGTATTTTCGCACTGCTTGACGAAGAGGTTGAAACCGACGACGGCTATGTGACTCTGGTCAACGCCAGAATAAACGATGACGGCAGCATCAGCGAATGTGCAGAGCGCACCAATGTCTGGGCATGGAAGCATCCCCACAGTGACGGTACGATCACATACACGCGTCTGATGGGGGATGTGCGCTTCTTTGATGTGGATTTCGGCTACACTCCGGAAAAGACCGTACTGCACAATATTTCCCTGTATGCAAAACCCGGTCAGAAGCTGGCATTTGTCGGCTCTACCGGTGCGGGTAAAACCACAATCACAAACCTGATCAACCGATTCTATGATATTGAAGACGGCAAAATACGCTATGACGGCATCAATATCAACAAGATCAGAAAAGCCGATCTGCGGCACAGCCTCGGTATCATATTGCAGGATACCAACCTTTTCACCGGTACCGTGATGGAGAATATCCGTTACGGCAACTTAGACGCCAGCGACGAAGACTGTATTGCCGCAGCACAACTGGCAGGTGCCGATGACTTTATCCGCCGACTGCCCGAGGGATACAACACCAAACTTACCGGCAACGGTGCAAACCTCAGCCAGGGACAGCGGCAGCTGCTTGCGATCGCGCGTGCAGCGGTGGCGGATCCTCCCGTGATGATCATGGACGAGGCAACAAGCTCCATAGATACCCGTACGGAGGCAATTGTGCAGCGCGGTATGGACGCATTGATGTCCCACCGCACCGTGTTTGTCATCGCACACAGGCTTTCTACGGTCAGAAATTCGGACGCTATTATGGTGTTGGATCACGGCCGTATCATCGAAAGAGGCACCCACGAAGACCTGCTCAAGCTGAAGGGCACCTACTATCAGCTGTATACCGGTGCGCTGGAACTGGACTGATCTGTCCCGGCACCCGGGCAAAAAATATGCCGGGCAACGCGTATTCCGTCAGGACTGCCGGTGCCCGGTTTTGTGTTTTTCAAGGGTTTTCTTTGATTTATTTTTCTCAGAGCCGCCTCCGGACTTATCGGATTGCCTTGCCACAGTCAGGGCAATCCTCCCTTGCGCTGCTCCTTATTTCCGTGAATCGCTGCTTATGCTCCCCTTCCGGAAATATAGTCGCGCCCCTGCGTCAGGGCAAGCCTGACTTGCGCCGCTCCTTATTTCCGTGATTCGCTGCTTATGCTCTCCTTCCGGAAATATAGTCGCACCCCTGCGTCAGGGCAAGCCTGACTTGCGCCGCTCCTTATTTCCGTGAATCGCTGCTTATGCTCTCCTTCCGGAAATATAGTCGCGCCCCTGCGTCAGGGCAAGCCTGACTTGCGCCGCTCCTTATTTCCGTGAATCGCTGCGCGTAAACGCCCCACTGGGGCGTTTACGCTTGCTCCCCTTTTGGGGAGCCTTGGCCTACCCGATAGGATTCGATTCTCGCGCGAACTGCGCGCTCGGTCTTCCGCGGCTCTGGAGTGCCACCGGCACTCCATTCACTACCGCTTCCCCTTCGAATCCTATCGAATATGCAAAAAAACGG
>CASFDI010000094.1 GCA_949293405.1 uncultured bacterium | reverse complement strand
TCATTCTTGATCTGTGCCAGAGGAGTGGCATAGGACACACCGTCCAGCACTTCGGTAAACCTGGGAGCAACCGCCTGTCCCACCGCAGGGAAACAGAGCAGAAGCACAATCCGGGAGGTGATCGCAGGATTGGCGATATTGCAGCCAATGCCGCCGAACAGCATCTTCACCACCACGATGGCAACCAGTGCGCCGAATCCCACCTGCCACAGTTCCGTGGATGCGGGGACGGTCAGCGCCAGCAGCGTACCGGTTACAAAGGCTGACAGATCCCCGACGGTACAGGGTTTCTTCATAATGCGGCACATGGCCCATTCACACAGTCCCGCCACCAGATTGGAAACCGCAATCAGCGCGAGCGCTTTCCATCCGAAAAGCACCACCGACGCCACTACCGCAGGAAGAAGGGCGATCAGAACATCTCCCATGATATTGGTGGTACGGCAGGCAGTAAACAGATGCGGATTCTGCGATACGACAAGACGGTTCATGATCTGTCCGCCTCCTCTCTCTTTTTCGCCAGGTACTGCCGGACCTGTGCCTTGGCGAGTTTATTCTGCTGAACCAGCCGTTTTCCTGCCGGACAGCCGTACGAGCAACAGCCGCATTCCATGCACAGCTGGGCCTTTGCCGCTTCCATCGCTTCCACATTGCCAGACTTGAGCGCACGGGCAATGTCCACCGGGGACAGATGCAGCGGGCAGTGATTGATACATCTGCCGCAGCGGATGCAGGCGGTTTCGGGAGGCAGTTTTGCCTCAACGGCCGTCAGGGCAAGCAGCGCGTTGGTATTTTTCAGCACCGGCATCTGCAGATCGGAAAGCGCGGTCCCCATCATCGGGCCCCCATACAGCACCTTCGCCGGCTCCACCAGGAACCCGCCTGCCGCGTCAAACACATCCTGCGCCGCGCAGCCCACAGGGACCACCAGATTTTTCGGTTCTCTCACCGCGCCGCCGTCTACCGTGATACACCGCTCGACAAGCGGCATGCCTGTCCGGAAATAGTGGGCAAGAAAAGCAGCCGTCGTGCAGTTGAGCACCACAGCCCCGACATCTACCGGCAGTTTTCCTTCCGGAACCACCGCGCCTATTGTATGATAAATCAGTACTTTTTCGGCTCCCTGCGGATAGACCGCGGGCAGCACGCGCAATTCAATCCCCGCTTCGGCACAGCGCGGACGCAACCGTGCAATTGCTTCCGCTTTGTTGCGCTCCACTCCGATGACAATCCGAGGCGGAGCGAGCCATTTCTTCAGCAACCCGATGCCTTCAAACAAGTCATCGGTGTGTTCCACCATGGTGCGGGTATCCGAGGTGATATAGGGCTCACACTCTGCCGCGTTGATGATCAGGGCACGCAGCGCGGAGCGATCACGCACATTGAGTTTGACCGCTGTGGGGAATCCGGCACCGCCCAGCCCCACCGAACCGCTGTCACGTACCGCAGCGATAAAGGATGCAAAATCGTTCACTTCGGGTGGTCTGATTCCCTCAAAGACCCGGTTTTCCCCATCCGATTCAATCACGACCGCCGGAGTAAGAGCCCCGCCGGGCATCCGGATGGCATCCACCTTCTTGACTGTTCCGGAAACACTGCTGTGAATCGGAACGCTCACCGGTCCCGTCGCAGCTCCGATCACCTGACCGATCGCAACCCGGTCTCCCGCCTTGACAACCGGCGTCGCGGGCGTCCCGATGTGCATGGACATGGGCAGAGTCACACTCGCAGGGGTCTCCATCCGCACTTCCGCCATGCCGGCAGTTGATTTCCGGTGCGGCAGGTGAACCCCAGGCAATTTCAGAAACGGCACTGAACAACCCTCTCTTTCCTGTTCGTTACATGCAGAAATATCTGGATTTCCTGCATGATATTACCTTTTTTTTGCCACAATATTATACTATACTCGTTTATAAAAGTCAACCGACCGCCTGCAAAATATGCAAAAGGCGCGCTGTATTTTTCTCCCATTTTCGTAATTTCTCCGGTTTTTATAAAAATACCTGTCGATGGTTGCAATCCGCATTTTTTGTGCTATAACTATAATAGGAAAGTACTTAATCAATAGGTTCACATTTGATCCGGTCTCCTGAAAGAAGGTGTTTGTTTATGCCGCTGCTTCTGTTTTTGCTCTGGGTGATTCTCAACGGACGCATCACCCTGGAGGTGGTTCTGCTGGGCGTCGTGCTGAGCGGTCTGGTGATTGCGTTTGCACATTTTGCCATCGGATACCGTTTCCGAACCGAACTGCGATACTGGAGGCGCGCCGGACTTCTGGTCTGCTATATCGGAATCCTGCTGTATGAAATCCTGGTCGCAAATGTACAGCTGGTCCGCATGATCTGCTCACGCAATCAGAAACGCGATCCGGTCATTGTCCAGTTCCGTGCTCCGCTCAAGACCGAGTTCGCCCGTGTCCTGCTTGCGAATTCCATCACCCTGACGCCCGGCACGGTCACGGTGAGCCTGGACGGCGATCTGTTTACCGTGCACTGTCTGGACGCGTCCATGGGCGAGGGACTTGCAGACAGTAAATTCGTAAGGATGCTCCTGCGCGTGGAGCAGTAAAGGAGGTTTCCATGTCCGCAATTGAACAAGCATACCATTTCCTGTTTTTCGGAGTGCTGATCTTCCTGGCACTGGTCCTGCTTGCCATTCTGATCCGCGCGGTCAGCGGCAGGCGCACGGTGGACCGGGTCATGGCTATCAATATGGCCGGTACCGTTGTGGTGTCGTCAGTGGCCATTCTTGCCGCCGCACTGGCTGAGACCTATCTGGCCGATGTGTCCATCATCTATGTCACGGTCAGTTTTGTATCGGTCATGCTGCTAACAAAAGTTTACATCAATCTGAACAGGCGCTCAAAGCCGGAGCAGGAGGACGAGCATCATGATCGGTGAATGGATTCGTTTTTCCCTGACTGCGCTGTGCCTTGTGGCGGGATGCGTCACGCTTCTGATCTCGGTGATCGGGACCTATCGGTTCAATTTTGCGCTGGACCGCATTCATGCGGCGGCCATGACCGATACCCTGGCGCTCTCGCTGATCCTGATCGGGGTAATGATCGCATACGGCGACGGCTTTTTCATCGCCAAACTGCTGCTGATCGTTCTGTTCCAGTGGTGTTCCAGTCCCTTGTCTTCCCACATGCTGATGAAACTGGAATTTCTCACTGATCCGGCGCTTGCCAACCACTGCCGTCTGCCCGAGCCCCTGATCGAACCGGAGGATAACGACCATGTATGAAGTACTGATTGTTCTGCTTCTGGCGGGACTGGTAGTCGCGGCGATTTCCACTGCCCTGACGCGGCGTCTTCTGACTGCCGTGATTATTTATGCCGCCTACAGTTCCATTATGGCCATTATCTGGATTCTTTTGGAATCCCCCGACCTCGCGATCACCGAAGCGGCGGTGGGAGCGGGCGTTTCGGGAATTCTGTTTTATCTCACCCTGCGCCGGCTCAATCGTATTGACCGCGACCAGCCTGAGGAGCCCCTGCCCAAAGAGGAGGATAGTTCTCATGAACATGAAGATGATTAAAGCCCGCCTTGCCGCCTGGTGGCGCGGCGAGGAAGACCTGACGGAAGAACTTTACGGTTCTCCGCGTCCCGAAGAAGCACCGGCTGTCCCTGACACCCCGCTGCCCCGCCTGCACAGCACCTTTGTCATTGCGCATACCGAGCTGCGCGCTTTCCGCTGGCTCTATGCAGTGCTTTCTGCTGTGTTCTGCCTGATCATCATCGGTACCATGCTCTATGCAGTCACCTACATGCCGCCTTACGGCAGTGCCGACACACCCACAATCAACGAGGTGTTCGACCGCTATGTCGAACAGGGAATGGCGGAAACCGGCGCGGTCAACACGGTGGCAGGCATGATCCTGGATTACCGTGCTTTTGATACGCTGGGTGAATCCTTCGTGCTCTTCACTGCCACCTGTACCGTGATCATTCTCATGAAAGACGACCCCGACCTGAAAAAGAAAAAGCACCCTTATTTTGTGGATTACCGCTACGACCCGATCGTACACAGCATCGGTTCGTTGCTGATCCCGGTGCTGCTGGTATTCGGCGCTTATATTCTGTTCAACGGACATCTCTCCCCGGGCGGCGGGTTCTCGGGTGGAGCGGTCATCGGTTCTGCCCTGATGCTCTATGCCATGATTTTCGGAGAAGAACGCGCCACGCGCGTCATCTCCGAGCGGGTCATCCAGACCGTGGTGCTGTGCGCACTGGGCTTCTATGCGCTCTCCAAGAGTTATTCCTTCTTCACAGGTGCCAATCACCTGACCTCGATCATCGGCCCCGGCACACCGGGCAATATTTTCAGCGCCGGCCTGATTCTGCCGCTGAATGTGGCGGTGGGATGTGTGGTCGCCTGCACCATGTATACTTTCTATATTCTCTTCAAAAGGGGGCGTCTGTCATGAGGTTCGGTGAAAACGGACTGATCAACTTTGAGGAAATGGCGGCCATTATCCTGTTTGCCATCGGATTCACCACCCTGTTGTTCAACCGCAATCTGATCAAGAAAATTATCGGAATGAACATCATGGACACCGGCGTCTATCTGTTCCTGGCATCCATGGGATTCATCTTTGACAGAGAGGCTCCCATTATCACTGACGGTGTGACCGATGCAGACCGGTACATCAATCCCATCCCCAGCGGACTGGTGCTGACCGGAATCGTGGTCTCAGTCAGCGTCACCGCGCTGATGCTGTCCCTGACCGTGCGCCTGTACGAAAAATACCGCACGCTGAATCTGGATGAGATCTATATGCTCTCACACAACAGAGGAGGCAAACCGTGATCGACTTTATCAGAAACTTTCCCTTCTTTTCTATTATCCTTTCCCTGTGCTGCGCGGTGACCACCTTTGTCCTTCCGAAAAAACCGGCGCGGATTCTCTCGCTGTCGCTGTTCGGAGTCTGCATGGCCCTCTCGGGGGCAACCCTGCTGCGCAACCTTTACACCGGAGAAGGATTCGTATACCGCATGGGGCACTTTGACGCCCCGTTCGGCAACGAGATTGCCGCCGGTCTGCTCGAACCCGCCTGTGCCCTGCTCTTCGGGACCGTGCTGTTCTGCTCGGTACTGGCCGGGAAAGAACGGTTGCTGACCGACATTGCACCCGGAAAAGAACGGTTCTACTATATTATGGCGGATCTGGCGCATGTGGCCCTGCTGGCGCTGTGCTATACCAATGATATTTTCACGGGCTATGTCTTTGTGGAGATCTGCACCCTGTCCTCCGCCGGGCTGCTGATGATCCGGGGAACCGGCAAGTCACTTGCCGCCGCTACCCGTTATATGATCTTCAGTCTGATCGGATCCGGACTGTTCCTGCTTGGGGTTATTTTCCTTTACGGTATTACCGGGCATCTGCTCTTCCCGCAACTGCACGAAACGGTTGCAGAAATTCATGCCGCGGGCACTTATGCGGTCCCCCTGCTCATTTCCGCCGCACTGATGACCGGCGGTCTGGCGGTAAAGAGCGGCCTGTTCCCCTTCCACTTCTGGATGCCGGATACCTACGGCACCGCAACCCCCTCCTCTTCAGGCATTCTCTCGGGCGTGATTTCAAAAGCGTATATTTTCCTTTTGCTCAAGGTCATCTACCGGGTGTTGGGAACGGATGTGTATTTTGCGACCGGAGCGCAGAACATTCTGTATCTGTTCGGAGTGTGCGGCATTGTCATCGGATCGCTGTCTGCCATCCGTCAGACGCGCCTGTCGCGCATGGTAGCCTATTCTTCAGCTGCTCAGATCGGCTACATCTATATGGGGATTGGCCTGGGCTCTGCTGCCGGTATTACCGCCTCCTTCTTTCAGATTTTCGCGCATGCTCTGACCAAGCCTCTGCTCTTCCTGTCGGGGGCGAAGCTGCGCGCCGCATCAGGCGGCAGCGACGCGTTCCGCGATCTGCGCGGTGCCGCGCACCGGGACAGGGGCGCGGGTCTTGCATTTGCCGTGGGTTCCCTTTCCATGATCGGATTGCCCATCTTTGCAGGATTCATTCCCAAACTGCTTTTTGCGCTTGCCGCCATGGACTCCTATGGCAAAGCCATTCCCACACTGGTTGTGCTGGCAGTCAGTACGATTCTCAATGTGATCTACTTCCTGCATACCGTTATCACCATCTATCTGCCGGTCAACACGCAACCCCAGCTCTCCCGGCGCCGTCCCGACGCCGCTTTCCTGGTGGGAGCCCTGCTTCTGGTTGTGATCAATGTTGCCATCGGTATGCATTCACAGCCCATCACCTCACTGATTGAACAGGGACTGTCCCTGTTCGCCGACTGACTGCGGCACCTGAAAGGATCCACTATGCTCTATCTCATCCTTGTTCTGTTCCCCGCCCTGTGCGGGGTTGCCGTCCCGCTTCTGCCGCGGCGTGAGGCGCTGTACCGGCGTATGCTGTACGCTGCATGCGGCGTCACGCTGCTGCTCTGTGTGCTGGCGGTATGCCTGCCGGAGAAGCCGCTTTCCCTCCCGTTTTCGGAGGCGCTCTCCTTCTCACTGTCTGCCGACGGGATCAGTTCCCTGTTTGTATGCCTGGTCTCGGGCGGCTTCTTCCTGACCGCTCTCTATTCCGGGTTCTATATGCCGCGCGAAGGAGGCGAAAGACGGTTTGCAATCTGGTTCCTGCTTTCCGAAAGCATGCTGCTGGGGTGCTCCCTTGCCTCCGACCTGACCACGCTGTATCTCTTTTACGAGTTGCTGACCTTCTGCTCCATGCCCCTGGTGCTGCACAGTTTTTCCCGTGCATCCATCACCGCGGCACAGAAATATCTGTTCTATTCGGTTGCGGGTGCTTTTCTGGCGCTGTTCGGCATGTTTGTCTTTTACGCCGAAACCGGCACGCTTGCCTTTACCGGTTTTGAAGAGGCGGGTTCTGTCCCCGAAAGCGGAAGAGTGGCGCTGTCCCTGCTGCTGATCGGCATCGGCTTCGGAGCAAAAGCGGGCCTGTTTCCTCTGCATGGCTGGCTTCCCTCCGCTCACCCGGTTGCACCCGCGCCCGCTTCCGCTCTGCTCTCCGGACTGATTGCCAAAGCGGGTGTGCTTGCCCTGCTGCGTACCTTCTGTTACCTGCCCGGAATTCCTCAGGCGCTGACGCATCTGTATCCGCGTACAGTGCTTCTGATTCTCGCCTGTCTGACCGTGCTGATCGGCTCGGCCATGGCCTGCCGGGAAAAGGTGCTCAAGCGCCGTCTTGCCTACTCGACTGTCAGCCAGATCTCCTATGCGCTGCTGGGTATTTTTCTGTTGACGCCCGACGGCGTCTCGGGAGCACTCTTTCAGGTGTGCGTACACGCTGCGGCCAAAATGCTGCTGTTCCTCGGCGCAGGTGCCATCATCTGCTGTACCGGATGCACACGGGTAGATCAACTGACCGGTATGGGACGGCGCATGCCGGTCACCTTCGCCTGCATGACGGTGGCATCCCTGTCACTGGTCGGTCTGCCTCCTTTCGGCGGCTTCTACGCAAAATGGACCATTGCAAAAGCCGCGCTGGCAGGTGCGCCGGGCGTTCTCGCCTATATCATCCCCGCGGTACTGCTGGTGTCTGCTCTGCTGACCGCCGCTTATCTGCTTCCCATGATGATACAGGCTTTCTTCCCTGCACACGACGCCGTGCCCGGGTCGCGTATCCGTGAACCGCTTCTTCTTGCGGCGCCCCTCGCCGTGCTTTCCGTCTGCCTGCTTTCAGGTGATCTGACGCCCCTGCTGATGCGTCTGGTCACCGGGCAACTCTGATGATTGGGGGGTCAATATGAATTCCGTACTGTTGCTTGTGCCTGTCCTGCTGGCCATCGTCGGCGGTCTGGCTTCCTACTTTCTGCCTCTTGACAACAGAGGACGGCGGATCTTCATCATGTCGGTGGTCTGCGTCACCTCTGTTTTCACCGCCCTGCTGCTCTTTTTCTGCAAAGACGATACAGCGGTGCTGATGCACTTTACCGACACGCTCACCTTCTCGCTCCGTCTGGACGGCGCGGGCAGGATTTTTGCGGGGCTTGTCGCTTTCCTGTGGCCGTTGACCACGCTTTATGCTTTTTCCTACATGGAGCATGAAAAAAGCCCGGCAATGTTTTACGCCTTTTTCACCACCACATACGGGGTGACGCTGGGCATTGCATTTGCCTCCAACATGCTGACCATGTATCTCTTCTACGAATTGCTCACCCTGTGCACCATCCCGCTGATCCTGCAACCCGGCACGGGTGAAGCGAGGCGCGCCGCACGCATGTATATGGTGTTTTCCTTCGGCGGCGCAGCCTTTGCGTTCATCGGATTTGCTTTTCTGGCATCACTGGGAAGCACCGAATTTGTACTGGGCGGCGTTCTCGGCGCCTACGATAGGGCGGGACTGGCGCGTCTGATCTGGTGCTTCGCATTTGTAGGATTCGGCGTCAAGGCAGCAATCTTTCCTCTGCACGGCTGGCTCCCGGTCGCCTCGGTCGCTCCCACCCCTGTCACCGCACTGCTGCACGCAGTTGCCGTGGTCAAGGCGGGTGCCTTCGCAGTGATCCGCCTGACCTACTACGCCTACGGTACCGACCTTCTGTATCACAGCTGGGCGCAGGGATTCGCGATGACGCTGACCATAGTCACCATCATATTCGGCTCCGCCATGGCGCTCAAGCAATACCACTTCAAGCGCCGTCTCGCTTATTCCACGGTGGCGAACCTCTCCTATATCCTGTTTGCAGCGACGCTCATGACACCCGCCGGGATGCTGGAAGCCTTCCTGCACCTGGTGTTCCACTCCCTGATCAAGATTGTCGTCTTCTTTGCCGCGGGAGCGGTGCTCCACCGCACCGGACGCGCCTACATTGATCAGCTGGGCGGTCTGGGAGCCCGGATGCCCGTCACCTTTACCTGCTTCACCGTTGCTTCCCTGTCCCTGATCGGCATTCCGCCGTTCAACGGATTTTTCTCGAAGTGGGCGATTGCCGAGGCAGCGGTGGAAACCGGTCTGATACCCGCGCTGGTGGGAGTGGGCGCACTGCTCATCTCGGCTTTTCTGACCGCGATCTACACCATGCGCATTTGCCTGCCCGCCTGGTTGCCGGCCAGTGTCACGCCCCTTTCGGCACACGATGCCGGAACGCTCGCACCGCTGGAAAAAGTCCGGGAGGCCGACTGGCGTATGTGTGTGCCCATGGTACTGCTCGCTGTACTCTGCATTTTCACCGGATTTTTCAGTCATGAAATCAACCAATTGTTTGCGAGGTTGCTGTTTTGATGAACGAAATCATTTGGCTGCCCGTCCTGCTGCCGTTCCTTGCGGCAGCCGTAGCACCGCTGGCGGTTCATACACGCCGCATGCGTGCTCCTTTTCTGATCGGCGTAACGGGCCTGGAACTGATCTGTGCAGCCTATCTGCTGCTTGCCGGTCAGGACGCTTCCGCACAACTGCCCCACTATCGCATTGCACTGACTGCGCAGGACTTTCACGGTCTGTATCTGACGGTCACCGCCGCGCTGTGGCTGTGCGCCGCGCTGATGGCTATCCCCTATTTCAAAGAACACACACAGGACCTGGGATCCTTTGACGCATTTTTCTTCCTGACGCTGGGCGCAACCGCAGGCGTGTTTCTCTCCGCGGATCTCATTACCCTGCTGATCTTCTTCGAGATCATGTCGGTTGCATCGTTTGTCTGGGTGATTCACGATCGCACCCGGCGTGCCGCGCACGCCGCAGGAGTCTATCTCGGGATTGCCATCTTCGGTGGTATGGCCGCCCTGATGGGCATCCTGCTGGTTGATCATGCGGCAGGCACCACTGTTATCTCTGAAATTGCCGCATCGGGTGCGCTTGCCGATCATCGGACCGAACTGATCGTCGCGGGGTTTCTGCTGCTGATCGGATTCGGAGCCAAGGCAGGCCTGTTTCCTCTGCATGTCTGGCTGCCGCTGGCACACCCGGTGGCGCCTGCTCCCGCTTCCGCACTGCTGTCGGGTATCCTTACCAAAACCGGCGTGTGGGGCGTTCTGATCATTGTGGCGCAGATTTTGCCCGGGGTTTCACTCTTCTTCGGCGTTCTGCTCGCCGCTGCCCTGATCACCATGGTACTGGGGGCCGTGCTGGCTCTGCTCTCCTCCGATCTCAAATACACCCTTGCCTGTTCTTCGCTTTCCCAGATCGGCTTTATCCTGACCGGAGTGGCCATGCTGGGCTTCCTGGGTGCAGAAAACAGTTCGGCTGCATACGGCGTCATCGCCTATATGCTCAATCACTCGGTTGTCAAGATTGTACTGTTCCTTGCTGCCGGCGCCTTCTTCTGCGCCCGCCACACCCTGAGCCTGACCGAGTTACGCGGGGCAGGCAAAGGACACCCGGTATTGCATGTTGTCTTTCTTCTGGGAGCCGCCTCGCTGTGCGGTATTCCGGGCACGCTTGGTTATGTCGGTAAAACGCTGATTCACGAATCGATTGTGGAATACAGCGCACAGGGCGGTGCCATCTTTTCCGTGGTGGAATGGGTGTTCCTGCTTTCGGGCGGCCTGACCGTCGCTTACATGACCAAACTGTATATCTGCCTCTTCTGGCAGAAACCGCTCGGCACCGTCGATGCAGACAGCCCGCTTTCGGCCGCCGCCGGAATTTCGGTTGTGGTACCCGCTTTGCTGCTGCTGTCGGGCGTGTTGCCTGCTCTTGCGATTGAGCCGCTGTGCCGCATCGGGCTGCCTTTCCTTTCCGGCAGGGAGTTTGCGGAGCCGGTGTCCTATTTTTCCCTGCGCAATCTGTCCGGGTTCCTGATCAGTGCCGCAGCGGGGGCAGTTGTATACCTTCTGGTGGTGCGGCGTGTGTTGATTCATGACGGATCCTACCGCGATGCTGATTCCTCGCTGCCTTCCCTGACCGACCGGGTATATCTGCCGCTGTGCCGGAATTCGGTTACGGCACTGACCGTTCTGTGCCGCGTTCCCGATCAGGCAGTGGATCTCTGTGCTTATCTGCTGCGCCGCTATGTACTGTACGGAACCGCACCCCGCCGTTACCATCCGCACAAGCTGCTGGTCCGCATCGGAGAAATGATTGACCGCCGGCGCAAGCCCGCCGAGGGCGAACCTGCCGCATCTGCCGTACTGATCCAGTGGTGGGAAGCTGCCGCCGATACCACCCGGCGGGTTCTGGGGAACTTCTCGTTTGCCCTGCTGATGACCTGCCTTGGCATCTCGGTGCTGCTCATCTATCTGTTTATCATTGCATAAAAGATGCGGCTTGCCGTTTTTACGGCAAGCCGCATATGGTTCAGCCGCGGTCGGTCAGATCTGAAATGGCTTCCTTGCAGTCGGCGGCTGCTTCTTTGCACCGGTTGCCCAGGCGGCGCATCTGATCTTTCATGCACCGGTCACGGGTCATGCATCCCATCAGAACCGTGGCGATCATCGCTCCGATCAGGGCGCTCCACACAATCGCGCCGGTATGGCAGCATTTTTTATGATAAAACATCCGGGTATACTCCTTCCTTTTTGGTGGAATTAGTATACCCGGGTCGTTTTGTTTTATCAGCGTGTCAGAAAAACAGCGGACGCCGCTGCACTCCCTGCCGCATTGCCGCAAGACTGATCGGAACCGCTTCCATATCGGCAACCAGCGAATACGGCTTCCCGACCGGGTCGTCCTGCCGCATGGGTACAAAATAGACCTGTTTGCGCGTCAGGAGCGCAGACAAATTGGAAAGATTCGCAGAAAGCGCATCATTGGATGCCAGCGCAATCAGCAGCGGGCGGTCGCAGCGAAGATGAGCCTTTGCTGCCATGGTGACCGACGAATCGGTAATGCCGGCCGCAATTTTTGCCAGTGTATTGCCGGTACAGGGAGCAATTACCAGCGCTTCCAGCGGCATGGCGGGGCCCAGCGGTTCAGCTGCAACAACCGAACAGATCGGCTCCCTGCCGCACAAATCGGTAACCGCTCTGACAAAATCGGCAGCACGCCAGAACCGGGTGTCGGTCCGGTAAACGGTTTCGCTCATAATGGGAAGAACATCTTCTCCCTCATCGACCAGTACCCGCAGTGCTGCAAGCGAGCGGGACAGGGTGCAGAACGAACCGCAAAATGCATATCCTATCATGAATCGGGTCCAGACTTTCCGAATGGTACTTCCCCGCGTGCCGCAAGACAACGGATCATTGCTCCTGCAATGGCATATCCCGCGCTGACAGGCGTCCACAGGCCGGGCAGACCGGGCGCACGGATGCACCGGATGCCGGGACAGGCGCTCACATTCTCCTGACCGGATGCCAGCTCCAGAATCAGGGTTCCGGGCGTGTATCCTGACAGGACGTTCCGGGTGAAGAGAGGGGCAGGCACCGTATTGCAGATCACGGTACAGCCGTCCGGATTTCCCGCGGAAAGCAGATCGGTGGGGAGTGTGCGGTACCCGGATAATGCCGCCCGTGTCCGGTCGGTCGCATTCCGCGCCACTACCGTCACCCGTGCCGACATCCCTGCCAGCATGTGCGCCAGATAAAATCCGATGCGCCCGTAACCCACTACCGCAACCGGCATGCCGCGCAGGGACACGGGACATTCCCGCAGCAGAATACCGATTGCCGCTTCGGCGGTCAGATAGGCGTTTTCCAAAACAAACTCTTCCATCTCCAGCAGATCGACCAGCCGCGCCTGGCGTCGCCTGCATGCTGCCGTGAATGCAGCGGAAAAATTTCCGCCGAAAAGCAATGTTCCCGCAGGCACGCTCCCGCTTATCAGGGAGAGCGGGACAGGAGGCTCCTGTGTTCCCACAGTCTGCACATGCACACCGTCCCGGCTTGTCGGAATAGGTAAAAGCGCCGCGTCGCATGAAAGCAGCGCCTCCCGGGGATCCGATACGGCATCAGCACCCTCAGGTCCCTCTCCGGCCAGCCTGCAGGCCGAAACAGGAAAGCCCGCGCGCAGCAGTTCCTGCGCAGCATACACCAGCCTCGTGTCTCCGCCGATGACAGAAATACGCATGGCATCACCTCCACTGTCAGTGTATGCGTTCCTGCTTTTTGCGGTGCCCGAAAAAAATCCCGGGCGTCCTGGACGCCCGGGAAAGGAATACCATTTTCACCGCACCATTTCACTGCTCTGACCGCGGCGATGCGCCGTGATCACCCGTTCAATATCTACCATACTGCAGGCAGTCATATCTCCGGGAACCGTATTTTTGACCGCAGACATGGCGTTGCCGTAGGCGGCAGCGCTGTCAATGGTCCCGTCAGTAAGCAGACCGTACAGCGCCCCCGCCACATAGGCGTCTCCGCTACCGATCCGGTCCACCACTTCAATGTTTTCGTACGGGGGTTCCGTATAATGACGGTCCTGATCCACATCGTAAACCAGAGAGGTGAAGTTATGCCGTGTGGGAGATACCACGGTCCGCATGGTGCTGGCCAGCACCGACAGACCGGGGTGCTCCTTTGCGAATCTGCGCTGAATCTCGGGCAACTCGCCGCTCTGCCGGAACATTCTGTGCAGCGTCTCTTCTGCAATGAACAGGACATCCACATAGGGCAGCAGCTCACAAATGCAGGCGCGTGCGGAATCTTCATCCCATAAAGCGGCGCGGTAATTGACATCAAAGGACACCACCGCTCCGGCCTCCTTGAAAGCGCGCACCGCAGCCAGTGTGCCGCGACGCAGCCGGTCGCACAGAGCAGGTGTGATCCCGCTGACATGGAACAGCCGGGTGCTGGCATACATGCCTGCAGGCAATTGTTCTATATCCAATCCACAGAAAGAGGAGTGGCGCCGGTCATAGTTCACCACCGGCACGCGGGGATACGCCCCGCTTTCGTAATAGTAAATTCCCAGACGCGCATCCGGCGCGTCGTCATAGAGAATATAATCGTCGCTGGTACCGCTGTAACGGATTTTGTTTTTGATGAAAGACCCCATTTCATTGGCAGGAAGACGGGTGATGATGCCTGTACGCAGCCCGAGCTGGGAAATTCCGGACACCACATTGAGCTCGGCGCCTCCTGCATTTTTCATAAAAGTCTCACCCTGCGAAATGCGTTCTTTGCCGCTCGGAGAAAGGCGCAGCATGACCTCTCCCATGCCCAGCACATCAAATTCACACTGATTTTTATCTTTGAACCGAAGCATAGTGACTCCTTTCACTGTTCGGGAAGCGGCGGGATGCGGTTCCAGTTGAAGTCTGCCTGCTCCAGAAATGCGCGTGCAATCAGGGTGGCACCTACCTGATTGGGATGTACCCGGTCCCAGGCCACCGATGCGGAATGCCGGTACCGGAAGAACCGGTCAAATGTGGCCTGCAGATCCACAAAATAAGTGTTGTATTCTTCCGACAAGCGCCTGCAGACAGCGCCGTATGTATCCATGCGCCGACGCATGGGATCCGCCTGCAACGGTTCCATATAATACGGTGTCAGAAGGAAAACGCCCTTGACTTTTCCCTGCAGGGCATCCAGCATGGCGCGCACATTCCGTTCGTACTCGTCAGGCTGCACCCCATACTCGGGCATGGCCGGCGTGTCAAACTGCCGCCAGACATCGTTGATGCCGATACAGATACTCACCCAGTCGGGGGAGAGCGCCACCACATCATTCTGAAAACGGGCCAAAAGGTCGCGCGAGGTGTTGCCGGACCAGCCCATGTTGGTCACCCGGATAAGGCGTTCCGGGTAGAAGACTGTCAGAAGATTCTCCACCACACGCACATACGAGTGTCCCACATTTTCGAAAAGACCCTCCCCGCAGGGGCGTGCCCGGTCCATGTCGGTTACCGAATCTCCCGCAAATACAATGCGTTCACGATCACCAAAAAGCATACAGATCCCTCCTTATACAGTAAAATACCCTGCAAGCAGGGGCAGAAAACCAAGATCATGCCAGTTGAACGGATAGACACCGATGCGCCCGGCGCGACTGACAGAGGCCATGTCGGCGCGTCCCAGACGGAAGGCCGCCAGTTGCAGAAAACCGTGATCCGGCGAGATATGGCCATCGATTTCAGGATAGCGCCAGGCAAACGGATTTTTCAGATACGGCAGCATGAAGTCCACCGCTCCTTCAAAGCCCCGCCCGTCCTCCGTGCGGAAGCGGTACAGATCCTGCCCGCCATGAAAGGCAATTTCGCACGCACCCGCTGTGGCATCCAGATTGTAGCAGCAATAGTGGTAAGACCGCGTGCGGGTCAACTCATCCGAAAAAGCACAGTTTTCATTGAGCTGTCCCGGAATAATCCGCTCCCGGAACATCCGCACGCACTCCTCAAAGACCGCACGGTTCCCGGTCAGCGCGGCATACGCCATCGTCTGGGTGTTATACCAGTTGGCATGATTGTTGTGATAGAATTTTTCTTCCAGCCCCAGTTCGCTGGTCTCCAGCCAATGCAGGTAGGAGGCGAACCAGTTCTTTACATCCCCCATATCGTGGCCTGCCTGCTCCAGCAACCACACCCCCTGGGCAGCCATGATCAGACAGCAGGTATCGATAATCCCGATTGAGCGGCCGTTGCACTTGCCCCGGATCGCCTGCGCATAGGAGAGGTGCGGGTTCATCCGTGTAGCAGGATCCACAAAGAAATGGCGCAGGAGCTGAGCTGCACGGTCGGCATACAGACTGCCGTCAGTCAGGAAATACCCCGCTGCTGCGAGCAGATAGCTGTCCCGGCAAAGCGCCCCCAGGTCCCGGTGATGCCGGTCGAACCGGTCCGGATTGATCTCCCCGTCCCGTCGGATATAGGGACCGTCGGGATGTGCCGGATCGGGCCACCAGTAGGGGCCTTCACTGAAATAATCGTGCGGATCGCCGCTTGCCGCGGGAGAGGGATGATCGGTAACCGCGTACAGCGGGTGCTTCATGGTGCGATCCGCCTCATAACGCAACAGCAAGGGCAGCAATCCGTCTGCCTGCAACTGCCCGCGGATCTGCCGCGCTTCATCGGTCGAGAGAAAAAGATCCATGTATGGCCCCTCCTTACGGATTGATAGCATCCGATATATCTGACGCGAAGGTCCCGCATGCGCGGTGCAGCAATTCAACCATCTCTGCCATATTCTGTGCCTGCTGCATCTCCCGGCGCCAGCCGGACGCCCCCCGGAACGAATGAAAATAAGCGACCAGTTGCTTGCGTGCTTCCGCCACTGCAATCGCCTCTCCCTTGTCCTCGGCAGCAAGGCGCAACTGTTCCTCTGCAGTTGCCGCCCGGGCTCTGAGATCAGGTGGATCATATTCTTTTCCGGACAGGTGTGCCCGGATCTCGGTAAAAACAAAGGGGTTTCCGACCGCTCCTCTGCCGATCATCAATCCCGCGCATCCGGTATCCAGCATACGGGCGGCGCTCTCACCGTCGACAACATCCCCGTTCCCGATCACCGGAACCGACACCGCACGACAAACCGCGGCGATCACCGACCGATCTGCCTGCCCGCTGTATCCCTGGGCGCGTGTGCGTCCGTGCACCGTAACGGCCCGGGCGCCCCCCTCTTCGGCATACTGTGCCACCATGGGTGCATTGATATGATCACCGTCATAGCCGGCGCGGATTTTGACAGTGACCGGCAGCGGGGTTGCGCGGCGGACCGCTTCCACGATCCGCCGCACCAGGGGCGGATTGCGCATCAGGGCGCTGCCCTCACCGTTCGATACGATCTTGCGCACCGGGCAGCCCATATTGATATCAATCGCAACCGGAGCAAGTCCGCCGCCCATGCCGCCGCTGACTACTGCGGCCGCGTGTGCAAGGGTGTCCGGATCACTGCCGAACAACTGCAGAGCACAGGGGAGTTCCTCCGCTCCGATACGCCCCAGTGCAGCGGTCTTGCGATCACCGAAGCATATCGCCTTCGCCGAAATCATCTCGGTCACCACAGCATCCGCACCGAAGCGGCGGCACAGCACCCGGAATGCCCGGTCGCTGTATCCCGCCATGGGCGCCAGTATCAGGACCGCCTCATCCGCCGGCACCGCACGCCCGGTCAGAAATGCCAGGGGATGTTCTGCCATCTGTTCCACCTCTACCCTTTTCTTCTGCTTTCAGTATAGCACATCCCGCCCGGTTTCGCAAGAGGAAGAATGCAACTCCCCCACCGGAATGCATAAGAGAAAGCGCGCTGACGCATACTGTCTCCATAGGAGGTGCTCCATGGAAAAACTGACAGCAGACTACAAACAGAACATCGAACTGCTTGACCGCACCCTGCGGGTGGATGAAAACTTTGACCTGATCCGGCGCCGTCTGCCGATCGGCCAGACAGAGGTGACGCTCTACTACATCGACGGTTTTATCAAAGACGAAACCATGCAGAAGCTCATGCAATATTTTATCACCCTTCCCGACGCAGGCAACGATGCGCATGATTTCGCACAGCGGCATGTCCCGTATGTGGAAGTGGATGTGACCGACAGTTTCCAGACTGTGCTGACCATGGTACTCTCAGGTGCTGCGGCAATGATCGGTGAGCGGTTCGGCGCACAAGCAATTATTATCGATGCGCGTACCTATCCGGCACGCCAGACCCAGGAACCCGAAAGCGACCGGGTCATGCGCGGTTCCAAGGACGGCTTTGTAGAAACACTGATTTTCAACACCGCCCTTATCCGCCGCCGTCTGCGCGATCCGCGGCTGGTTATGCAATACAAGAACCTGGGCGGTTCTTCCCGCACCGATGTGGTGCTGTGTTACCTTGACGGAGTGGCAGATCCCAAATATGTCCGGCACCTTTCAGAACTGCTGGACCGGATCCGCCCCTCCTCGATTACCCTTGGCGAGCAAAGTCTGGCGGAAACGCTGATCCGGCGCCGCTGGTATAACCCCTTCCCCAAAATCCGCACCACCGAACGGCCGGATGCCGCCGCGGCGCAGCTCATAGAAGGCAGCGTGCTGATCCTGTGCGACACTTCCCCGCATGTCATGATTCTGCCTACCTCGATACTGGACTTTCTGCAGGAAACAGACGACTATTACCTGCCTCCGCTCACCGGCAGCTACCTGCGCATACTGCGCCTTCTGGTCTGCATTGCTTCTGTTCTGCTGACCCCTTCCTGGTACCTGCTGCTGCGCTACCAGGACTACGCTCCCGCATGGCTCTCCTTTGCCTTGCCGGCAACCACGGGGGAGTTGCCCATTCTGCTGCAGCTGTTTCTGGCAGAACTGGCAATTGATGTGCTGTCACTTGCCAGTATGAACACTCCGAACATGCTCGCCAATTCTCTCAGCGTGATCAGCGGTCTGATTCTGGGCGATTTTGCAGTCATGATCGGCTGGCTCTCTCCGGATGTCATTCTCTATATGGCGATCGTCTCGATCGGAGGTTTTTCCCAGCAGAATGTCGAGCTCAGCTACGCCTTCAAATTCATGCGCGTGATCCTGCTCGCCTTCACCGGCATCGCAGGAATCTGGGGTTATCTTGCAGGCATTATTCTGATTCCGCTGTTGCTGTGCACCAACCGCACCGTCAACGGCGACTTCAGTTACCTCGCTCCCCTGATCCCCTTTCGCCCCCGTGCCCTGCGCCGTCTGCTTTTCCGTATGCCGAAATACGACCTCGCCCCGCCAAGCGGCAAAAAAGAATAACACCCGGCATACACCCACAAAAAAGCACCGGCAGTATACACCGGTCCATTCAGCGGACCACCCCGACGATTGCCGTCCGCCTCTTGCAAAGACACAGAAGGCGGACGGCAATCCGGGAGAAAAGATACCAACTGCTGCACCGTTTCGGGAAGTCTGCACCCGGACAGCCGTTCTCCTCGCTTTTTTGCCCCGAGGAACTGTTTTTTTGCCTCTTTCCCAAAAAAACTATTGACAAACCGGAAAAAAGTGCTATAATATTTCGCGTACGAAACGCCCCGCCACTTCGCAGGGCGCCTATTGCGGCATCGCCAAGCGGTAAGGCAACGGACTCTGACTCCGTCATCACCTAGGTTCGAATCCTAGTGCCGCAGCCAAAAAGAAACGACAATTTTCGAAAGAAGATTGTCGTTTCTTTTTGGTCTCTTCACTCTTAGCTTTTCACTTTTCTCTCTTCTCTCTAATTGTCGTTTCCAGAGAAAAGATAAGAGAGAAAAGAGAAGAGAAAAGGTAG
>CASFDI010000093.1 GCA_949293405.1 uncultured bacterium | reverse complement strand
GCACACCATTCCTCTTTGGTCATCGGGGCGGCCGACGCCGCGTGAGCCGGCACTCCTGCCCTGCCGTCCTCTTCTCTCTGTACTGTCATCACGCCTGCTCCCCCCGGATGCCTTTCGACTGCAGGAACTGCTCATAGGTGCCGCGGAAGTCGGTCATGCCTTCCGGTGTGATTTCAATGATCCGGTTGGCCACGGTATTCACCGTTTCATAGTCGCGACAGGAAAGCAGCACGATTCCCTTGAAATCCGCAAGCCCATTGTTGACAGCAGTGATCGATTCCAGATCCAGGTGGTCGGTAGGCTGATCCAGCACCAGCGCGTTGGAACCGAACAGCATCATGCGGGAAAACATGCACCGCACCTTTTCGCCTCCGGAAAGCACTTCCACCGATTTATACACGCTGTCGCCCGAGAAAAGCATCCGGCCGAGAAAGCCGCGCAGATAGGTCTCGGTCTGATCCTTCGAGCAGGGGCGCATCCAGTCAAGAATGCTCTCCTTGTGGCCTGCAAAATACGCGGTATTGTCATGCGGAAAATAGGAAACCGACATGCTGACCCCCCACTTGCAGGAGCCGCTGTCGGCCTCCGTCCCGCCGCCGAGGCAGTCCAGCAGAGCGGTCACCGCACGCTCGTTCCCCACAAAGGCGATCTTGTCCCCGCGCCCCACGATAAAGGACACCCCGGAAAACAGAGTCTGCCCGTCGCGCACGCACGACAGATCCTGCACGGTCAGAATATCCTTGCCGGGCTCCCGTTCCATTTCAAATCCGATGAACGGATAGCGGCGCGAAGAGGCAGGCAGTTCCTCAACGGTGAGTTTGTCCAGCAGTTTGCGCCGGGAGGTGGCCTGGCGGGATTTGGACTTATTGGCGGCAAAGCGCGCAATAAAAGCCTGCAATTCTTTGATTTTTTCTTCCGCCTTGCGGTTCTGCTGCTTGATCATGCGCTGCATCAGCTGGCTGGACTCGTACCAGAATTCGTAGTTGCCCACATACATCCGGATTGCGCCGTAGTCAATGTCCACGATATTGGTGCACACATCGTTGAGAAAATGCCGGTCATGCGACACCACCAGCACAGTCCCGAAATAATCGGACAAAAAGTCCTCCAGCCACAGCACCGCTTCGGGATCCAGGCCGTTTGTGGGCTCGTCCAGCAGAATAATGTCCGGATTCCCGAACAGGGCCTGCGCCAGCAGCACCTTGACCTTTTCGCTCTCCTTGAGGGTGGACATGGTCTGCCCCATCAGCTCCTCGGACAGTCCCAGCCCCTGAATCAGTCTGGAGATCTCCGACTCTGCTTCCCAACCCGAAAGTTCGGCAAACTCCGCTTCCAGCTCCGACGCCCGCACCCCGTCCTCGTCGGTGAAATCCGCCTTCTCATACAGCGCATTCTTTTCCTGCATGACCGCATACAGCCGCGCGTTCCCCATCATCACGGTATCACTCACCGTAAAGGAGTCAAACGCAAAGTGATCCTGCCGCAGCACCGACATCCGCACCGTCTCGGGGATGATGATCTCCCCGCTGCTGGGCTCCAGTTCCCTGCACAGCAGGCGCAGGAAGGTCGATTTTCCCGCCCCGTTTGCCCCGATAATGCCGTAGCAGTTTCCGGGCGTGAATTTCAGGTCCACATTCTTGAACAGGGTCTGTGACCCGAAGTGAAAACTCAGATTCTGTACTGTGATCATGCCGTCTCCTCATATCTTTTTTCATTCAGACTGCATTATACCATACCCGCGCCCGGATTGCAAGGAATAATGCCGATGTGGTCCGGCACATACAGAATCAATTTTTCTGCGCACATACAGAATCAATTTTTTTCTTGACACGGCTGAAGTTTTGTGTTAAGATGGATGCACAGGAAAAATACCGGCCGTGCTTTTTTCGAAGACATGACGCAAAGAATGCTGTGTTGGATACAAGAAGTTGTAGTCACACCTGTTCAGAAAAAACCACTGGCGATGACATGCATCTGCAATCTCAAAGCCTCCGGAAATTCCTGTACGAAATCCTATATTTTGTACAAAAGAGGAGGCAACCACTATGTTTGATTTCAGCAAACATAGGGATGGCCTTTTTTGGCCATCCCTTTTTTCATCCCCCAAAGAAGCCCTGGTCCTGTTCTGCCATCAGAAATTGGACCGGGAGCCTGCCCGTAATCGACCTCTGCTTGTCTTGCGGATGTTAGAGAGCGCCGATCTTGAACCGAACGGCCCGGATACGCAGGATCCTCTCATGCAGCAGGCGTGTGAACGGGTCGCTCTTCAATTCATGATGGAAGAGACCGATTTTGCAAGGGATGTGCTCCCACCGGAAGAGTATGAAAAAGCCATGTCGGTCTATTCCCGCAGGCAATACAGCAGCAAAGTTCTGCAGAAACTTCTGGCCTGTTTTACGGATCTTCTGGCTACACAGGAGTGCAAACATCTGAACAATCTGTTTACATTGCCGGTTCTGAATACTGTACACAGCGTGCAGGAAGAAGAACTTCAGCGCAAGTGCGGCCCGCTCAGGAAGGAAGTGGAACGGATCGCATCAGGGGTGAAAAGCATCTGTTATTTCCACGCCGAAAGCGTGGCTCCCGCCCCTTTCACACCGCTTGGCTCTCCGCTCAATGATTATGTAATAGATCATTTCGGATATGATTTCAATGCCGCCTGCACCGACAGCCGGGATGACGGAACGCGCCTTTTCACAGGTGCTGAAGGGAATGTGCGGAACAGGAAGGTCCTGCAGCTGACCCTGCTGAACGACCCCGATTTCTGGCAGGAGCATGAGCGGTTCTGTGTGATCACCTTTATCAACGAAACAGCAAAGCATCATTCCCCGCGCCATGCAGAGAAAATTCTCACGCATGTGTTTAAGAATTTCCGGGAAATACCCCATGCAGACCTGGTCCTCGAAAACGCCTTCCCTCTCTGGGTCTCCTCAAAAGATACCGTGTCGCGTGCCCTGGAAGAACAGGCACACATCTCTGCGTTTGCCCGACTGAAGCATTATTGCGATGTATCCGCTGCAGCTTCAGTTCCACTGTGCTATCCGCTGACCCCTGCCGACCAGGCATGCCTGGAAACCGGAAAGCACATCTGGGAAAAGTTCATTGCGTACCAGTATGGCGCATCCGCTTCTGAAGTCCGTGAATACCTGAAGCGGGAGCTGGAATGCCCGTCAGTGAGCGATGAGGAAAAGCACCGGTCTGTTCCGGTCATTCTCGACATGGCACCGTTCCGCTTTCTTGCAGACAGCTGGAGCAGGAGGGTGTTTCAAGCGTATTGCCCCGATGCATTTACTCCTGATCGTATTCTGGACCGCGTATATCTGAAGACATATGCAGTCACCCTGCTGGCGGAGGACGAAACGACCCGGTTTTCCTATCTGCAACGCATATTTGTCGATCTGATCAAAACCATAGAACAGCAAACCGGAATCGGCACCGTGTACCAGACCGATAGTGAAGCGCGCACCCGGTGTTACGCAATTCTGAAGAGCAAGCTGGAAGAAATGGGCATAACGGTCGGTGAAGAATACCGCGATGACTATCTCATTTCCCTGCTGGACCGCGATACTGCTCTGATCAGAGAAGCGGAACGCTTCCCCGTCCTCGAACAATTGGGAGATGCCGTATATGGGCTGGCCGTGGCAGAACTGCTGTTCTACAATCCGGCAACCGGCAACATGGCAGAACTGTTTGAGACCTATACCCGTGCGCAGGCACAGGTTCGCATTTCGGTCCGGCATGGATTTGACAGGCTGTATCTGCACAGCGGTTTACCCGCGAAATACACTGAATACGATTCCCTGTTTACAAATCAGGAGGCTTTCGTTCTGAACGAAGAGCATCTGCAGAGTCTGAACAGGGAGAAATACCTGGCCGATTCCCTGGAAATGCTGATCGGGACAATCTGTCTGGATGCAGGTGTTATGACCGCCCTTTCGTTCACGAAAGATCTGATACGCAGGACATTCCCGGAAGAATTCCCGCCTGAAGTCCGTCCCACCGAAGAAAACCGACGCAACCGCAACATTGATACGGCATATTGGTCTAAAATTCTCCCCGCCCCCTGCTCCACACTGACACAGGAGCTTGCGGCCGTTCACCGTGCTTTGAATAAACTGGTGCTCGCTCTGGTGCTCGGAACAGAAGATCAAGACGCACGGAAATTCATCACCTACAATGCCGATCTTATTCCCGTCTGCGGCGATACGCCGTATTACGGTGTCACAACCTGGTTTCTGTACGATTATCTCTCCTGCGGGCTGCCATTCGTTTTGGACCGATACAGCCACACCGTCCGCGACTTCTATCAGAAGCATGCAATCCGTCATATGGGACGGAAAGGGGGGATGTGACTATGGAACAGTATGAAGTGATCAATTTTCATATCACCAACAGCTGCAACTACCACTGCATCTGCTGTTTCGGAAAGTTCACATCCGGCGAACTCTCACTCGAAGACGGGAAAAAGGTGATCGATCATATCGCCGAATACTTCCACAGTCAGCAGATTCAAAGCGGACGTATCAATTTCGCCGGCGGCGAACCGCTGATGAATCCGCATCTTCATGAGTGGATTGACTATTGTCAAAAATGCAATATTGCCGTGTCGGTTATCACCAACGGTTCTCTTCTTACCGAAACGCTGGTGCGCTCCTGGCAGGGGAAAGTTTCCTGCATCGGTATCAGCATCGATTCTGCCAGGCAGGAGACCAACCATGCCCTTGGCAGATGTCACGGTCAAATGACACCCGATATCAGACAACTGACCGCGCTGGCGCAGATCATTCACGATTGTAAAATCACCTTGAAGATCAATACTGTTGTATCCCGGCTTAATCTTGAAGAGGATCTGACCCCGCTCTACACGGCGATGGCCCCTCAGAGAATCAAACTGATGCATATGCACCTGGTGGAAGGGGTTAACAACAAAGCCAGGCCCTACGGAATCAGCAATGAAGAGTTTCAGGAATTCTGTGAGCGCCACCATTCGTTCAAAGACAGGATTGTTTGTGAATCCCGAGGTGAAATGGAAAATTCCTATGTGATGATCGATCCGCGGGGCACGCTTCTGCTGAACAACGGCGGAAAATATGAGCTATACGGCGACTGCAAGTCGGTTCCGATCGCCGAACTGTTGCAATCCCTCCCTTTGGAGGCTGACAAATTCCGTAGCCGTTATGAGAGGGCTCCGTCATGAATGCCACCTACAGAGAGCTGAATATCAAAGAGGGCATGCCCACGGTCGCACAAGCAATGGATATACTGAAAAACGCCCTTGAACAGTGCCGGCGTGACAAATGCAAATGTATACTGATCATTCACGGATACGGTAGCACCGGGAAAGGCGGTGCCATCCACGATAAGGCACGCCAATGGCTAAAGGCACAGGAAAGAAACGGCAAACTGAAAGCAGTGATCTACGGAGAAGAAATGGACCTGTTCAATTTCAGAGCTTTGAAACTCAAGAACCGTTACAGAGAACTGGAGCCCCTGATGGGTCGATTCAATGAAGGCGTAACTGTTATTGAACTGTAAAACAAAGCAGCCGGTCCGGGAATCGGGAAGGACGGAAAGAAAGCACATTCTTTCCTTCCTGTTTTTTCGCATGCAGAATCCTTTTCCCGCTTTTCTGTCTGCATCAGCAGGTTTTCCCACTTCCCGGTACTCCTGTGCTTGACATAAACGCGGCTTTTCGCTATAATAATATAAATAAAGTAACGAAATAAAGTGCCGTGGCGCCTGTTGGACAGATCTGTCTCCGGCGCTGATGCAAATCCGGTTTCCGCAGGAGGATGTTATGGATTATTATATTGTTACGCTGCTGGCGGTGGCGGCGCTTCTCTTCACGCTCTGGGCAGAGATTGCGGTCAACGGTGCGTTCCGCCGGTACAGCAAGGTCCGCCCGGCAAGCGGCATGACCGGCATGGATGCCGCACGCCGTATTCTGGACGCGAACGGGCTCTATCATGTACAGATCGAACACATTCCGGGCAATCTGACTGACCACTTTGATCCGCGCACCAATGTCATCCGCCTGTCCGATCAGGTTTACGGAGTCTCGTCTGCCGCCGCCATCGGCGTGGCTGCGCACGAAGCAGGGCATGCCGTCCAACACGCGCAGAATTATGTGCCGCTGAAAATCCGCAACGCCATTATCCCGATCACCAACATCGGCTCCCGGCTGGCGATTCCGCTGCTGCTGATCGGAGTGTTGCTGTCGGTTTTCTCCCCTGTTTTTATCTTTCTCGCCTATATCGGTGTTGCGGGTTTTGGCCTGGTGATGCTCTTTCAGTTGGTCACCCTGCCCACCGAATTCAACGCCAGCCGCCGTGCTCTGGCCGCCATTTCGGACAGCGGCATGCTGACCAGGGACGAGCTGGGCGCTTCGCGCAAAGTTCTGCGTGCCGCCGCCATGACCTATGTGGCTGCACTGGCCTATACCATTACGCAGTTCCTGCGACTGTTGCTGATTGTCTCCCGCAGTCGCCGAGACTGATCCGGGTCCGGCAGGTGGCGCCATGCGAAGCAAACAGACTTTCATTCGTCAGGCAATTGAGGCCTCTTTCACCCGTCTTCTGGATCAACGCCCTTTTGAAAAGGTAACAGTCAAGGATATTGTAGAGGATTGCGGGCTGACCCGCAACACCTTCTACAATTATTTTCAGGACACATATGACATTGTGGACAGCATTCTGCGCGCCGCCATCCGCGACCTGGTAATCAACTCGCGCACCGTCAATACACCCGGGGACGCGTTCCGCGAAATTCTGAAATTCGCAGACGAGCGGCCGCGCATTGTCCGCCATCTGCTCAACTCACCCAAAAAGGACGAGCTGATGCGCTATTTCCGCCAGTCCTCCGCCATGGTGGTGGATCACCTGCTGGACGCCATTACGGCAGACGCTCCCCTGCCCGAGCCCGACCGCTCCCTGATCCGGGATTTTTATCACGCCGCCTTCGACGGTCTGCTCTATCGGTGGATCGAGACCGGACGCACCGATGTACTGAACGAACAGCTGGCACGCATGGGAGATCTCTTCTCCGCGACGATGCACTTTACGGTCGACTACGCGCGACAGAATCCGACATAATCTGTTCTTTTTTGGGCAAAAACGCTCTTGTGTCATTTTTGATGACACAGGGGCGTTTTTGTGTATTGTATCGGACGCGCTTCGCGAATAAAATGAAAGAAAGTCCACTTGTGATCGGAGAGCAGCATGAAAGTGCGGTGTGACATCGTTCTCAAAGCCAAAATCATCAATATCATTGCCGCAGCCTGTATGTGCATCTGCGGTGTTCTGACTTTTTTTGTCGCACCGGTGGACGAATTGGCAGGGAAACTGCTGATCGGCGTCATGTGCCTGTTTGTATGCGGGGCGAAACTGCTGGGATATTTCAGCAATGACATGTACCGGCTGGCCTTTCAGTTTGATCTGGCGTTCGGTATATTCACCGGTATTCTGGGAATTCTGATCCTGCTTGCGCCCGAGCGGCTCAATCAGCTGATTTCCTACTCGCTGGCGCTCTACATACTGCTTGACAGCGTCCTCAAAATCCAGACCGCCGTGGATGCAAAACGCTTCGGTATCCGCGCCTGGCCTGCAGTCCTTTCGCTGGCCATTCTGATGGGGCTGTTCGCCCTTGTGATTATTCTGACCACCGGAATGGAATCGGGCAACACCATGACGCTGCTGTCGATAGCGCTGATCGCCTTCGGTGCGGAGCATGTGTGGTTCACCGCCTATACGGTGCGGGTGCGCACCAGGAAAAAAGGATTCGAGGATTATACAAACGATGAAGAACCGTAAACGCGTCATTGTGGATGTGTTCGGATCGGACACGCCCGAGGCGCTGCTGCGGGGCTGCGCCGCCTGTTCCCTTTCAGAACCGGATGTGGAGTTGCTTTTACCCGGTGATCCCCGACGGATCACGGATTGCCTTGCCGCAGTACCGCACAACCCGGAATGCATCACCGTTCTGCCCGCAACACAGGTGATCGACAACAGTGATTCCCCACCCGAAGCGGTCATGACCAAGACCGACTCTTCCCTGATCGTAGGCATGCGCACCCTGGCGGCAGATCCCGACACGGTCGGGATGGTGACCGCTGGCAGCACGGGCGCCGCCCTGTGCGGCAGTATCGTGCATGTCCGCAAACTGCCGGGCGTCATCCGCCCCGCGCTGGCCGCCTTTCTGCCCGTGGGAGAGGACAGAATGGTCACCCTGCTCGACTGCGGCGCAAATGTGGACTGCCCTCCCGCCCTGGCCCAGCAGTTTGCACTGATGGGTCACACGCTGGAGCGCACTTTCTGCGGGGTCCCTGATCCGCGCGTAGGCCTGCTTTCAGTCGGAAGCGAGGACGAAAAGGGCAACGCGTTTTCCAAAGCGGTCTTTCCGCTGTTGCGCGCCCTGCCCATCCGGTTCGGAGGCAATATGGAAGCGCGAGAGGCACTCAGCGGCAACTGGGATGTGATCGTGAGCGACGGTTTTGCAGGCAATGTACTGCTCAAAACCATCGAAGGCACCGGCGCCTTTATCCTGCGCCGTCTGCTGTCAGAGGCAAAACAGATTCCGCAGGCACACGCCCTGCTGACTGCGGCCGCTGCAGATATGAACTTTTCCGCCCGGGCTGGTGCCATGATTCTCGGAATCCGCAAACCGATCGTAAAAGCGCACGGCAACGCGGGCGAGGCGACGGTACTCAACACGGTGCACCAGGTTCTCCGGCTTGCACAGTCGGGGTTTTCAGAGGCGCTCTGCGATGCTCTGCTTACATATGCGCCTGACCGGCCTACCCATATTCATGCGTAACCCATGTTATTTACATACAAAGGAGATTCATCATGAACAAACAAGAAACTGCTGCAAAAATCAAAGCCATGATTTCCGAAAACCTGCGCATTCCCGCAGAAATGCTCACCGATGACGCCGCTCTGTTCGGAGACGATATCGGACTGGACTCGGTTGACTCGCTGGAAATCATTGCCGGCATTGACGACCTGTTCGGCGTCAATATGACCGGCGTGGGAAAGGAACACTTCCAGACGGTCAGTTCGCTGGCCGATTATGTCGTTGCAAACGCCTGAACATTCAACGCCGAATATTTATTTTTACCGGGAAAGGACACCCATATGGAAAGACGATGTGTAATCACCGGGCTTGGCATGATTGCCGCGGTGGGCAACAGCGCAGACGCATGCTTTGAAGCGGTTAAACTGGGAAAAACCGGCATTGAAACGGTTGCTTCCGTCTCCACTGAGGGATGCTATACACACCTGGGAGCGGAGGTGCGGGGCACCGAGCTACCCGCCCCCGACTGCGACCGTTCGGTCCGCCTGTGTATCCGGGCTGCGGAAGAAGCGCTGTCCGATGCACACCTGCAGGGAGAGGATCGCGCGCACGCCGGTCTGATCGTTGGCAGCTGCGTGGCAGGTGTGGACAGTCTGGACCGATACTATACCGAGGGCAAACAGGATCCCTCTCTGATTCCGCGCCTGTTTGCCTCCTCTCTTGCCAACAATACCGCCGCTTACCTTGGTCTTTCGGGTGTCACCGCCAATATTGTCAACGCCTGTGCCGCCGGCACCATGAGTCTGGCCTATGCCTGCGACCTGATTCGCTCGGGAGAAGGCGAGATCTTCCTTGCGGGAGGTACCGATGCCTTTTCTTCCCTCGCCTTTGCAGGATTTCATGCCCTGCACGCGCTCTCGGAAGGGCCGTGCTCGCCCTTTAATCACAGCAACGGCATTACCCTGGGGGAAGGCGCGGGCATTCTGGTAGTCGAATCGTATGAAAGTGCGGTCCGCCGCGGCGCACACATCCTGTGCGAAATCTCGGGATTCGGGATCAGCTCGGATGCCTTCCATATTACGGCCCCCCACCCGCAGGGAGAAGGACAGATGCTGGCAATCCGCCGCGCCATGGCGAGCGCCGGGGTTGCTCCGGGCGAAATCTCCTACATCAACGCGCACGGCACCGGCACTGCGAAAAATGATGAAGCGGAATGGCTCTCTCTGCATACCCTCTTTGACGGTACGGGAGTTTCGGTCAGTTCCACCAAGTCGATGACCGGCCACTGTTTGGGCGCCGCGGGAGCAATCGAAGCGGTTCTGACCGTCAAGGCACTGACCGAAGACACGGTACCGCCTACCATTTTCTTCACGGAGGAGGGGAAGCAGACGCTCGCCGCGAAGGCCGGCGGACTGGACTTCCCCGCCAATCATTGCCGCGCCCGTGCCATGCAGACCGCCATGTCCAACTCCTTTGCCTTCGGGGGCACCAACGCGAGCATGATCTTTTCCAAAGAGGCGCACACCCCGAAACCGCGCCGTCATGTTCCGGTCTGCATCACCGGTATCGGCATGACCGTGGCACAGGACGGACAGGCGCCCGATCTGTCCATGCAGGCCTTTGCCGGCCGCGGAGTGCCGCTGGGCTTTTTCCGGAAACTGGACCGGTTCAGCCTGTTGGAGTTAGCCAGCGGCAAAGACGCGCTGGCTGACGCCAAACTGACCATCACGCCCGAAAACGCCCCCCGTGTGGGCAGCGTGATCGGTACCGCTGACGGACCGATCGGGGAAATCGACGCCTTTCAGCAGATGATTTGTGAAAAGGGGCCTACCGCAGGCAGCGCCTTTTCGTTCCCGAATACGGTGTACAATGCGGCCGGGGGCTATCTCTCCATCAACACCGGCCTGAAAGGCACCTGCGCCACTGTCGCCAACGGGGAAAGCGCCGGTCTGCAGAGCCTGGCGTACGCCTGCGATCTGCTGCAAGGCGAAAATGAGGATGTAATGCTGGTATCCGGAACCGATGAAGGATCGGAAAATCTGGCAGAACTCTACCGTGCCATGGGTCATGGGGAGCACTTCAGTGAAGGCAGCGTCACTCTGACGCTGGAAACCGCGGCGCATGCCGCAGTACGCGGCGCGGAGCCTTATGCCTATGTGGCGGGGTATGCGCTCGCCCACCAGGCCCTGCCCTACACCGAACGGAACCCATCTGATGACACGGTCAGAAAAGCGGCTGATACCGCGCTTGACCGTGCAGGTATTGACCGTGCGGCACTTTCTTATGTTTTTGCAGAGCCCGCGGTTGCATCGGTTCTTGCCCTGCCCGCAGTTTGCGCTGCAGACCGGATCGGAAACGCCCGCGCTGCAAATCCGATGCATGACCTGGCGCAGGCTGCGCGCGCCCTGCACACGGACCCGAACGCAAAATATGCGCTTGTGGTGGCCACGGCACGCGGCGGTTGCTGTGCGGCTGTAGTCCTTTCGGCACAAAACGGCAAAAAGGAGGAACCCTGATATGGTAGCACTGGTTACCGGAGCATCGCGCGGAATCGGGAAGGCCTGTGCTCTGAAAC
This sequence comes from uncultured bacterium, assembly GCA_949293405.1. GTDB lineage: Bacteria > Bacillota > Clostridia > Oscillospirales > CAG-272 > UBA1740. The sequence goes on along the minus strand of CASFDI010000093.1, from coordinate 8,622 downwards.
TGGCAGACCTCGGCTATGATGTGGCAGTCAATTATGTCCGTAACCGCGAAGCCGCAGAGGAAGTGGCTGAAGAGATCCGCGCCATGGGACGGCGTGCCCTCACGATCGCTGCAGATACATCGGATGAAGCGGCGGTTCGTGCCATGTTCCGCACGGCAGCAGCCGAACTTTCCGGCATTGATGTCCTGGTCAACAACGCGGGGGTTGTGGATGACCGCTACCTGCTGATGCTGACCGAGGAGTCTCTGGACAAAAGTCTCGCGGTCAATATCAAGGGATATTTCCACTGTGCCCAGCAGGCCGCTCTGAAAATGATGAAAAAGAAAAGCGGGATGATCATCAACATTTCCTCGGTGAGCTCGGTGCTTGCCATTCCCGGACAGGGAGTCTACAGCGCGACCAAAGCGGCCGTCAATGCCATGACCGCAACCCTGGCCAAGGAGTTGGCGCGCTACGGCATCCGGGTCAACGGAATCGCTCCCGGGTTTATCCAGACGGATATGATGGAGCATATTCCCGCGGAGCAGAAGGAGGCGTACCTCTCTTCCATTCCGATGGGACGGTTCGGCAAGCCCGCAGAGGTCGCGGAAGCGGTGGCGGCACTGCTCTCCCCGGCGTTCTCCTACATGACCGGTCAGACCCTGTTGCTTGACGGAGGACTCAGCCTGTGAACCTGCTGGAAATCAATCAGCGCATCCGTCAGCGCGCGCCCTTTCAGATGATCGAACGCGTCACGGCGCTTGAGCCGGGACACATGGCCTGCGGCATCAAATGCGTCTCGGTCAATGAACCGCAGTTTGCCGGTCACTTCCCCGGCCTGCCGGTGATGCCCGGTGTGCTGCTGATCGAGTGTGCCGCACAGTTGTGCTCTCTGGTCATTGCCCCGGATGACAGTACGGACCCGGATCTTGTATATGTGCTGCTCAAAGTCCGGGATTTCAAATTTGTAAAGCCGGTCATCCCGGGCGACCGGCTGGAAATTTCTGTTTTTCTGACCAAAGCGGCAGCCGGTCTTTACGAATTTGACGCTGCCGTCTATTGCGACGGTGCTCTGCGTGCCAAGGGATGTCTGCTCTTCACCTCTATGAACGCCGCGCAGATCTATCCGCCGGAAGAACCGGACATCCGGGACCGGTCAGAAGACAAAGACAAAATGAGCGGTTCAGATACAGCAAACGCCTGAGCCGGGCCGGTTCCGACCGTTCGGATCTGCCGGCGGGCAGGCGTGAAAGGAGTTTCATGCGCGTTCTGATTCTGGACGGCGGTCCCAAAAAGGACGCCGGCAATACCATGGCGCTGACCCGCGCCTTTGTCAGCGGATTCCCTGCGGACGCCGCAATCAAAACCGAGCATCTGTATGAGAAAAACATCCGTCCCTGCGCCGGATGTTTTTCCTGCTGGACAAAAACCCCCGGCAAATGCGTCATTGCAGACGACATGCAAGCCCTGTACCGGAGCCTCGAAGAAGCGGACATCATCATCCAGAGCTTCCCGCTGTACTTCTACGGAATGCCCGCGGTGATGAAGGGCCTGATCGACCGGTGCCTGCCGCTCACCCTGCCGCTGGATACCATCGGAGACAACCTCTCGGCATGCCACCGCATGCGCAATCCCCACTTCTGCGACAAGCGGCTGGCGATTCTCTCCACCTGCGGACACACCCGCGCCGCAACCGTCTACCCTGCCCTGGATGCCACGCTGGACCTGATCTGGGGAAAGGGAACCGGCACCCGCATCTACTGTGCGGAGGGAGAGGTCCTGACCTGCGGGGTGTGCAAACGCCAGGTGAACGCCTATCTGGAAATCGTCCGGCAGGCAGGACGCGAGTTTTATGCCGACGGGGTCCTCTCCCCGGCTACCGCAGCACAGCTTGCCCGCCCGATTCTCTCCCCCTCGACCTATCAGACCATCGCCTCTCATCGCTGGTCCTGAACAATCCGGGGACGGTGGGGCATTTCCGGCTTTCTTTGAGGAAGAAAGCCTCGGCAAAGAACCTTTTTGAAAAAAGGGGCCTGTTTGAAGCGACAGTACATGCGACCTCTGCAACCTGCGGTGTGCAACTGTGCTCACGCTATCACTTGGTATGTATTGTTGTTCCGGCAACGGGAACCCGGCAGTCTGTGCCATCGCATAATGGTACAGACTGCCGGGTCTCTTTGTATTTTTATTCTTTTTTCAGATGTTTCCGTCCCCTTTGGAAAAGGGCAGCGCATCTTGCGCCGCCCCGGTCCCTCTGTGTTCTGCAAACGGATCCCGCGTGATCCACAGGCGGCATCTGTTACTCAGTGACAGTGAAAGTCATCACCAGCGTATGACAGGTGCGTGCGGAAGCTTCATAGTAGATATGATACTGAGGCGGACGGCTGACATGATAGGCGGCGGGCTCGCCCGCATTGAGATCCACATCGTAATGATCGGACAGAACGGGGGTGTCTGTGAAGCCCGCCTGGGGCTGCACGGTCAGGGTAAAGGGTCCGCGCCGGACCGTAACGGAATCCCCTTGCGCATGCGGCTGTGAAAGAGTATGAAGCGGATACAGAACCGTGAACGGATGATCCCACTGCAGCACATCAGTCACGGTCAGGCGGTTACCTTCCAGCATATAGGTGCGCTCCCAATGCAGATCGGGCGCGTAGGCGCTTCCTGCCTCGATCCGTACCCGGAGGGAGTTTCCTTCTGTGTGGGCATCCAGAATGCGGCCGCGGCAGAGGTGACTTTTGGTATACTGCCCTTTTCCGTCAGGGAGCGGGACATTGTGTGCTTTGGACGAATTGAGCCACAGCCGGTGATGCTCCGATCCGTACTGCCTGCCGAAATATCCGGAAGGTGAGATCAGCGCATACCCGCCGGCAAACAATGCGAAATTTCCCTGATCGGGATGCCGGTGACTGGAAGACCCGAAGCGCGAAGCGCGGATGAGACAGCACAGGTCCGTTTCCGGATCGTCCGGAGCGGTATGCATCGCTGCAAAACCGGTATCCGGGAACAGGGCGAGCGCTTCTACCGGTTCTTCCCTGTACCAGGGCCTGCCGGAAGACGCCGGCAGGAACAGATCCAGCAGATGCAGGCTGTAATACGGCGCGTTGCATGCGGCCCGGTGCCGGCGTACCGCCTCCGCAGGGCCAAACCGTTCCGCATAATAGCGCATCGGATCCTGCGCAAAGAACCCGGGCCACTCGGGATCCTCGCTCCGGCACCAGTAGCCGTCCCCAAACGGATGGTTTTCGTGAGTGGGATCGGCGAAGTGCAACAGAAACCGGGTCAGATGCCGGTAAAACGGGCGGACAGTAAAGGAGAACCCGGTATAGCGTTCCACCGCGGAAAAGAACGGCAGAAACCAGCGGGTATAACTGGAAGCATAGAACGGCCCTTCCGCCCAGCCGCCGTCAGCCCCTCCGTAGAACGGGAAAATGCCGCCGTAGATCGCCAGCGCCTGCCCGAGCCAGCGCAGAAGTGTTTCCTCGGGTACGACGCCGGTACCCTTGAGCGACAGAGCCGCCTCACCCAGATATGCGGGCAGACGCCCGGCGTGCGAATCACCCGGATTATGCGTATAATCCAGCTTCTGCAGCCGCTCCTCACACTGCGCGGCATAGGCGGCCACCGTGCGGGCCACGAAAAGGCGTTCCCGTTCCGACAGCACCCCGTACAGAAGATCAAATACCGCGGGCAGAATGCGCGCCATCGAAAGCCCGACCTCATCTCCGTACGGCCCCAGCAGGGACGCGGGACCGTACGGGGAAATATCGCACAGGCGCAATAACAACTCCCTGCCCCGCTCACCGGCCTCCCGGTCGGAGAGCAGTGCATAGCCGAGGGCAAGCGCCACCAGATCGCGGTCGGCCGCGTCCCGGAACTGACCGAAGTATTCCCGGTACGGCAGAGCGTCGGGATCCCGGTGGTAAAGGGGCGGTGTGGGGTAAGGATCGGCCTTTGCCATCACAATATTGCGCCGCAGGACCCGGACCTCGGTCTCATGCTCCGCCAGAAGAGCAGGTACATCCGATGCGAAAAACAGGTGCCGCGGACGCACATCCGGCACCGACGCAAAGACGGTGCGAGCATCAGGCCGCTTCAGGACCGGAGCGCCCTGCGCTATCGTAAAGTGCCACACACCCCGCCGCATACCTCCGCCCAGCACATCCCAGGTGTAGGCTCCCGGTTCCAATACCCGGTCCGGAATCAGATAGTTCAGGTCGGTTTCTCCGGACCAGAACAGCTGATCATCCCGGTAAATTTCAACACGGTAGTGAGAAACCCCCTCCGTAAACAGCCAACTGAAGCAGGGGGGCGTCTCTTCCACAATACATCCATCATAGGGGAACGGAAACAGTTCCCGGTCATTTTCCCGTTCGGTACGCAGTCCTGTCATGGCATCACCCCCCAGCGGTACGCGCCGCTGACCGGATCAATACTGCCCACCACCCGTGCGGGCACGCCCGCCACGATGGCATAGTCGGGTGTGGATTTCGTTACCACGGCGCCGGCGCAGATCAGATTTGCCTTCCCGATATGTACCCCCGGGGTGACCGTGACATGTGAGGCGAGCCAAGAACCGCGGCCGATAAACACCCGCTCGTCGCCGTCCCCTTCCGTCCGGTCGGAAAACCAGCCGGTCTGTGCATTGAATTTATGATTTCCTGCTACGATCGAACACCCCGGGCCGATCAGTACATAATCTTCTACCGTCACCTTCCCGTTCAGGTAGCAGTACAGACCGATGAACACCTGTTTTCCGATCAGCTCCTGCGGCACCCGGACATTGGCCCCCGGCGCGATCTGAATGCCCCTGCCTCCGAAACCGAGGATCTCGGCACGGCGCTCGTTGTCGCGCTGATTGTTGGTCGCATGGGCGTAAACCGTCATTTTTTCGAATTCTTCGCGTGTCAGTTCCATGGTGCTCCCCTCCTTATGCGGATAACGATCCGGAAGTATTATAACATGCCGGCTGCGCAATGGCAAGCATCGTTCAAAAAAAGGTCATAATTCTGGTGTATACTTTGAAAAACATGTTTGAAAATCTGAGTGAAGAATATCCGGAAAATCTGTCTGTGCAGATTCCGGACCAAGGAGAACCGTATGAAACTGCTGATTGCTTCCGACCTGCACGGAGACGCCGCTGCAACCCGCCGTCTGACCCGGCGCTTCGATGCGGAGGGTGCCGACCGTCTGCTGCTTCTGGGTGACCTGCTCTACCACGGCCCCCGCAATCCCCTGCCTGAGTCCTATGCGCCGCGGGAGGTGATTGAACTGCTCTCCCCTCTCGCCGACCGCATTCTTACGGTACGCGGCAACTGCGATACCGAGGTGGATCAGATGGTGCTGCCCTTCCCCATTCTGGCGCCTTACTGCCTGCTCGCCGCTGACGGGCTGACCTTCTTTGCCACGCACGGCCACCTGTACAACCCCGACAACCCGCCGCCCCTCGCCGCAGGCGATCTGCTCTTGTGCGGACACACCCATGTACCGGCCCACCGCACTTTCGGCAGAGACAACCTTTACATCAATCCCGGCTCGGTCTCCATGCCAAAGGAAAACTCCCCCGCCGGCTATATGATATATGAAGCGGGCATTTTTACCCACAAAACCATGGACGGAGATGAAATTTCGGTTTATCGGGTCCGTCGCTCTTGACTTTTTCCGTGAAAAGCGTATAATTATAAAGAAATACCGCATTACCCCGGGTAGGCCTATGCGTTGCCCGTGCCTGCGCCCGCTCTTGCGGAGTGCGTGCGCAACCGGTTTATTTTATTGCGGCAAGGAAAGGTTCGGACATGTTGACCCTCGATAAAGTTTATCATGCTTCCTATGTCTTGCGGGATGTGATCCGCAAGACCTCTCTCATCGCTGCCCCGGACATCAATCCGCAGGCGAAAATGGTGTATCTCAAACCGGAATGTCTGCAGGTTACCGGCTCTTTCAAAGTGCGCGGTTCGGGCTACATGATTTCCCAGCTTTCGGAAGAAGAAAAAGCGCGCGGTGTGATCGCCTGCTCGGCAGGCAACCATGCGCAGGGCGTGGCGCTTGCCGCAACCAAATACGGGATCAAATCGCTGATCTGCCTGCCTGACAGCGCCCCGATCTCCAAGGTGGAGGCCACCAAGCGTTACGGCGCCCAGGTGGAAATGGTGAAAGGTACATACGACGATGCGTACTCCCGGTCTCTGGAGCTGCGCGACCGGGATGGATATACCATGGTGCACCCCTTTGACGACGAAAATGTCATTGCGGGTCAGGGGACCATCGGTCTTGAGATTCTGGAAGAGCTGAGCGATGCCGATGCCATCGTAGTACCGGTAGGCGGTGGCGGTCTGATCTCGGGTGTGGCGTTCGCTGTCAAGAAACTGCGCCCTGACATCCGCGTCTACGGCGTGCAGGCGGCAGGCGCTCCCAGCATGTACAATTCGGTGCATGACGGACATATTGAACGGCTGGACAGTGTTTCCACCATTGCGGACGGCATCGCGGTGAAGCAGCCGGGTGAGAATACCTTCCGCTTCTGCTCGGAATATGTGGACGAGATTGTGACCGTGACCGAAGACGAAATCTGCTCCGCCATTCTTGCTCTGATCGAACAGCAGAAAATGATCGCGGAAGGAGCGGGTGCTGTATCTGTTGCCGCAGTCATGTTCCACAAGATCCCGGTGCAGGACAAGAAAGTGGTCTGCATTGTTTCAGGCGGTAACATTGATGTGACCATTCTCTCGCGCGTGATCAAGCGCGGTCTGCTTAAATCGGGCCGCAACGCCAACCTGTGCGTGGAACTGGTGGACAAACCCGGTCAGCTGACCCTGGTTTCCTCGATTATTTCTGCCTGCGGCGGAAATGTGGTTTCTGTTCATCACGAACGCGCAAGCGAAACCGCCGACATCAACGGGTGCTTCCTGCGTCTGGCGCTGGAAACCCGGAACTACCAGCATGTACAGGAGATCGTGGAGGCGCTCCGCGCCGCCGGGATCAAGCTGGTCTGATTGCCCGCAACCTGCTGTGCGGCTCCCCCGGAGCATCCCGTTTGCTCCGCCCGGTCAGAACCGGATATCCGGTTGCGTTTGCCGCGGACGGTCCGGAGTCGCTGTCTGGCCGTACGGATCATGACACGGATACATATGGAAAAGAGGTATATAAAGATGCTTGAAAAGATTCATACCGACAACGCCCCCGCCGCCATCGGTCCTTATTCCCAGGCGATTGCGGCAGGTGATTTTCTGTTTACATCGGGACAGATCGCCATCAACCCCGCGTCCGGACAGGTGGAGGAATCCTCCATCGAAGGACAGACGCATCAGGTGTGCAAGAATCTGCACGCGATTCTGAAAGCTGCGGGCACCACCCCCGACCGGGTGATCAAGACCACCTGCTTTCTGGCGGATATGAAGGATTTCGCCGCTTTCAACGCGGTGTACGCCACCTATTTCCCCGAATGCCCTGCCCGCTCCTGCGTGGCGGTCCGTCAACTCCCCAAAGATGTATTGGTGGAAGTGGAGGTCATTGCCGCAAAATGAACCCGATCGTCTCTGTGAAAGCCTGTAAGGACTACTCGGAGGCGGCACTCGGCGCATCGGTTCCCGCACTGCTCGACGGAATCGATGCGCTTTCCTTTGTCAGGCCCGGCATGCATATTGCCATCAAGGTCAATCTGGTCAGTGCCATGGCGCCCGACGCCGCCGCCACCTCTCACCCCGCCCTGATCCGCGCGGTAGCCCGCCTGCTGCGTGACCGGGGCGCCACCGTGATCATCGGGGACAGCCCCGGCGGGCTGTTTACCCGCGCCCACCTGAAGCGTGTCTACGATGTCACCGGACTCTCCGCCATTGAAGAAGACGGAATCACCCTCAACCGGGATGTCACCGTGGCTTCCTACCAGGCCCCCGGGGCGCGGTCCCTGCGCGACGCTTCCTATACCGCCTGGCTGGATTCCTGCGACGCCATCGTAAACCTGTGCCGCCTCAAATCACACGGCATGATGACCATGTCTGCCGCCGTGAAAAACATGTTCGGTACCATTCCCGGACTGACCAAGCCGGAAATGCATTTCCGCTTCCCCGAGCCCGACCGGTTCGCCGGCGTGATGCTGGATCTGTGCGATCATTTCAAGCCTGTTCTCTCGATCACCGATGCAATCGTGGCAATGGAAGGCAACGGTCCGACACAGGGCAAGCCCCGACCGATCGGTCTGCTGCTGGCATCGCGTGACCCGCATGCGCTGGACCTTACAGGTGCTGCCCTGATGGGTCTCTCGCCCGATCAGGTCCCTACTCTCCGTCTGGCAGCAGCCGAAGGCCTTCTGCCTGCCTCGCTTGACGATGCGGTCACAGGCGACGACTATCATCCCTATATTCAGTCCGATTTTGATAATATCAGAAATCCCAACAGCCTGCTTTTCAGCGGCAAAGGCAATCTGCGCGGACGCCTGCTCTCCGCCGTGGCGGGACGCGCCCTGGCTTCGGTGCCGAAAGTGCGTCCCGACTGCATCGGCTGCGGTGTGTGTGCCCGCATCTGCCCGGCGCACGCCATCACCCTCCGCCGCGGCAAGGCGCATATCGACCGCAACGTCTGCATCCGCTGCTTCTGCTGTCAGGAGTTCTGCCCCGAAGGCAAAATGGTGGTGCACCGTCCCCTCCC
>CASFDI010000092.1 GCA_949293405.1 uncultured bacterium | reverse complement strand
AACCGGTTGTCTCCGTCGGTCACAACGGTATATGCGCTGGATGATCCCACCGACATGGAGGCAGCCGAACGGTCGCTGTCGGTGACACTCCCGCCGCTGTAATCGTTATCCACATACACGGTGCTGCCGTTCTCAAAAGGGCCGTAAACCGGGATGGCCTCCAGAATCACATTGTCAAACGCCGAAACAGTGGCACCTTTTGCGTACACTTTGCGCGTGGTGGTATCCAGCCAGGCGCACCCTTCGACTTCCGCTTCAATCACAAAAGAGCCCGTGCTGGATTTAAATCCGACGGTATCCACCGTCTCTTCCCCATGAATGAATGTAGCCGTGAGTGCCCTGTCCCATTTTGCATAGAAGCACTGTACTCCTGTTGCATCGGCAGGCACCTCCGCCACCGGCTCGCCCGAAAAATCAGGGGCAGTGTACCACCCCAGAAAATCCGCTCCTTCGATTTTGGGAACAGGCAGGGGCATCCCCGGCGTATACACGGAAGGAAGATCTGCGATCTCCCCTCCGCCGGCATACAGCACCAGCAGGCGGCCGTCGGTCTGTGCAGTCCCGCTCATCGTGTCTCCGCCCTGCACCTTGATATTATCCATCAAAATAGAGGAATCGCCTGCTTCATTGGTTGTGGAAGACATGTTGAAAAACACCGTCTTCTGGAACCATTCCTGATTGGTCCCGGTGACATACTTCGCAGCCGGCATCACCAGGGGCAGATCGGTCGCCAGCAGAACCCCGTCCACATAGGCGTCATAACTGGGGGTTTCGCTGAAAGTAAGCACAAAGGAGAAGGTATGAAACGCATCCGCATCCAGCTGAATCAGCGGCTGTCCCTCAGCAGCGGAAGCGCCGGCATATACCATGCCCGCCCTGTCTACCGAGAAAAATCCCGCTCTGTCCGAAGCCTCCTCTGTTTCTCCGCGGATACTCATTGTACCCGCAATCACCGTCGCATATGTACTGTCAATACGCATATCAATCGAGAAAGTCAGCGTATCCTCATCGGCATCCGCATAATCCGAAGCCTTCCATTCCGGCCGGATATATGAGTCCTTGACGCCCTGGATCCAGCGGAAATAATTCCCGCCCGCCTCGTCTTTCACAATTTCGAACACAACGCCGGTCTTGGAACTTGCCGACGCCAGGTGAAATCCTGTAATCTTGGTAGTGGTACCTGTCGACAGACTGTCAAAATCCAGTACGCATTCGGTCCCTGCCGCCTGGGAGAACACCAGGACGCCAGCAACAACGGTACAAAGCACCAACAGAACCGACAGCACCTGCAACGCTTTTTTCATAAATACATGCGCTCCTTTTCTCGGGCAATCCCCGGAATTGATATTCTGACCAAGTTTTACCGCGATTTTAATGCATTATGCACAAAACGCAAGCGTTCAAATTGCCGCTTATGCTTTATTGTAACACATAATATCAAGACTGTCAATAGAAAAGAAAAAGCGCGTTCACATTTTCTTCTCAGGATTTCCACGCAGCAGGACAGGTGCGGTTGTTCCGGAACCACTCGCTCTCACGCAGCGGCACCTGCGATGCACTGCAGGAGACCGTGAGTCCGCCGTTACCGGTCGTGAAGACCAGATTGCCGTTCATCGGGGCGTACTGTTTGTTCTCGTTATCCGTACTGATGGTGGTGACATACACCTGGTCGGTATAGGGAGCGATACGGTCAATGAAATCCTGGGTCGGGAACTGGTTGGCGGCGGTTTTGGTGTATTCGTCACTGCCGCAGCAACAGCACACCGCCACATATTCCGGGCGGATCTGTTCCAGCATGACATCATGGGAGGAAGTTTTGGAACCGTGGTGCCCCGCCTTATACAGCGTCACCTGGGGCAGACTGTTGAGTTGGGTGAGATAAGTTTCCCCTTCTTCCTCCAGATCCCCGGTAAACAGAAAATACTCATCCTGCCAGGACAGCAGACAACAGACCGAATAGTCATTTTCGGTGGATGCCTTGTTATAATAATAGTAACTGTCCAGGATTTCAAGTTCCGCTCCGCCTCCAAGGTCGAAGCTGTGCAGGGACGCATCCTCCCGGCACTGGGCCGCCGTATAGTGCACCGCACCGCGGTCAATCGCCTCCTGACGCTCACGGCAGTAATTGCTGTACATGCGCGCGTCTTCCTTCTGATTGGTCAGGGCGAAATCAATGATCACTTCCACCGAAAACAGATCAAACAGGCTCTCTTCGTTCTCCGAAGTGGCAAACCCCGCATAATGATCCTCATGCGCATGAGTCACAATGACATATTCCAGCACGCCGTCTTCTACCTCTTCTTCCAGGTAAGCGGCAATGGCGGGAATGCTTTTGGTATTTGCGCCGGCGTCAATCAGGATATCGTTGTCGCCCGCTTTGATGTATGTACAGTCACCGGTATACCAGGATCCCAGCATCGGAAAGTGCACTTCGACCCCGCTGCCCGGGACAGCCAGGACGGTGCCGCTCTGAGGATGATACCCGAGCGCCAGTGCAAGATAGCCGCCGATCACGGCGCCCACAATCAGACACACCACACACAGCAGGGCGCAGACCGCCCCTGAAAAGCGTTTTCTTCTTGCCATATCAGTTCTCCTCCTGTGCAGCACTTACCCGGAAATTGCGCACCAGGACCACATCCTTATACAGGAAATGATCAATCCGGTACAGAATATAGTATCCGCTTGGTTCTGAAGTATCTCCGGCATAGGTTCCGTCCGCATTCTGCTGCATATTGGTCTCTACGGTCACCCGGTCGGAAATATCCTTGCCGAATGCCACCACACGCAGGCCCTCCTCCGTATAGGTCAGCGGTTCCCCCACTGTCAATTCCCGCAGCTGAACCCCCTCCAATGTGCAGATATCATCGCGTCTGAGATACCGCACCCCGAAGAACCCTGCCGCAATGCCTCCGGCAAGAAAAAGGCATGCCAGAAACAGGGTCAGAGGATGCAGGGCTCTGACCTGTTTTTCGATTTTTTTCCTTGTACGGCTCATCGGATTTCCTCCTGTTTCATACGCCCGCAGGCGCTTGATGAACAGGACTGATTATAGCGCAAAAGGAACAGAATGTCAACCCGGACGGCTCTTGCGCCGGCAAAGCGCCCATCCGTAAACCGCCCCCAGCGTGCCCACCAGAAGGTCCTTCATGGTGTCAAACAGCCCCACATCCAGGTATCCCTCGAGCCGCTCGCCGTTGACTGTGACATCCGCAATTTCACGGAATGCATGGGGCAGCCGCACGCTGTAGAGCGCTCCTACCAGCACATCTTTCTGCATGTCGGTGTGCAGAAAAAGATCCGCCCCCCATTCGAAGAATTCCCACAGGACACAGATCAGAACCGAAAACCCGGTGCAGAACAGGCAGCTGATCAGAAGATCCTCGCCTGTACACCGATGCCGCAGCAGGCAGAAGGCAAAAGCGGCAAACAGTGCCCCGCTTCCGAAATGCAGAAAGACATCCCAGCCGTCGCAAAGCATGTACAATTCCAGCCACTCGCCGGCAACCAGGGAAAGGAAGATCAGCAGGTAACCGCCCGCCCGCACTGCGGCAGGCAGACGGAAGGGCAGCAGGCGGTACAAAATACCGGTTGCAGTCAGCAACAGCGCAAGCAGGCCAAGAGAGATGACACGATGCGCGCCGTTGCCGCGCACCGCCATCGCCGCACATCCCCCGGCAAAAAGCAACACCGGCAGTACCAGATCTTTCAGTCTGCGCATCCCCATCACATTCCTCCGGAAAACAGCATTCGTCCATAGTATGCCGCATCGGCGGCACAAGGAACACGGGAATTTCCGGCAACACGCTGCCCTGCCGTATTACCGGAAACGCAAAAAGTACCGGACGCAGCGGTACAAAATGTTTCTTCCCGCTTGACAAACCGACGCGGTTGTTGTATACTACCTCCCGTCAATATGCGAATGATTCGCAAATTCGGAGGTTCTGATGCGTGCTTATGAGACCGAACAGCGGCGCAGACTCCTGCACCTGCTGCAGAGCGAGCGGGAAAGAGACTATACCGCTGAAGAGCTGGCCCACAGTCTTGCGGATATCTGCAGTGTCAGTACGGTATACAGACTGCTTGCGCGGCTGACCGAAGAGGGTGCGGTGCGCCGGATGCCCTCGCCCGACGGACGCCACAGCTGCTACCGGTATGTGCAGGGACATGAATGTAAAGAACACCTGCATCTCAAGTGCACCTGCTGCGGCAAAATGATCCACATGAACCATGACCAGACCGACGCGGTCCTGGATGCGGTCCAGCGTGGCACCCACTTCCGGGTGGACCGGGAAGAAACCGTGCTGCTCGGGCTCTGTGATCGCTGCATGTCACAAAAAACCGACTGAAAAGGAATTTTATGAAAAGTTTTGTTTGCAATTCATTTGCCCGGAAGCTGATCTGTGTGCTGTTGCTGATTGCAACCGTTCTGTGTCTGCCTGCCTGTACGGGATCGTCCGGCGAAACCGTCTCGATTGTCTGCACTGCTTATCCGCAGTATGACTTTGTCATGCAGATTCTGGGAGAGCAGGCGGACCGTTTTTCAGTGGTTTATCTTGCAGATGACGGCTCGGACATGCACAGTTTCCAGAACCGGATCACCGCCGCGGACAAACTGACTCTGCTGCGTGCCGATCTGCTTCTGTATACCGGAGGTACCTCCGACGCCTGGCTGTCCGACCTGCTGGATGACCCGTCGGCCAACCCGGAGATGGTCCGGCTCAGTATGCTTTCAGCGTGCGAGCTGCTTGAAGAGGATGAACACGAGCATGACGGTGAGACGGACGGGCAGGAAGAAGATCATGCATACGACGAGCATGTCTGGCTCTCCCTGCGCAATGCACAGCGCATGACCCGGGCTATCCTGGAAGAGCTGATCCGCCTTGATCCCGGTCAGGAAGAGCTGTACCGCGCACATGCAGAGGACTATTGTGCCCACCTGCAGCAGATGGATGAGCGCTTTATGCAGGTTGTTGCGGACGCCTCGCGCGATACGGTAGTGCTGGCGGACCGCTACCCGTTCCGCTACCTGATGCATGACTACGGACTGACCTGCTGCGCCGCCTTCCCCGGGTGCTCTTCCGAAACCGATGCTTCCTTTGCCACGGTGCTGGAGCTGGCACAAACCGTAGACCGGCAGCAACTTTCCGCGATACTGGTCCTCGAACACTCCACCGCACAGGTGGCCGATGCCGTGATTCAGGCTACCCAGGCAAAAAACCAGCGTATTCTGACCCTGCATTCCCTGCAGTCGGTCACCTCTTCCGATATTGAGAACGGGCTCTCCTATCTTTCGGTGATGGAGCGGAATCTTCAGGTGTTAGAAGAGGTACTGTATTCATGAGTCTGCTTGCTTTTGACCGGGTCAGCCTGGCATACGAAAATCATACGGTGGTGTCTGATCTCACCTTTACGGTAAACCCGGGGGATTATCTGTGTATTGTAGGGGAAAACGGATCCGGAAAATCCACCACGGTGCGCGCCATTCTCGGACTGAAGGCTCCTGCCTCGGGCACCGTTGTGCGTGCGGCGGAACTGGGGCGCTCCGATATCGGATATCTGCCTCAGCAGACCGCCCTGCAGCGTGATTTCCCCGCTTCCGTGCGGGAAGTGGTCCTGTCGGGGTTTGCCGGAAAGCGGATCTTCCCGGTGCCCACCGCAGCGGAGCGACGCCGTGCAGCGCAGATCATGGAGCAGCTCGGGATTACCGCGCTTTCAGGCCGGTGCTACCGCGAACTGTCGGGCGGTCAGCAGCAACGGGTCCTTCTTGCCCGCGCCCTGTGCGCGGCACAGACCCTGCTTTTGCTGGATGAACCCACCGCCGGCCTTGACCCGCATGCCACCGATGAGCTGTACCGGCTGATCGCCCGGCTCAACCGGGACTCCGGCATTACCGTGATCATGGTTTCCCACGACATT
>CASFDI010000091.1 GCA_949293405.1 uncultured bacterium | reverse complement strand
ATAAGACAGAGGCGCTCAGGCGGAGGGGACTACAGACACAGGCGCCGGATTCCGCCCGGCACAGATTTCTACAGCGGCAGGCGTCCCGCCGGTCGGTATCCGTCCAGCTCCGCCTTGCATATCGCATGGAAAATTCTGTGCCGCAGGCCTTTGTTTTCCGTTTCAAGCGTGTGCAGCAGACGCTTGATGCGCTCTCGTTCGGTGTTCCGGTCTTCCGGGCAGAGCGAGGGGAGCACCGGCAGGTCGGCATGCGAGACGAAATAGCGCACATCCTTTTCCTGTGCATAGATCAGGGGACGGATCAGGTGGATTTTGCGGTTGGAGAGATAGGTGACCGGAGAAAAGGCGCCCAGCCTGCCCTCGTAAAACAGATTGAGCAGGAAGGTCTCTACCGCATCGTCAAAGTGGTGTCCGAGCGCCACCCGGTTTGCGCCCGCTTCCACGGCGGCGCCATGGAGCACGCCCCGGCGCATCTTGGCGCAGAGGGAGCAGGGATTGGATTCCTTGCGGATATTGAAGATGATATTTGCAATATCGGTGTCCACCACACGCAGCGGCACCTGCAGCTGTTCGCAGTAGGCGTATAGCGGGGAATAGTCCGCACCCGCAAAGCCCATATTGACCGCGATGGCGCACAGGGAAAACGGAACCGGGTAGAAGCGGCGCAGCGCGGCAAGCCCTGTCAGCAGGGTCAGGGAGTCTTTGCCCCCCGAAACACCCACTGCAATCCGGTCTCCCGGTTCTATCATGTGATAATCGTCTGCTGCGCGGCGCATAAAACTGAGAATACGCTGGAGTTCCTTCATGCACAATCCTTTCTGATCCGACATATCCTGACAATGTACCACAAGGAAGGAACTCTCATTACAATGCCAATCCGTGTATACATTGATCAGGGGCATAACCCTGTTAATCCGAATGCGGGCGCAGAGGGCAGCGGACTGCGCGAGCAGGATGTGGTCTACCGCATCGGAGTATTACTGTTTGATCTGCTGAACGCCGACCCGGCGTTTGAGGCCCGTCTGTCGCGTCCGACGCCGGAAACCCAGATCGGAACCAGCAACGCCTCGAGTTTGCGCCTGCGCACCGAGGCGGCTAATGACTGGGGCGCGGATGTATTTATCAGCCTGCACACCAACGCGTCGGAAAACAGCCAGGCAAACGGCAGCGAAGCGTTGGTTTATCAGGACGGAAGCACGGCCTATCGCCTTGCGGAGGTCATTCAGCAGGAACTGACCGCACTGACCGGGCTGCGCAACCGCGGTGTCAAACTGCGCCCGGGACTGTATGTATTGCGGCGTACCGCCATGCCGGCGGCATTGCTGGAGCTGGGCTTCATCACCAATCCGGGCGATGCCGCGCAGATGAACGACAATCCCGGTCTGTTCGCCCAGGGCATTTACCGGGGGCTGAAACGCTTTTACGGCGTCTGAGGCGGCAGAAGAGACAGCTCGGACAGGGAAAGCAGGGATTCCGCCGATGAGGCGCGCATCACTGCCAGGGTGCGCTCATATCCGCATTCCGGACAGCGCACCCGGATCCCGCCCGGGCAGGGCTCGGCGATGGCCGTATTTTTGCCGCAGCCGCAATGCACCCGGCCCTCCGCTTCCAGTTCCGAAAGCAAATAGCAGATTACCGAGTAGGCGTCGGGCTCCGGGTATTCCGGATGCTCCTGACCCTGGGGCAGCTGCTTCAGCAGGGCGGCGGATTCTTCCGCGGTTTTCTCCAGGGCATGTTCTACCGCGGTTTTCTTACCGGCAAACAAAACCGGAAACCCGGTGGCAGGACAAGCCAGCGTAAAGAAATCTTTACTGAAAAGCAGGTCGGCGGAAACCGTGTAGGTGTGCGGACGCCGGCAGAACAGGCAGGGCACCTCCAGACTGACGCGCCCGTCTGAAATGGGACGCAGGGTCAGCGCCTGGGAACAGTCAGGGCAGCGTAAACGCAAAAGCCCGGCGAGGCGGGCGTATTGCCCCAGCCAGCCGAGCACGGCGCCGGTGCATTCCGGACAGCGGAAAGCAATGTGGTTCTGGTCTTGTTGTGAGAGCATATGGAATCCTTCCCGTAAAATATCAGACAGGCGCTCCTGTGTCAAACGCTTCTTCTTCCGTGACAATCCGGTGGATCCTGCAGTCAAACTCTCCGCGCGGCAGTTCGTCCACCAGACATGCGGCAGCCACACCCCCCACGGTTATTCCCGGGAAACCGGGCAGAAAGGTGTCGTAGTATCCCCCGCCGTATCCCAGGCGGAATCCCGCCCGGTCAAAGGCGAGCCCCGGCACCAGGCAAAGCGAATGCCGGGTGAATTGAGGCAGGGGTGCCGTTTCGGGTGGTTCGGCAATACCATACCGTCCGGCAGTCAGTTCCGACAGACCGTACACACGGTGAAAAGTCATGCGCCGGCAGGTCCCGCTGCGGGGAAAACATACCGTCTTCCCGTCGCGCAGTCCGGCACGGGCAAGTGCAAGCAGGTCGGGTTCACCGCGTACCGGACTGTAGAGCAACAGCACATCCGCCCCCCGGTATAAATCGTCCGACAGCAGGCGCGCGCAGATGTGCGCGCTGATTTCCTTCAGGCGGTCAGGCGGACAGGCATTCCGGCAGGCCTGCATGCGCTGCCGGAGCAGTTTTTTTTCAGAGGCAGGGTCAGACACGGTACAGAATCCCGGCGGCAATCCGGTCGGCTTCCTTCTGGCCTGCAACCAGGCGCAGAAGCTCCAGAGCAAACGGAAGCGCGGTTCCGGCTCCGCGGGAGGTGGTGACATTGCCGTCGGTGACCACCGGCTCCTGCATGACCTGGGCGCCGGTGAGCCGGTCTTCAAATCCGGGATAGCATACGGCACGCTTCCCTTTGAGCAGGCCGCGGTTGCCCAGCACCATCGGGGCTGCACAGATGGCCGCCAGATGAGCGGCTCCGTTCAGGAAACGGTCGGTCATCGGGTGACGGTCCAGCAACTCCGCGCCCGGCATACCGCCCGGGAGAATCACCAGGTCACAGGTCTTCTCGGTCTGCTCGGGCAAAAGGTCGGCAGTTACCGGAATGCCATGCGAGCCGGTGACCGTTTTTCCGGTCATGCCCACGGTGCGGACCTGACAGCCGGCACGGCGCAGAAGGTCTACCGGGGTCAGCGCTTCCATCTCTTCAAATCCGTCTGCAAGCAAAACATAGATCATGTCCATAACTCCTTTTGGTGTGCGGCATGGATGCAAGGTGCGACCCTGCCGCTGTACTGCGTTTTTCTGCACATTATGCGGGGGTACTGCGGAGGAATTCCCATGACGCACGGCATACGGGCGGGCGCCGGAGCTTGTACGCCCGGCGCCCGAAGGCCGGGGTCAGTGCCGCGCTTTGATCTCCAGCAGCTGGTCTTCGTTGATGAGGACCTGGCGCATTTTGGTACCCGAACGGGAACCTACAAAGCCCATTTCCTCCATCCGTTCAATGTAATAGGTGGCCTTCTGGAAGCCGATGCGCAACTTGGTCTGCAGTTTGGAGGTGGAGATTTCTCCCAGGCGCACCGCCACTTCCAGCGCTTCCATGAACTGCGGCTCCGCAAAGACATCGTCGTCGCGGTCATCGCTGCCGCCCTCAGGAGCATTGCGCTCCTTCTTGGCGTTCTGGGCGGCGCATTTTTCCGCTTCGCGCTCGATTCCTTCCATGACCTCGGGGTCGTAGATCTCCTTCCCATCCGTGTACTGCTTGAGGAATGAGGTGACCCGCTCCACTTCATCATCTTTTACAAATGCGCCCTGTACGCGCAAGGGCTTCGGATATCCTACCGGGAAGAACAGCATGTCGCCGTTGTTGAGCAGTTTATCGGCGCCTGCCATGTCCAGAATGGTGCGCGAGTCGGTCTGCGAGGAGACATGGAATGCAATACGCGAGGGAATGTTGGCCTTGATGGTACCCGTGATGACATCCACGGAAGGACGCTGGGTACCGATAATCAGATGAATACCCGCCGCACGCGCCTTCTGTGCGATACGCATAATGGAGTCTTCCACCGCGTCGCGTGCGCTCATCATCAGGTCGTTGAGCTCGTCGATGACAATGACAATCTGACTCATCGGTGCTCCGATGGAGGGATCCTGGCGGACCTTGGCGTTGTATCCCTTGATATCGCGCACGCCGGTCACTTCAATCATCGAAAAGCGCTTTTCCATTTCGCCCACTGCCCACAGCAGGGCGCCGGCCGCTTTCTGCGGCTCCACCACCACCGGTACCAGCAGGTGCGGAATGCCGTTGTAGACATTGAGTTCGACCTTCTTCGGGTCAACCAGAATCAGTTTGACCTCGTCGGGGCGCGCTTTGTAAAGCAGGCTGAGCAGGATGGCGTTGATACAGACCGATTTACCCATACCGGTGGCGCCTGCAATCAGCACATGCGGCATTTTTGCAATGTTGCCGTATACAGGCAGGCCGGTGACATCCGAGCCGACGCACACGGTGGTTTTCGAATCGGCGCTGCGGAATTCGTCCGTGTCCAGCAGCTCGCTCAGACTGACGGTCGCTGCCTTCTTGTTCGGGACCTCAATACCGATTGCGGGCATGCCGGGGATCGGGGCTTCAATCCGCAGTCCTGCGGTGGACAGCGCAAGTGCCAGGTCATCCACAAGACCTGCGATGCTTTTCACGCGCACGCCCCGCTCGGGAACCAGCTCGTACCGGGTGATACGCGGCCCGCGCGAAATGTTCGAGATTGACGCATGAATGCGGAAACTTTCCAGGGCGTCCAGCAGTTTTTCTGCATTGGCTTCGGTCTCCTCGTCGGTCGCCCCGCCCTGAGGATTCGCCGGATCCAGCAGGGACAGCGGCGGATACTGGTAGTTGCTGTAATCCACCGGAGGAAGCGTTTCTTTCTGCGGAGCCGGGGCAGGCGGCGGGACAGGGTCGTTGTGCACCATCGATTTGGTTACATGGATCTCGTCATCGCGCGGCTGCTGATAATAACTGCCGTAGTTGCGCTGAATGGTACTGGATCCCAGAGGAGCTGCGCCAAAGGCGTTGGCATATAATTCCCGTCCGCCTATGGCCTCACCGTCATCCTCGTCCTCATCCTCCTCGTCGTCTTCGTATTCGTCTTCGTCCTCGTCTTCGCCTTCTTCATCCGGGTCTCCGTCTTCGTCCTCATCTTCATAGACGGGCGGACGGCGAACCGGATACTCGTCTTCGTCGTCTTCGTCTTCGTCGGACAAGGTATGTACCTGACCGGCATTGTACAGCCCGGCCGTTGAAGGGCGGGCAGGCTCCGCGGGGGACCGCAGGTTTTCCCGCGGCGGTTCCGGATCGGGGGCCGGGGGAGGCGTGGTTCCGGTACCCATCTGACGCAACTGCTGTTCCCGTTGAGCCACGGCTTCACGCGCCTGCGCAAGCAGCTGTTCCTGCTCCCGGGTCTGTTCCTGCATTTTTTCCAGCAGGCGCTTGTTTGCGTCTGCCTGCGCCTGCACCTCGCGCAAGCGCTGCTCCTCTTCTTCTGCTTTCCGGCGTGCCTCAGCCAGCCGCTGGGCGTCGCGCAGGGCGGCTTCCTGTTCTTCCTGCTTGAGCCGCTGCTGCTCGAGCGCTTTCTGCCGTGCGGCTTCCATGCGCTCCTGATCTCTCTTGCGGGCGTTCAGCGCCTGGACAAACGGATCTTCGCTCGGCAATTCCACTTCGGACAGACTGCGTGCTTTTTTCTGAACGATCGGCGAGGTGGTGATCGGCCGCAGGATTTCGGTCGCTTCCCGGTCTGCGGTGGGCAACTCCCGGATGGCAAAATCTCCTTCCGACAGGCCGGCGACATTCAGATTGAATTCTTCAGAACTGGATTTACCGAAAATTTCCCGCGCCAGAGCGGGTCCTGTGCGGCGCTCGGTCGTCGGGGCAGGCTGTACCGGCTGCGGTGCGGCTTCCGGCATCTCTTCATGGGTTATTTCCAGGAAAATATCCGGATCGAACGGGGCTTGTCTCGGGGTAAACTGCTTTTTCTTTTCCCCTTTCGGATCCGGCACGACATCTTCGGCGGTCACGCCGCGGGGACGGGGGGAGAGGGCCTGGGCTTCTTCCTGTTCCAGTTTTGCACGCAGGGAGGCAAAGCTTTCGTCTCCGCTTTGCCGGTCCTGATGCTGAAATTTGGTCATAACGGTCTCCTTTCTTTCTTCACGGATAGTGGTCCCTTGTCCGGCGCGGAGCACGGCCGGCCGGGGAATTTTCAGGCAGCGCAGCATCCGGCGGCAGAATGCAAACCCGCCGAAGGTTACGCAGAATAAATACAGCAAGAGAAATCCGATAATGGCAAGACCGGTGATTCCGGTCATTTTAAGTAATACGGCGCCGAGCAGGGTACCGACCAGTCCGTGCCCGCGCAATTGCAATCCCTGGCGGAAAGCCTCTGCGGGCGTTTCAGAGGGAGTGCCTGCCAATACACAAAGCACCGCTGACAGAACCGACAGGATGGCAAGAGAATAAAACACGCGCAGACCGATGCGCCGCTTCCTGATATCGCTCTTCCAGAACACGCCGTGAAAGAAAATCAGCAGCGGAAGTGCGAAAGCCGAAGCGGAGAACAGCCCCAGCGCCAGCACGGCGATTCCCCAACCGAGAAACCCGACCCGCTCTCCGTGATAGGCCCCCGCCAGCGCAATGAGAAGGTACAGGGCGACAGCCGCCAGTACCGGTGGCATGACGCGGTGTAACCGCCGGGTGGGATCATAAAACCGTTTTTTTCTGACATCCTGTTGATTTTGAACCGTCTTACGGGATTTTCCGCCGCCCGGGGAGGGGGCGGAACGGTGTTTTGGCATGCAGTCCTCCTTTTCGTTTCCGGATCTACTTGCATGATATGGGCGCATCCGGCATATAACTTGATACCGCAGCCACGGCTGCGGATGAACGGCGCCCGCGCCGGCATACAGCGGCGCATGCAGTGCCTCTTCATATATCATATCAAATTTTTCTGCCGAAAACAAGTCTTTTCTGCAACCCGTGTTTCTTTTTCCTTCCGTAAAAAGGGCGCGCTTGACAAATCCCCGTACACTGTAGTATAATGAACCGTATAAAACCTGAAGGAGAGCATCATGCATATCAGGCAGTTGATGGCGCGCGCGGCAGAGACGGTCGCCGCCGCAAAAGACACGCTCAAGAGCGATGTCAGGGCGTATCGCGAGCGGGACCCGGCTGCGGTGTCTGACCTGGAAGTGGTTCTGCTGTATTCCGGCTTTCATGCGGTGGCGGCGCACCGGCTTGCACATTATCTGCATGTCAGAGGGTTCCGTCTGGCGGCACGCGGGGTCAGTCAGGCGGCGCGTTTTCTGACCGGGATCGAAATTCATCCGGGAGCACAGGTAGGCCGTGGGCTTGTGATCGACCACGGCGCGGCGGTGGTGATCGGTGAGACGGCCGAAATCGGCGATGACTGCACCCTGTATCAGGGAGTGACCCTGGGCGGTACCGGCAAGGATACCGGAAAGCGGCATCCAACGCTGGGCAACCGTGTATTGGTGGGGGCGGGCGCAAAGGTGCTCGGTCCTTTCCGCGTGGGGGATGATGTGAAGATCGCTGCCAATGCGGTGGTGCTGGAAGCGATTCCGGATAATTGCACCGCGGTGGGCATTCCCGCCCGGGTGGTGCGGCGCGGCCGGCAACGGGTGCGGTGCGACCTCGACCAGGTGCATATCCCCGACCCGGTAGCTCAGGAACTGTGCAAACTGGAACTTCGTATCCGGGAACTGGAGGCGCAGGCAGAAAACGCAAAGGACAAAAAGGACAAGGAGACTGCCCATGCAGATTTATAACTCTCTGACACACAGCAAAGAAGAATTCGTTCCGAACGAACCGGGAAAGGTTTCCATGTATACCTGCGGTCCTACCGTTTACCATTATGCTCATATCGGAAATCTGCGCACCTACATCATGGAAGATGTGCTGGACCGGTATCTGCGCTACAGCGGGTATGCAGTGCGGCGGGTAATGAATATCACCGATGTGGGACACCTGAGCAGCGACGCGGACACCGGGGACGACAAGATGCTAAAAGGCGCCCGGCGCGAGCACAAAACCGTGATGGAAATCGCCCGCTTCTATACGGACGCTTTCTTTGAAGACTGCCGCAAACTGAATATCCGGATCCCCGATGTAGTGGAGCCGGCGACCTCCTGTATTGATGAATTCATCCGGGTGATCGGAGTGCTGATAGATAAAGGCTATGCTTATCTTGCAGGCGGAAATGTGTATTTTGACACTTCGCGGCTGACGCACTATTACTGCTTCCACGGATTCCGTGAAGAAGATCTGGCGGTCGGGGTGCGCGAAGGGGTCGAAGAGGACACCAATAAGCGCAACAAGGCAGATTTCGTGCTCTGGTTCACAAAGTCCAAATTTGAGGACCAGGAACTGAAATGGGACAGCCCCTGGGGGGTGGGATATCCGGGATGGCACATTGAGTGCTCCTGCATTTCCATGAAACATCTGGGCGAGAGGCTGGACATCCACTGTGGGGGCATCGACAATGCCTTCCCGCACCATACCAACGAGATTGCCCAGAGTGAGGCTTATCTCGGGCATAAATGGTGCAACTGGTGGTTCCATGTCCTGCACCTGAATACCGGAAGCGGCAAGATGTCAAAGTCCAAAGGGGAATTCCTGACGGTTTCGCTGCTGGAGTCGAAGGGATATGACCCGCTGGCCTACCGGTTCTTCTGCCTGCAGAGCCACTACCGCAAATCACTGGTATTCACTTACGAAAATCTGGATAATGCGGCGACTGCCTATACAAAGCTGCGTACCCGTATTTCGGCTCTGGCGCGCGACGGCGAAATAACTGACACCGACCGGGAACAGATCGGAGAACTGAAGCGCCGGTTTACCGATGCGCTGGATAACGATCTCAACACCTCGCTTGCGGTGACGGCGGTTTACGATGTGCTGAAAGCGCCGGTCAGCGACGCTGCGAAACGGGCGTTGCTGGACGACTTTGACCGCGTGCTGGCGCTGAATCTGACTGCTCCGTTGCCCGAACATGAAAAGCAGCAGAAACAGACAGACGATCCGTTTGTGGCACATATCAGGGAGGCCATTGAAGCACGCGCTGCGGCAAAGCGCGCGCGCGATTACGCCCTGGCGGACAAAATCCGCGCAGAACTGGCCGCGGAGGGCGTCATCCTGACCGACACACCGAACGGAACCGAGTTCCGTATTGAAGGAAAATAAGGATTGACCCGCAGGCGCATCCATGGTATAATGACGGTATGATCCGGACCCGGTCTGTGTTGTGCCGGGAAGATATACGGATCTGATCCTGTGACGGGAAGCAGTAAACAGACAAGGCCGCCCCAATGCGGCCGGGAGGAACAAATGCGTAAACGAGTATTGTCAATTTTGCTGGTGGTTCTGCTGCTGGCAGTCCTGCTGACAGTTGCGGCATGCGGCGGTGATTCCGATACCACCACCGTACCCGATCAGACTACGGACCCCGCTCAGAGCACCCCACCCGCCCAGACCACGCAGCCTTCGGGTGACGGACCGCAGATCGGAGACGGGACCGAAGACGGTGAATGGAGCAACCGGCATTAAAACCGGATCCTGTTCGTAATCCGGGGTATATTGCGTTCGGATCGATTTATGCAGGTTTCCGGAGAATACCCCCGGGAGGAAGATTTCAAAAGACAGAACATTCATAATACGGAGCGACGGCATGAGTAAACAATTATTGGCATTTATTGCGATTGTCATATTGGCAGCAGTGCTGGTCTGCATGTTGGTTGCCTGCGCCGGCAACGGCGGAGACGAGAGCACTTCCGGGACCACTCCTACAGACACGGAACCCGCAACCACACCGCCCGCAGTCACCACACCCGGAGTTACCCAGCCGACAGATACGGATGTCACCACGGCGCCCGATGCAACCGTTCCCGGGACGACGCTGCCTGAGACGACAGATCCCGGGACTACCATACCCGAAACGACGGCACCTGAAACGACCGTACCCGAAACGACGGCGCCTGAAACGACGGCGCCTGAAACGACAGTACCCGAAACAACTGTACCGGAAACCACAGCGCCCGGTCCATCCATCGGAGGGGAGGATGACGGCGAGTGGAGCAACCGGCATTGATCGGGCAGCCTTCTCCTGAGGCCCGGGAGTTGGTGAAGCGGCTGCTTGACCGGGGCCTGCATGTATCCTTCGCCGAGTCGTGTACCGGCGGGCTCTGTGCCGCGGGACTTGTGAGTGTTCCGGGTGCTTCGGCGGTTTTTGAGGGAGGGGCTGTCTGCTATAGTGAGCGGCTCAAGACGCAGTTGTTGGGAGTACCTGCAGAGTTGATCGCTTCTGCGGGGGTGGTTTCTCAGGAGGTTGCTCTGGCGATGGCGCTTGGAGCGCGTGCTCTGACGGGCGCGCAGGTTGCCGCCGGGATAACCGGGTATGCGGGTCCTGACGGCGGTGACGGTCTGCCTGCCGGGACGGTGTGTTTCGGCTTCCTCTGCGGGGAGCGGCAGATGTGCCTGACCCGCCATTTCCCGGGTGACCGTGCCCGGGTCCGGTGCGCTGCCGCGCTCACCGTATACAGGGAACTCTGTGGGATGCTGGACAGTCCTCTGTCCGGCGGAAAGGAATGAATATGCAGGGATCGGATATGCCGGGATCCGGCACATGGATGCCGAATACGGGGTCAGGACTTTTGCTTGCCGAGACAGCAAAAAAACGGGTCAACAGGTTCTTTCTGGCGCTTGTTGTTTACACCTTGGTGATGCAGGTGGCGTATGTGATCCTGAGTATTGCCGTTGAGTTGCTGGCGCCTGCCTTTGCGCAGTCTTCGTACTATATCTGGGTGCTGAACTTTGCCGCCATGTATATCATTGCCTTCCCGGTTCTGTGCGCGATGCTGCTTCTTGTGCCCGCGGCACAGCTGCCGGAACGCACTACGATGTCTGCCGGCGTTTTTCTGGTGCTGTTCTTTGTCGCACAGGCACTGATGACGGTGGGTGCACTGGTGGGCAACGGGCTGATGGGGGTTTTCGAACTTCTGGGTGGCGGCAGTGATAATCCGCTCGATCAGGTGCTGGGCGAATCTGCGCTTCTGCCCACCATTCTGATGACGCTGGTGGTCGCGCCCGTGATGGAGGAATTGGTATTCCGTAAGTTTCTGGTGGACAGACTCCGGCCACTGGGCGATGTTGCGGTGATTCTCCTTTCCGGACTTGCGTTCGGTCTTTTTCACGGCAATCTGTTCCAGTTCTTTTACACCTTCATGTTGGGATGCCTGCTGGCAGGGGTCTACCTGCGGTACGGCAATATCCTTTACACCATGCTTCTGCATTTCCTGGTGAACCTGTTCGGAGGCGTTCTGCCGCTTCTGCTTCAGAATGCCCTGGATATGGACGCATATGAACAGGCGCTCTCATCGGGAGATGATCAGCTGATGCTGCAGTTCCTTGAAGAGAACCTCCTGCCGATGTGCGGCATGCTCCTGATGACTCTGCTGACCTACGGCGGGGCACTGCTGGGTATTATTCTCCTGATTGTTTATCGGCGCCGGTTTCTTGTGGGATGGCATCCGTCTCTTCTGGATCGGAACGAGGTGCGCGGCGCATTGCTGACTCCCGGCTTCCTGATTTTCCTGATTTTGCAGATCGTGCTGTTGCTGCTGGAAGTAGTAACGCCGTTCTTTGCCTGACGCCATGCCGATTGATCAGAATGCCCGGTATGTGGCCGCGCTGGCAGGCGCGGCGGCGGGACTGTGTCCGGTCCCCGCGCTGCCTGACGAGCCGGATTTTACGGCGATTTACCGGATCCTGTCGGCACATTCGCTTTTTCCGATGGCGGGTGAGCTGTGCGAAAATCCTGCCATACCTGCCGCCATGCGGGATCGTATTCTGCACCGGCAGATGCTCTGGACCGCGCAGTATACCGCACAGCTCTACCAGATTGAACAGCTGCTGGACTTCTGCCGGGAGGAAGAGATCCCGGTCATGCCCCTGAAGGGATATTGGATGCGGCCGCTCTATCCTGAGCCGGAGGTGCGGTTCTCCTGCGATTTTGACTTCTGGCTGCCCGAGGGAGGGGAAGAGCGTGTTGCCGCTTACCTGACCGGTACGGCCGGATTCGAACTTTCACACGACATGGATGCTCATGCTGTCTATCATCAGGGGGCGGTGTGCTTTGAATTGCACCCCGCGCCGGTTGAGCAGCAGATGCGGTCAGCGCGCGACTATTTCCTGTCGGTACCGCGCGGGACGGATGCGGACGGGGTGGTCTGCTGGCGGGAGGAGGACCAATACCTGTACATGCTGCTGCATACGCACAAGCATCTGCAGGCGGGCGGTTGCGGACTGAAGGCCCTGTGCGATCTGGAGTTGCTGGAGCGGCGGCTGGAATCAGGCGGTGATCGCGCCTATTTTGAAAAAGGGCTTGCCTTACTGGAGCTTGGCCGCCTTTATGCCGATATGCGCCGGCTGTGCGGTGCACTCTACCGCGGACAGCCATGGGACGATGCGCTGGAGACCTGGTTCGGCTATCTGGTTGAGGGGGCCGCTTACGGAACCTTCTCGCATCTGGCGGAGAACCGTACTGCCGAAAAGGGCAGAATCCGGTTTATTTTCGGAGCGGTGTTTCAGCCCTTCCGGGTTGCGCGCGATCTGCATCCCTCCTTGCGCCGTGCGCCGTTTCTGTACCCCGTTTTTCTGATCTGCCGTCCGGTGCGCCTGCTGTTCTCACGCAGGCACCGCCGTAAACTCGGCATTGCCCTGCGGGCGGACCGCACAAAGTCCGACCGGTAAAAAACAGCGTCGCCCGTTCGGGCGGCGCTGTTTTACCTTCTGCGGCATCCGTGTACCACACAAAGGGAGGAGGACAGGGCATGTGTCCGGCGGCAGCTGATGAAAAACAGAAGCGCCGGAAACGGACAATTCCGAGGTCAGGTGATCCACAGGACGGGCAATCCACGGGACGGGCAACAGTCCGGAGAAACCGGATGTCAAAAGTTTCCTGTGGGATGATTCCCGTGTCTTCAGCGGCGGAATACCGCATCCAGAAAGGGAATATAGGCAAGGTAGTCACGGCGTGACAGGTAGTGCTTGCCGTGCCGCAGGTGATAGTGAATCCATCCGTCGTCAAGCGAGACGGGCGCCGCCGGCAGCCGGTCGGGGGTCACCAGTCCCTGCCTGCCATACAGTTCCCAGGCGGGGGAAGCGGCAAGCGCTGCCAGAAATTCGGAAGCCGGATCCGCCCAGGTATCTTCTTCGGCACTGCCGATCAGAAGCGGGCGGGGAGCAGTCAGGGCAAGCAGCCAGTGCTGTTCGAAGGGCATTTCCTCTTCCCGTTCGCTGTAGGAGGGATAAACCCGGTTGAACCAGAAGGGAAAGACGCGGGTGATGTCGGCTACCCGCTCACCCTCTTTCTTGCGGGTGAGGGCGGCGCCCGAACAGCCCGAATCGTTGGAGATGGCGAAGGCAAACGCGGGATCATATCCGGCTGCCACCAGGGCGGTCTTGCCCAGGCGGGAATGTCCGCATACACCGATGCGCTCTGCATCCACACCCGGAATCTGCGCCGCATATGCGCGTACCTGCATGGCGGCGTAAGCCCAGATCATGATTTTTCCAGCATCGGTCTGCCCGCGCGTGCCGTCCGGGTAGAGGGCGCCCGCCAGTCCGTCTGTGAAATCGTTGTTATCCGAAGTGACATCCTTATAACAGAACGAAAAGACCGCATATCCAAGGTCCGACAGTTCTTCGCTGGGCAGGTATCGGTCGGGGACATCGGGGCGGAAGTTGATCAGCACCAGCGCCGGCACCCGGCGGGGGAGGCGGGGAATGACCGCCACGAACGGAAAGGAGGCGGTGCGGCCACCCGGGAGCGTCAGGGTCATCCGGTAGCGTGTAAACGAGGCGCTGCCGGCGGCAAATCCAGGCATTTCCTCACATACTTCCACCGCAGTTGAAATGGGCGGGGGCGGGAGGAACCCGTATATCTGCTCTGACAGTATGGTGCGGATCTCCGCCTGCCGTTTTTCAAAATCGGCAGGGGTTCTGACCGGATTTCCGTCTTTCATGGTGAGAAGCGGGGGCAGGTTCCGTTCTGCAAGCAGGGACTGTAGCATGGCGAATCTCCTTTTTCCGTCTGAATTTGATTTCATTATAACACAGTGCGGGGCAAAAGGCAAGCGCAACCCTTGACACCCGGTCCGGTTCATGTTACAATAAATTGCCGTATGAGGCAGGGAGGCACTATGGAAAGACGGTATGATGCAGTGTTGTTTGATCTGGACGGTACGCTGACCGATCCGTATGAAGGTATTACAAAATCGGTGGCTTACGCGCTGGGGCAGTTCGGCATTGAGGTCCGGGACCGCAGCACGCTCAAACGGTTTATCGGTCCGCCGCTTGTGGATTCGTTCCGTGATTTTTACGGCTTTTCCGAAGAGGATGCCCGTCTGGCGGTGACACATTACCGTACTTATTACACGCGGGACGGTATTTTTGACAACCGGGTGTATTCCGGCGTGCCGGAACTTCTGCAGTGCCTGCAGCAGGCAGGGATACGCATTCTGCTGGCCACCTCCAAGCCGGAGGTCTTTGCCCGGCAGATTCTGGAGCATTTCGGGTTGCTCCCGTATTTTGATTTTATCTCGGGAGCGTTGCTGCCGCGCGGCCGGGACCGGAAAGCCGAAGTAGTAGCACATGCACTGGCAGACGGCGGTCTTCCTGCAGGCGCCCGTCCGGTGATGGTGGGCGACCGGTTTCATGATGTGGAGGGGGCCGCAGCCTGCGGGATCCCTGCAATCGGAGTGCTGTACGGATTCGGGACCCGGGAGGAGTTGCTGGGGGCGGGCGCCGTCGCGGTGGTGCAGACCCCCGGGGAGTTGCCCGGCTGTATCGGATTGTAAAAATACAAAGTGAATGAACCGAGAGGAGAAGGGTTATGCTGAAGGTATTGAGTATCGGGAACAGTTTTTCCCAGGACGCACAGAGATATCTGCACCGGGTCGGGGTTCAGGCCGGCATTCCGGTCAAATCGGTCAATCTCATGATCGGGGGGTGTCCCCTGTGGCGCCATTACCGCAATATGCTCTCAGGGGAACGCGCCTATGCCCTGGAGTTCAACGGTCAGGCAACCGGCTTTTCGGTTTCGCTGGATGAGGCGCTTCTGTCGGAGCGCTGGGACTATATCACCTTCCAGCAGCTGAGCCAGGAGGCACCGCGTTACGAAACATATCAGCCCTATCTGTCGGTACTGTCCGAACATGTGCGGCGGATGTGCCCGGGGGCCGCGCAGGTCATTCATCAGACCTGGCCTTACGAAGAAGGCTCTCACCGGCTGACGGTGGAGCTTGGATATGCGCATACCGCAGACATGCTGCGCGATATCTGCGCCGCTTATGACCGTGCCGCGGCCGATATCGGCGCTGTGGGCATTCTGCGTTCGGGAGAGGCACTGTATGCCGCTCTCGAGGCCGGTATTCCGAAGATGCACCGGGACACTTTCCATGCCGACGCGGGCGTGGGGCGGTATCTTCTGGCAGTGCTGTGGCTGTCTGCTCTGAGCGGAGCGGATCTGCGTGGGAGCCGATTTGCGGAATTTGACTGCCCGGTGTCAGAGGAACATGCCGCGCTGGCGCGCGAGATTGCTCACCGTTTTGCAGGTCGCTTTCGCATTTCGACCGATTCCGATTGACAGGCCCGCCCGCCATACGCTAAAATGAAGAAAATATATTCGCGGGAGGCGGCATGAAGCGGAACGGATGGCTGTTTGCAGCAGTGGGAGTGATCATTCTGCTGATCTTCGCCCAATCGATCAAACCGGGCGATCTTTCCGCAGGCGAGAGCAACCGGGTTGTTCTCTGGCTCTCCCGGCTGCGCGAACCGGTCGCGGCGTGGGGAGGTTTCTTCTCGGAAATTCTGGTGCCGGTGTTTGATTTTTTCATCCGGTATGTGCGTAAGATCGCGCATTTCACTGAATATGCCGTGCTCGGATTCTTTTCCGGGATGCTGTTCGGCCGTTTGCAACGGTTTTTGCCGGGGGTTTTGCTGGGAGTCGCGGTGGCGGCGGCGGATGAATGTATCCAGTTGTTCGTTCCGGGGAGAAACGGGTCGCTGTGGGATGTTGCGCTTGATTGCCTGGGATATATGGTCTGTTGTCTTCCGGTCCTGCTGATATACAGAAGGCGTGCTGCCGGAGAGCAGGATCCGGATTGATGAAGGGAACTTGAAAGGGAAAGGGTTATATCATGTACTCGTTTCGGAATTCTCCGCTTGCGGAGAACAATCAAAGGGGCTCAGGGGGCAGTCTGTGGCGCCTTCTGATAGAATTTCTGGCAATCTATCTGCTGTATTCACTGGCGGCCAGCACGGTTGTCTCCACCGTGGTGCTGATTGACAGCTGGCAGGACCTGATGCCTCTGTTCAATCGGATGTTTGCCGGGGAAGCCGGAGCGACCGAACTTCTCATGGAGACGCTCAATGATGCAATGATGCAGCGCGCGGGGCTGCTGACACAACTGTTCTCCAACGGACTGCTCATCCTCTTTACCGTGCTGTGCGTGCGGCTGATTGACCGGAGAAGTCCGGTTTCCGTCGGAATGACCCGCCGCCGCGCGATCCCGTGGTTTATCGCCGGAATTGCGGCCGGGGCTCTTCTGATGGGCATCGTGATCGGAATCTGTGCCGCCACCGGTGCGGTCAGGGTGACCGGCTTCAACGGAATCAGCGCCGGGTTTGTGCTGTTCTTTTTTGCGTTCCTGGTGCAGGGAACGGCCGAGGAGGTGCTGGTGCGCGGATTCCTGTTTACCGGATCTCTGCGGGTTCTGCCGCTTGCCGGGGCCGCGGGACTCAGTTCTCTGCTGTTCGCCCTGATGCATTGGGGAAATGCGGGCGTGAATGTGATCGGCCTTGTCAATCTGACTCTGTTCGGTGTATTTGCGGCACTGCTGAGCATGCGGTGCGGGAATATCTGGCTGTGCTGCGGGCTGCATGCATCCTGGAATTTCGTGCAGGGGTGCGTATTCGGATGCCCGACCAGCGGCGTTTTCCTGACGGATTCGCTGTTTACCGTGGAACTGCCCGCTCCGCGCCAGCTGACGAACGGAGGCGCATTCGGTCCCGAAGGCGGAATTGTGGTGACGCAGGTGCTGCTTCTGGCGGTATTTGCACTGCTTTATCCTCCGAAAAAATTCATGAAACCTGACAAGCCTCAGGTTTCCGATGCGGGCGGGGATCAATTCTGATAATGCCTGCCGGTGCAGATCTGCCGATACGGTGATGCGCAGGGGTCTTCTTCCGGTGTATGATCTGCAGGCAGCCCGGAACCCGTCTATAGGGTTCCGGGCTGCCTTTTTTCGCATGGGGAGGAGGGCAACCCCGTCTTACACGAACCGGCAGACCAATGTCCGGTCTCTCAGTTTTTTATTTCAGATGATCTGTTTGGCAACGCACCACCGCTTGCCGTCTGATGCTCTGCTCAGGCACTCCTGAAATGCCGGATGCCGGTTAAACAAAACATATTTTCCGTTTTGATTTTTATGCGGAGTCGGACGGTACGCCATGAAAAATCCGGAAACCTGAATTTGCATGCAAACGCGTGCCGGTACGGGTTATACTGTTGATACGAAAAAAAGAACGGAGGGCGTCATGAAACCGAAAAACAGTACCATTTTCATTCTTTCCGGCTATCTGGGCGCCCTGCTTGCTCTGTATCTGTGCGGGACCTGCCCGCGGTTTGCGGCGGCGGTCAATGACTGTCCGGGCGCGGCGGTACGGGTATGTTGTGCGCGTTTGAGCGGATTTCTTCCTCTGCCGCTTCTGGAGACCGGACTGCTGCTGATTCCGGTCTTGACCGGGGCGTTACTGGTACTGGTGCGCAGGCACGGATTCCGTATTCCCGCAGTGGCGGGCATGCTGCTGCTGTGGCTGTATGTTCTGACGGTGGGGGCGGGAGCGCATACGCCCCCTCTTTCACCCGGCAGAGGGGCACAGCCTGAGGAAGTGCGCGCTGCCGCGGCATATCTGGACGGATTCCTGGAGGACACCACTCCTCTGCCTTCCTTTCAGGAGACGGAGCGGCAGCTCCGGGCTGCTGCTGCCTCACTGGGCATTCCTCTTCCTCCCGGCAGACTCAAACGCCTCTCTCCTCTCTGGGCACAGGCGGGCGTGCGCGGTGTGTACTCCTTTCTGACCGGGGAAGCGGGGGTTGTGGCGGACGGGGATCCCATGATGCCGTGCGCCGCAGCGCATGAGCTGATGCATACTGCCGGAGTGATGCGCGACGATGAGGCTACTTTCCTCGGCGCCCTGCTGTGCCTGTCCTGCGATCATCCGGCACTGCGCCGGTGCGGCGCCCTGCGTCTGCTCTCCTATCTTTCGGGAAACGGAGAAACATACGGCAGAGGGGGAGCGGTGCGCGCTGCAAACCGGCTTTCCGGTCTGCACCGCAGACTGAAAGGGCTGGACGACTCCTACTGTCATGCCGGCGCGCTGTTTGCCCTCTACCGGGCGGGACATCTTTCGTCAAGGATTCATATACTGCTATCGAGTACAACGGAAAGGTAGCAGGGCTGCGCCCTGCAACAGGGTGTCAGCATGGAGCAGCTTTCGATATACGGCGGGAAACCGCTTCGCGGGATCGTCACGGTATCGGGCTCCAAAAATGCCGCGCTGCCCATTCTGTTTGCCACCTTGCTTACGGACGGGGAAACACTGCTGGAAAACCTGCCTGACATTGCGGATGTGAGGCTTGCCCTGCAGATTCTGGCCGAAATGGGGTGCCGGACAGAACGGAGGGGCGCGGGTATTGCCATATGCACAGAGGGCGCGCAATACCGTATGCCTGCTCCGGAAGCAGTCGGACTGATGCGCGCTTCTACTTATCTTCTGGGGGGGTGTCTCGGACGCTTCGGCATGTGCGAGCTGCCCCGGCCGGGAGGATGCAATTTCGGGACCCGGCCGATCGATCTGCATTGCCGGGCGCTGTCCGCGCTGGGGGCGCAGTTTTCGACTGAGGGCAACTGCCTTGTGGGGAAAGCGAGTGGCATGCACGGGGCAGAGGTCTGTTTTCCGACCTGCTCAGTGGGGGCGACGGTCAACACCCTGCTGGCGGCAGTGTGCGCCGCGGGAGAAACCCGGATCCGCGGGGCGGCCATGGAGCCGCATGTCGTTGACCTGGCGCGCTACCTGAATGCCTGCGGAGCGCAGATCGAAGGGGCGGGAACCGATGAGATCCGTGTGGTGGGGGGCCGTCCCCTGCACGGCTGCCGGCACCGGATCATCGGGGACATGATCGAAGCGGGCACCTACCTGATGGCCGGCCTTGCCACCCGGGGTGAGGTCAGTGTGCGTGGCGTCTCTGTTGCAGAACTGACAGCCGTGCTGCAGACACTGGTCCGTATGGGAGGCGTTGTATCGGTCAGCGGGGACTGTGTGCGGTGCCGCAGTAGCGGCCCGCTGCAGAATGTTGCGGTCCGGACGGCACCGTATCCGGGCTTTCCTACCGATCTGCATCCGCAGCTCTGTGCCCTGATGGCTACCGGTTACGGTCTGGGACGCATTACGGAAACCGTGTTTCCCACCCGGTTCCGCTATACGGAAGAATTGCGGCGCATGGGGGCGCAACTGTATGTCGGAGACGGGGAAGTGCTGATCTGGGGCGGCAATCTGAGGCCGGCACCCATCACGGTTCCGGACCTGCGGGCAGGAGCGGCGCTCCTGATCGCGGCCCTGTCAGCGCCGGGAGAAACAGTGCTTTCGGATTGCGGGTTCCTGTACCGGGGATATACCGATCTTGCGCCCAAACTGTGGAGCCTCGGTGCATCAGTGATGCCGACGACGCCGGGGACGCAGGCTGCCGCACAGCCCTCCGACGGCGCAGAGTAACAGATAGGAAAGATATACCGGATACCGGTAAAATCCCGATTCGGAACGGAAAACCAGCGAGAGGGCAAACAGCACCACCGTTACAAACACGCCAGCCAGCATGCCTGCTCCCAATCCGCCCTGACGCCGCCCGCGTGCGGCGACAAATCCGCACAGAAATGCCGAAATCAGAAGGACAACGACTGCCGCAGGCATGGCCCAGGAGAGCGGATCGTCAGTCTGATAGGTGATTGCAGCGGCAAGAAGCAGCATCAGAGGGGTTGTGATCACTGTAAACAGGATGCCCCGGAGTACACAGAGCGCCACAGAAAGATTCTTTTTCCGATCATTCATAGAAAAGACCTCCGGAATACAGAATTGCTTCATTGTATTCCGGAGGCTTCTTTTTTATGCGCCTCAAAGGACGCACAATTCTGCCTGCTGCCGGCAGGACACGGTTATTTCTGATTCTTCTGATCTTTTGAATCTTTCTGATCTTTCGAATCTTTCTGGTCTTTCGGCTGCTCTGCGGGAGTCGTTTCTTTCGGCAGGGTATCTTCCGCCTTGACATCCACACATTTGATTGCCGCACGCAGAAAACGGATCCGCGTGCCGTCCTTGCTGGTCTCCAGTACCAGGGTCTCGTCCTTGATCGAGACAATCTTCCCGATCACTCCGCCGATCGTGGTCACCTCATCGCCCACCTGCAGGGCGTCGCGCATGGCATTCTCGGAACGCTGTTGCTTCTTCTGCGGGCGGATCAGCAGGAAATAGAACACCACCAGCATCAGCACGATCAGTATAATGGAAAACCAACTGCCAAGGCCGCCTCCGGTGCTTCCACTTGCTTCTTCCAGGAGAAAATTCATGAACCGAATTCCTTTCAAAAATAATGATGCTACTATTATAGCCGATTGCGCACCGTTTTGCAAGAGGGGGAAGGGGATTGCAGCGGGATAAACCGGGCTCTAAATGTGAATTTTCGGTAAATTCCCGCTCCGGTACGACGGTCCCTGCGGGATTCGGCGTGCTGCACACGGACGAAAAAGCACGAAAAAAGTTGCATTCCGCTGTTGACAAACCGTATCGGATATAGTATAATACCGAAGAATGCGCAGGGATTGAAGTGATTTTTGTGCGGACCTGTCTTTCGGGACAGGCTTTTTTATGGGATCTTGCGGCAGATGTTCCGCAGGCCCGGGCATTCTCTCATTCCGGAACCGAAAAATAATGATAGATAAACGGAGGATACGACATGAAACTCGTATACGGTATCAAGGAGCGTCCGCGCGCCGGTCAGCTGGCCGCTTTCGCCCTGCAGCAGTTGCTGGCCATTATGGCGGCTACGATTGTGGTTCCGATGATTGTGGGAAATGGGATGTCTCCCGCAGCAGCCCTGCTGGGCGCCGGTGTGGGCACATTGGTATACATTCTCTTCACCCGTGCGAAGAGCCCGGTGTTCCTCGGCTCCTCGTTCGCATTCCTGGATTCGATGGTGGCGGCATTTGCCGGCGCGGCAACCATCAGCGTGGGATATCTCGGATTGATCATCGGCGCTATCCTGGCCGGACTGGTGTATGTCATCATCGCCATCGTTGTGAAATTCGCAGGTGTGCACTGGATTTCCCGTCTGATGCCCCCGGTGGTGATCGGGCCTACGGTCGCGATCATCGGACTTTCCCTTGCGGGCAGTGCTGTGGGGGATCTGACCAGCGGCGGGCTGAAGGTGAATAATGTTTCTGTCGCTTCTCCTCTGATCGCAGTGCTGTGCGGTCTGGTGGCATTGGGTGTTACCATCGCCTGCTCCACATATGGCAAACGCATGACCAAACTGATTCCTTTCGTGCTGGGAATCCTGGCAGGATATATGCTGGCCTCGGTGTTCAGCATCATTGGATACGCAGCAGATGTGGACGCGCTGAAGGTAATCGATTACAGCGCCCTGAAGAACTGCTTTGATCCGGTTACCTTTACCAGTTTCTTTGATCTGCCCGATTTCACCTTTGTGGAGGCGATGGGCGGTTTTGACGGTTTCAGCGCATCGTATTTTGCCACCATTTTTGCAGCGTATGTGCCGGTGGCGTTCGTGGTCTTCACCGAACACATCGCCGACCATAAGAATCTGTCCTCCATTATCGGAAAAGACCTGCTTGAGGATCCCGGTCTGACCCGCACACTGCTGGGTGACGGAATCGGTTCGATGGCCGGCGCGTTCTTCGGCGGATGCCCCAACACCACCTACGGTGAGTCGATCGCCTGCGTTGCCATCACCCGTAACGCTTCGGTATACAGCATCATTGCGGCTGCCTGCGGCGCGGTGGTACTGGCGTTCTTTTCTCCCTTTGTGGCGTTCGTTGAGTCTATTCCTTCCTGCGTAATGGGCGGCGTCTGCATGGCGCTGTACGGCTTCATCGCCGTATCCGGTCTGAAAATGCTCAATGGCATTGATCTTGGGCTCAACCGCAATCTGTTTGTGGTTTCGGTGATCCTGATTGCAGGTGTCGGCGGTCTGACCCTGACCTTCGGTGCGGTCACCATCCGGACCACCGCGTGCGCCCTGATTCTGGGAATCCTGGTGAACCTGATGATGCGCAAAGCACCCAAAGAGGAAGAAGATACCGACGAGGAGTCCGACGAAAACAAGACCCAGGCCTGATTCTGTCCGAGCGACCGGCTGT
>CASFDI010000090.1 GCA_949293405.1 uncultured bacterium | reverse complement strand
ACCAGATCCATATCGGGACCTTCATCGGTCATGGGAACCGTAATCAACTCAAAGCCAAGTGCCTCCGTAATGGCAAAATGGCGGTCGTACCCGGGAGACGGGCACAGAAACTTCCGCTTTTCCTCATAGGCCCAGGGGCGGGGCGAATGCGCAAGTCCGAACAGCATGGCACGCGAGATGGTATCATACATGAGGTTGAGGCTGGAGTTGCCGCCCACAACAATGCGATCAGCGGGAATACCGGTCACATCCGACCAGAAGGCACGCATTTCAGGCAGACCGAAGAGCTGGCCGTAATTGCGGCAGTCAATCCCGCCGGGACTGCGGTACGATCCGTTATCACAAAGCATGGGCATGCTCAGATCGAGCTGATCTGCGCCCGGCTTGCCGCGGGAAAGATCCAGAGACAGCCCGCGTGCGATGTAAGCCTTGTAGGTTTCGGTAAGTTGCTGATACAGTTCGGCGCGGCGCGGCGCTGTACTTTCGGTATATTGCATTGGGTAACACCTCTCAGATTTTGCAGGAAGAAAAGCTTCTAAACTGCAATTTTTCAGTCATACAATCTTTATTATAGTGATTTCTGCATATTTTGTCAATAGTAAGTTCAAAAAATAATAAAAAAGAGGCGCTTTCTCCGTGAGCTTTCATGCCGGTCAGAATTGTCGGACCGCCCCTCCTGCATAAAGATTTTATTTTGCGCAGCCGTGACAGAAACCGGAGAGGCAGAATGTCTCTTCCGGAAGCAGAAACTGCAAGCACCATAAACTGCCGGGATTCCTATGACGGCGGCGAAAACCTTTCCGGAACATCATGAAAGTTCCGCAGTCCTGTTCCAGTACATTGCATGTACGGAATCTGCGCACAGAGAAGGCTTTGCAACAGACATCTTTCCGCTCTGATCGTGGGCCGACAGAGGAACAATTTCCGGGATTAAAATCATATCTGTTTCATTTCACTTCTTACGGTTGTGCTGACCTCTGCATGACCGACAGCGCCTCTCTGATCTTCTGTATGTGCACGCCCTGATCCCGATAACCGACCGGGAACATCGGTGCTCACGGAAGGGCGGACCTGCTTCAGACAAACTCTTCGAGCAAAATGAAAAAAGGCAGCATATGAAACATCTGCTCGGGTGCGCCGCAACTCACTGCAACAGAACGGGCCGGCGCTCCATTCCCGATGGCGGATACTTTCCGGGGACCGAGGCACTGCTGCCATGCTTCGGTCTTCGCATTTCAAGAGAGACTCTCTTGACAAAAATTTCTCTCCGTGTTAAAATGAAAATCAGAAATCCCGTTACGAAGAAAGGGTGCTGCAATATGAGGATTCTGATGATTGATATTGATACATTGCGCCCGGATCATATGGGATGCTACGGATATGGCAGGGACACCACTCCCTGTATGGACCGTATTGCCGCCGAAGGAATCCGCTTTGATAATTATTATACCTGCAACGCCCCCTGTCTTCCCTCCCGAGCGGCTCTCGCAACCGGCATGTATGGTATTCACACCGGCGTAGTAGGACATGGAGGGACCGCTGCAGATATGAGACTTGAAGGGATATACCGGGGGTTTCAGGATACATGGGCGCAGAACAATCTGTTCCACATCTTTCGCCGTGCGGGAATGCATACCGTATCAGTAAGCAGTTTTGCTGAGCGGCATTCTGCATTCTGGTTTTATGCAGGATTTCATGAAATGTATAATGTAGGCAAATGCGGTATGGAATCGGCAGAAGAAGTAACTCCGCTTGCATATAACTGGCTGCAAAACCACGCTGCAGAGGACAACTGGTTTCTGCACTTTCATCTCTGGGATCCTCATACTCCCTACCGCGCTCCTGCTGCATTCGGAAATCCGTATGCCGACTGCCCGTTGCCGGACGACTGGATCAGCGAAGAAATATTTCAGAATCACCTGCAACATGTCGGCCCGCACAGCGCACAGGAAATCAATATGTGGAATGACAAGGAAAATCCGGCCTATCCACGCCATCCCGGACGGATAAACACTCTGTCAGATATGAAAACATTTATTGACAATTATGACTGTGCTGTGCGATATGCGGATGACAATGTTTCACAACTGATTTCCGTCCTGAAAAAGCAGGGAGTATATGAGGATACCGCGATTATCATCACATCTGACCATGGAGAGAACCTGGGGGAACTCGG
Source organism: uncultured bacterium (assembly GCA_949293405.1). GTDB lineage: Bacteria > Bacillota > Clostridia > Oscillospirales > CAG-272 > UBA1740. The sequence continues at coordinate 57,004 of CASFDI010000090.1, read as the reverse complement.
GCTTTATGCCGAGCACGGCACAGCAGATTATCCGTGTTGCCGTATCCCCATGATCATCCGCTGGCCCGGTATGCAAAGCGGGGCAGCGGATATGGGACTGCATGAAAATATTGATCTCGCTCCGACAGTCGCGGATCTTCTCGGGATCCCGCATGCACCCAACTGGGACGGCAGCAGTTATGCCGAAACGCTGAGAAAAGGTGCTGACTGCGGAAAGCCCTATGTGGTCCTCAACCAATGCGCGCATGTCTGCCAGCGTTCCATTCTTCAAGGAGATTACCTGTACATCCGGACTGCACATGGCGGTTACCATCTCTTCTCCGGCGAAATGCTTTACGATATCCGCCACGATCCGCACGAAACCTGCAACCTGATTGACCTGCATCCGGAGATAGCAGACCGGCTCGCGCGTCAACTGCAGAGTTGGGAATACGACATGATGACAAAGAGCGACTCGGATGCCGATCCCATGTGGACGGTTCTGCGCGAAGGAGGCCCGCTTCATGCCCGCGGGAATCTTTATTCTTATGCCGACCGCCTGCGCCGCACAGGGCGGGCAAAAGGTGCTGAAGAATTACTGCAGACATACCGGGGTCTCGCAGACGACCGCTTTGAAAAAAGCACGGATTGATCACCGTCCGCCGCATACATGCGGCGGACGGCTTTGTTTTTTATGGCTTCTTTTCCCGATATTGAAAATAGTCTCGAAAAAAAGCGCAGGCTGTGGTATAATACAGATAACAAGAAAAAAGAGGAAGTCAACATGCATTTGCTCAAACGGCTGTTCAACCGTACCGTGCTGGTCGCGCTGGCGGTGATTTTTCAGGTATTGCTGCTGGTCAGTTTTCTGACAGCCTGGAACGATTACTTTGTCTGGGTGGAGATTCACGTGCGCATATTAAGCGTTGTGACTCTGCTGGATGTCTTCAACCGTGACATGATCCCGGAAGCCAAAACAACCTGGACCGTGGTGATTCTGATTTCGCCGCTGTTCGGGGTACTGATTTATTTTATTTTTTCACGCAACCGCGAGCCGCGTATCCACCGTCACCTGTTCTCCTGCATGGCACAGGAAAGCAGAAGGTTTCTCGACCACGGAGGGGAACGGACAGACGAAAACAAACTGCCTCCTGATTACGCCGCGCTGTGCCGGTATATTGCCCACACCTCCGGAGAACGGGCAGACTGCGGCACGAAAGCAGTATTTCTGGAATCGGGCGAACGCTTTTTTGAAGCGTTGGTCCATGCGTTGGAACATGCGGAGCGGTTCATCTTTCTGGAGTATTTCATTCTGCAGCCGGGGGTCATGTGGAACCGCATTCTGGATATTCTCAAACACCGGATTGCCGACGGGGTGGAAGTACGCCTGATCTACGATGATATGGGGTGTGCTTCCAAAATTCCGCTCGGCTACCGCCGCCGTCTTACGCGGGCCGGGATCAAGGTGTGCCCGTTCAATAAATACGCCCCCGTTCTCTCTGCAGTGCACAACAACCGCGATCACCGTAAAATTGCGGTCATAGACGGCAAAGTGGGATTTGTCGGCGGGGTCAATCTGGCAGACGAATACATCAATGTCACCCACCCGTACGGCGTGTGGAAAGATACTGCGGTGGAACTCACCGGTCCGGCAGTCAACAACCTGACCGCCATGTTCCTGCAGAGCTATGTCACGCAGTCCAAACATTTTGAACCGTTTGAGCCTTATATGGTCCGTCAGCCCTCTCATCCGGAAGCAGGGGAAATGATTCTTCCCTACGCAGACGGTCCGAAACCCATGTATCGGGACGCAGTTGCCGAGCAGGTCTATCTGCACCTGATCGAATGCGCAAAACACTCTCTCTGGATTACAACCCCCTATCTGATTCCCGATCACCGGATGCTGTGCGCGCTGGAAGCAGCCGCAAAACGCGGCGTGGATGTGCGTATTGTAACGCCCCACATCCCGGATAAACGCCTGATTTTCCTGCTCACCCGATCCAATTACCGCCGCCTGCAGCAAGCAGGGGTCAGGATTCTGGAATATACACCTGGCTTTATTCATGCAAAACAGTTGCTCTGCGACCGCGAATGCGCGGTGGTCGGTTCGGTCAATCTGGATTACCGCAGCCTGGTACATCACTTCGAATGCGGAGTGATTCTTTACGGTACACCTGCGGTGGAGCAGGTAGGGGCGGATTTTGATAACCTGTTCCTCCAATGCCAGCCCATGGATCATTACCGGCAGGGCGTGGTCGCCCGTCTGGTATCCGCTACACTGATGGTTTTCACTCCCATGCTCTGAGGAGGCCCGTATGCCACATCTGGAAATTGAGCGGAAATATCTCATCCGTATGCCTGACAGCATGTTTTTGTCGGGCGGGCGGACCGACCGGATCATACAAACCTACCTGCTCCCTGCCCCGGGATTCCCATCGCGACGGGTGCGCATGCGCCGCTCGCCCGACGGAAGCGTGGTTTACACTTATACCTGTAAGGGAATTGCAGATGGAATCAGCCGCACGGAAGAAGAACGGGTCATCGCAGAGGAAGAATACGCGGCGTTGCTTCGGCAGGCGGACCCGGCATGCAACCCGATAGAAAAGCAACGCACGGTCCTGCCCTACCGCGGCAGGATACTGGAAATTGATGTTTACCCATTCTGGAAACACACGGCAGTACTGGAAATCGAACTGAAAACCCCGGATGAAATTCCGGAAATCCCCCCGCAGATCATCGTCCTGGCCGATGTATCGCAGGAACGCCGCTACAGCAATCACGCAATGGCAAGGCACATTCCGCAAGAGCCGGTCTGATCCCGGCAGAAGGAGGATTCATGTTCAGACATATTACCCTGGAACTCAGTCTTAAACCGTTCCGGAATACCGGTGCCGACTCTGTTTTTGAAACTGCAACGGCTCTTGCACGGCAGTGGCAGCCTCTTTTGCGCGGCAGAGAGTCGGTATCGGTGATGCTGTGGACTGCTGACGGCAGTGAAATCCTGGATTACCGCGGCAATGCAGACGATCCCTTTTCCTGGTGTTGCATGATTGGAAGTGCCAACCCCCCCGAGCACCTGGCGTTTGACCCACGCGGTATTTCCCTGCATGCCTGCCCGGTCTACTATACCGATCACCCCCCTGTCATGACCTACGGGATCCTGAAAGAGATTGTATCTGCGCTGCGCCGGGCACTGCAAGCCGCAGCCGATCCCGGTACCCGGGTAGAAATCGGGGAGACCTTTGATATCGGCCCCGAATTTGCCATCTCAGACTTCAAATACAAGCGTCATCCCGAGATCTGCCGCGGGATGGCTATGGGCGCGCGGTGCTTCATTGACAGTTCTTCCGTACTCCATGCCGATGACACTCCCTATGCCGCCTGGCCCGACGGGATCCCGGAAGGAACCCCGTTCCCCGTTTTCTTCGGGAAACAGTGCCGCGTATTTCTGCGGGACATGGGATTCGATTACATCTGGCTGTCAAACGGCGTCGGTTTTTCCGCTACCCCCTGGGACAATCACGGAGATATTTTTGACGGCGAGCGGTTTCATCCGGAAAGCCTTGCCGCTGTCCGGGAGCGTGTACTCTCCTTCTGGCAGCTGTTCCGTGCCGAATGCCCGGATCTGTTCATCAAAACCCGCGGCACCAATTTCTCCGCCGGAATTGATTATGCGACCGACGGTGTTCCGCTGGCACAGCTGTATCGGGAACAGCCCGGCATGCTCCCCCCGCCCAACTCCCCCTGGGCCGCCCTGGACGGCAATTTCGGTCTGGAACTGATGGGGCATCTGTCCCGCAATGCCCGGCACCCGGCAGAGCGCTGGCAGTTCCGGTACTACATTCACGATCCGTGGTGGATGAATTCTCCCTGGTATGACCGTTACGAGGGACAACCGCATGACATTTATCTGCCGATGGCGCTCTCGCGCACCGACCATACCGGAAAAACCGAAACTCCCACCGATCTGCAGTTGCTTTCGGTAGACAACTCGTTCGGAGATCTGCCCGACAGTTGCGCGCGTGAACCGTTGGTACATTTACTGACCGCCGAGCGCCATGCGCCCGATGCTCCTCCGCCCCTGGTATGGGTCTATCCGTTTGAAGAATTCTGCTGCGGCGGAAGCGAAGAGGAGCTGCGCCGTGCTTTCTGCCACGACTGGTTTATGGCGCAGGCCATCAACAGCGGTCTGCCGCTCGGAGGCGTCATAGATGCGGACGACTTTGTCCGCTGTCCGCGCGAAATTTTCCGCGAAAGCATTCTGCTCGCACCGGTTCCCCCGGCGGGCGCTCCATACGAAGAAGCCCTGCTGGCGGCGGCAGACGCAGGCATCCGGGTGTGCCTTTTGGGGCCGCTCGGGCGCGCGTCCGACCGGATACGCCGCCGGTTCGGCATTACCTGCTCCGCAAAAGAGCGTACCGGTCTCCTGATCCTGCCGGACCATTGCCCCGCCGATCCGGTCCGCAGCGGCGAGCCGCCGCACAGGCTGATGATCCGTCCGCTCTTCTGTGACGGCGGTCTTTGCGAAAAATACTCCGGGCCCGACGGCACGCCCTGTCTCACGGCAGAAGGAATGGCCCTGTCGGTACAGCATGGAAATCTGCTCTGGTACCGCGCCCCTCTCGGTGCCGAGTCGGTACCGGGCGAAAAGTACCCGGTGCCCGATCCGGCCGACCGCTTCTGTAACGGCGGAGAGCTGTTGCGTCTGCTGCTTTCCCATCTGGGTCTGACAGTTCTGATGGAAAAACCCTCTCCCGCCGTTCTGCCTAACACCCTGACCGTGCACCGGAGCGACAACGCATGGTTCTTCTCGGTATATGCTCCCTCCACCACCGTAGAGTGCCGTCTGCGTTTTCCGCAGGGAGCACCTCTTCTGATCGGATACGAAACCTGTCTTACCGACGGGATGTCCTGTTACCGCTTCCCGCGCGCCGAACACAGGGAATGCCGCGTTTTTGTAGACGGCATGCAGAGCGGGCTTGTGGGATGCCGGGAGCGCACCTGCGAATCAGCTGTTTACCGGCGCCGTCTGGAAATCACCGGCCTTACGGATGCTACGGTCACCCTGTATCCCGAGACCTACTGCATCGGACAACTGGATGTCACACTCAACAGCCACTATCCCTTTGACACCTCGGATCCGCTGGATGCACACTGGGAAGACAACCGGCTGATTCTGCGTCATGTCACCGGCACTCTGTCAGTACGCATGCCCCGCACCAAACCCGGCCGCCGCAAAACCGGCGCCGTGGTATATTCCCGGGGAAAAGGCAAAAAGACCTGAGTGCCCGCAGCGAACAGGTACAAAAGCGAAAGGAAGATACCCCTATGCAACCTGACATCTACCATGCCATAGAAGAACAACTCGGCTACCGGTTCCGCAACCGTGCCCTTCTGCGTCAGGCCCTGACGCGTTCGTCCTATTTTCACGAGATGCAGATGAGCGGCACCCCGTCCGACACACCGTCAAACGAAGTGCTGGAATTTCTGGGTGACAGCCTGCTGAGTGCAGCACTGGCATATCTGCTGATCCGCCGGTACGGCACTGTGGGTGAGAACGGTCTGGAAACGCGCCTGGCAGAAGGTGGGTTTTCCGCCATCAAAAGCAAAATGAGCGACAAAACCGCTCTGTCCCGGATCATCGGAGAGATGGGGCTGCAGTCTTATCTGCGCGTGAGCCGCGGAGACCGGTTGCAGGGAGTCCAAGACCGGGATTCGCCCCGCGAGGATCTTTTCGAAAGTCTGGTAGCTGCGGTTGCACTGGACAGCGGGATGAATTTTGAGACCGTGCTGGCGCTGGTGGAACGGCTGGACCGTCCCGAACGCCTGCTGGGGGACGACGCTGACGCGGGTGCGGAGCAGCTTCAGACACTGGTCAGAAAGCAGGTGCGGGATGCCAAAACACGGCTGAAAGAATACTGCGAGAAGCAACGCATTCCCTGCTCTTATACCCAGACCGGCGTGCGCGGCCCCGAGCACAACTGCACCTACACGGTCTGCTGTACCGTTACTACCGCGCATGGCGCAGTGAGCGGCACGGGCGAAGGCCCCAGCCGCCGTAAAGCGGAACAGGCGGCCGCCGAGGCCGCACTTGCCGTACTGGAGGCGGCCGACTGAGCCCTCAGCCGTTCTTCCTCCTGCATTAACAGGAGCAATTCTCTGCAGCATTATTTTGCTTCAGCGGCTCTGTGGGTAGGCAGAGCATTCCCTGCTTTACCACAGCGCGGATCTGTCCTGCACCGTGCAGCACGTGGATCCGGAAATATTTTCCGAACAAAACAACCCGGCAGTCATCTCATCCGCGATACGGCGGCGATGACTGCCGGGTTTCTTTTTCCCCGATCCGGGGGGATTCTGGCCGATCTGAATAAGCGGCATGCCGGCAGAGGTCCGTACCTTCCTCCTGCACCGTCAGAGGCGCAAGCGGAAGGTCTTCCCCGCGAAGCGATAGACCGCCAGACAGGACAACACCATATACAGGACACAGAACGCGATGCAGGAAAGCCCGAAGGCAAACAGCGGCAACTGGATCTGAATCATGGCAAAACACACCACATAGGTAACAATCAGAACCAGCCGATAGGTGCCGCTACGGATCTCCGTACCGATATTGTACGGCTGAAGCAGGTAGTAGATGGTCAGGTAGTGCACCGAAAAGAACAGGCTCATACATACTACCGACACAACCAGCACCGCATAATAAACAGGGTACTTTGTCCCGCCCGAAGCATAGAGAATGAGATCCAGTCCCGCCCCGATCACCAGGGCGGGAAGCGCATTGATCTTGATGATCTCACGCAGCCGGATGCGAAACAGACGCAGAATATTGGCAGGTTCTTTGAAGAAAGAGTAAGTGAGCAGACTCTGATCGCAATTGACGAACAGCGCGGTAGTGAATCCGGAGCCGCGGTTAATGGCGTACATGATAAATACGAAGTACGGCAACCGTGTCTGAACCGTGCGGTTGATCATTTTCACCGCTTCGCGATCCGATATGAATCCTATTGCAATCACCGCCGCCACCACCAGCAGGCCGAATACCACCGTAATCCGTATGGCTGCGCGCCAGAGAATGCGGCGATGCCTCTTGATAAACAACTCATTCAAGCCCTCAAATCCGCTGCGGTGGCTGGTAAGCGCCATATCGGAAGAGATGGCTTTCTTTACGGAATCGGAGGCTTTCTTTTTGACCAGGTCCTGCTGTGAAAACAACTGTGCAAGCAGTTCCTGATTGACCTGACGGTATTGCCCGAAAGAAAAGACCTTGATCAACCCCACCGCCCCGGCGGGAATGCATGCGATCAGCACCCCTGCAATCAGCCACACCGGCAGCAGGACGGAAAGAAGCGGTAACCCGTAAGCACACGCCAGAAGCAGAGCCATCAACGCCCAGGTCCATTTTTTCAGTTTATTTTCATTATAGGCAACTCCGCGCCGCTCGTAATCATACAGGGTCCATCCCGCTACTGCGGCTTTGATTCCCGCAACAGAAAACGGAATCAACAAACACAACCACAGCGCAACGCCGTTGGCCCTTCCGAAAATCAGGCAAACCGGCAAAAAGCCCACCACCGTTCTGATCAGCATATACCCGTAGTGGACCAGGCTGTACTCCCGCGCATCCATGCGCAAGAGAATCATGGCGTAGTATTTGTCGCGTGTGGGGTTGAACAGGCCGGTATTGGCGAACGAGCCGATAACCGTCAGGAACAGCAGAATATGCAGAAACACCTGATCGGTCGGCAGCCAGTCATACAGAGAAGCAGCCCCCGCAATCATGACGGCGACATACAGGATTTTCCCTAAGAAGACCCACAGAACCTCCCAGCATACCGTCAGGATGTTGGCAATGATTTTGAACGCCTGTATGCGATAAAGTGTCTCCGGAAGGATTTTCTTCACCAGCGGAATCTGCCGCACTCCGTACAGGATTGCGTTGACCCGATAAGTATTGCGTAAAGCAAAGGAAAGGCGAAGCGTCTTAAGCATGGTCTTCCTCCCGCAATGCTGCAATAATCCGCTCCCGGAACGCCTCCTGCCCCAGATCGGATTTTTCAACCGTTTCCAGCACTCCGTGGCTGAGCAGGACGATCCGGTCGCACAAGTCCAGCGCAAGATCCATGATATGGGTGGAGAAAATAATGATACGGTCCTCTTTTTCACGGCGCAGCAGCTGCTTTATTTCCTCAGCCACTACCACATCCAGCGAGGTCAGCGGCTCATCAAGCAGCAGCAGGGGCGGCTTTGCAATGATGTTGATGAGCATCTGCATCTTGTTTTTCATGCCATGAGAATAGTCCCGCAGCAACTTGTCGCGATCCTCCGGTGCAATGCTCATATAGGCAAAATACTCATCCATGTGTGCCGGGTCGCACCCGGTGTGCGGATTGATCTCCAGAAAAAATTTCAAAAATTCGCGCCCGGTCAGAAATTCCGGTACGGTGGGCGTGGAGGGAACATAACCGATATCCCGGGTTCCAAGAGGTCGCCTCTTCCCTCCCTCCTGCAGATAAAACGCGCCGCCATCGGAGCGGATATCCCGGTTAAGACAGTTGAACAGTGTGGTTTTCCCGGCGCCGTTGCGCCCCAGCAATCCGTAAATTTGCCCCTGTTCAAATGTAAAACTGATATCGCGCAACACTTCTTTTTCCCCGTAATGTTTCTGAAGGTGGTCGATCACCACCTGAAACCGATCTTTCATATATACTCCTCACATTTCATAAATCAAACAGTTACCACACGGCAATAAGCCGTTCCGGATGAAAAAACCCCCGTCTTTTCAGTGCAAAATAGACCATAGGAGACAGGTCCGGATTTTTTCCCCCTACCCGGATGACCAGATAACCAGGTCCGCACAGGCGGCAGTGCGCATCGGAAAACAGCAAAAGAATTTTTCTCCCCCGCAGCAGTGGCTCCAGCAGACGCACCTGACGCCGCATGCGCAACCACTGCCAGAACATATACAGGAGCGCAGGAACCAGTGCGACAGGAACAACCAGCACCACCACAAGGCCTGCTGAAAGCAGCAGTGCGCTGCGCTCCAGCCAGAGAAACACCTGCAGAACCCAGAGCAGCATGCGACGCAGAAAAAGCGTGGGCCGCACAGCGGCGCGCAGCCGGCGCACCCGCTCCAGCGTGCGTCCGTCTGAAAACAGGCGCCACAAATACAGGAAGTAAAAGGAACCCGCGTACAGTTGCTGCGTGTGGCGCACCGACTCCGCGACATCAAGCTCAGGCCGGTCCTCCATCAGAGCCAGTCTCGCGCGCAACTCCTCGTTTTCACGCCTGAGAGCACGGTATGATGGTTTCATGACTCCTCCGTAAACAAATTCAGATTCCGCCGGATCACCGCACGCCCGCGCCAGGAATAGGCACGCTGCCGGAATGACTCCTCATCCATGGACTCCAGTATTTCCCCTGTCAGCCCGGGTAAACGCTCCTGAGAAAAAAACGGAATCGGCGACCGGTCTGTCTTTCGGTTGAGCGGACAGACCTGCTGACAGCGGTCACAGCCCCACACCAGGCCCGCCGACCGGATGGCATCCTCCTCCCCGGGCGTCAGCGCCCCCTTTTTCTGCGTCAGGGCCGACAGGCAACTCTCCCCGGTCCCCCGCAGGCATCCGGTCGGGCAGGCGGCAAGGCAGGCACCGCATCCCGGGCACTCCCCGCCTCCCGCGGCAGGAACCGGCAGTCCGAACTCCCCGGCCGGAAGATCGGTCACCGTTTCACCGATGAACACATAGGAGCCGTATTCCCGTGTGATCAGCAGGCGGTTTTTCCCGCGGACCCCCAGCCCGGCGCGCACCGCTGCACGCACCTCATCAAAAGGCGAATGGTCTGCAAAAGAGGCCGAACTACATCCTGCAAGCAGTTTCTGCAGTTGCTGTGCGAGCGCTTCAAAGTACAGATGATAATCGCGTGAGACTGCGTAACAAGAGATATTCTGCCCCGGTCCGGTATAATATGGGACCGCATAAATCAGTACGCTGCGCGGCGTTCCGGAAAAGCGACGCTCCAGCAGATCAGGACGGATCACAGCGCATTCAGAGAAAGGAAGTACACCGTACAGGGTGATCCGATTCTGTGCAAAAAAATCCCGGATCACACTTTTCATTACAAATCCCCCCATCCCGGCCCCTTTGCGCTCTTTTTCTTACAGTATACCCTATTGCAGCATAAAAAGCAAGCATTTTTCACCCACCGCCTACCTTGACAACCCCCGGACGGTATGCTATAATGTCAGGAGATAATAAGACGGCGCGTTCTGCCGTAGTAAGAATCGTATAATCTGATAGTAAGAAAGGACAGCATGATGGGTACTTTTCTGCAGGAAGGTCTCTACGGAATTCTGAAGCCCGAAGGCATTGTCGCCACCGTAGTGGGGCTTCTGATGATTGTGGCGTGCGCCGTGATCGGTTATCTGCTCGGCAGCGTCAATACGGCCATGGTTGTCTCAAAACTGATGTACGGTGACGATATCCGCCGCCACGGCAGCGGAAATGCCGGTGGAACCAACATGCTGCGTACATACGGCAAACGTGCAGCACTGCTCACCCTGATCGGAGATGTTTTCAAAGCGCTGCTGGCAGTATTCTGTGCTGCCTGTCTGGTCGGATTCCGGTATGCAGGCGGTTTTTCGTTGCAATACATCCTTTATCTCACCGGTTTTGCCTGTATTATGGGGCATGCCTATCCGCTCTACTACGGATTCCGCGGCGGTAAGGGCGTACTCTGCACTGCGGCGGTGGTATTGCTGCTTGCTCCGTTTGCCTTCCTGGTGGGGGTAATCATCTTCGCCGGTACCCTCTGGATGACCAAATATGTATCTCTTGCCTCCTGCCTTGCCATGGCCACTTTCCCGCTGTTTTACCAGGCACTTTTCCGCCTGTTTTCTCACGGCATGCAGCCCCCTTTTCTGATCACCATTTTCACGCTTCTGATTCCGTTGCTGGTCATTTACCTGCACCGTTCCAACATCTCGCGCCTGATGCACCATACCGAGCGCAAGATCGGTCAGAAAAAGCATGAAGACGAACAGGAGCCCCCACATGACCCCACCTGAGACACGCGCCGCTTTTCTCCGGTTGATCCGGATGGCAGCCGAGACCGAGCAGTTGCGCAAACTGATCTTTTCCAAGCCATATGCGACAGGAGCACAGAAAATAACCTGCCGTCTTTCCGTGCGACGCGGCAGAACCGTCCTTCTCGCGGAAGAGATGCTACCCGATGGAAAAGTCCGGCACCTGGGCCTTACCTCTGATGAAATAGATTCCTATCTTGCTCCTCTTTCAGAGTCGTACGGGGAAATCAACCTGCTGACCCCGGCGGGAGACGCCGTCCTGCGCAACGCGCGCGGCGGGACCGCGACCGTAAAAGGAATGGTCCCCCTGTCAGAAAAGCTGAAAAGCGGCGGTCTCACTGACAGTTGCGTCACCCCGCCCGATCGTGAAAAAGCCTATCTGATTCCCCATGACACCCCGTTTCTGACCGCTCTCGGTATCTCAGACCGTAACGGTCGTGTCCACGACCGCATGCAGGGAAAATTCCGTCAGATCAACCGGTTTGTCGAATTGCTGGCAGATGTATATACATCACTTCCCGGGACCGGTACGCTGTCCGTGTACGACCTGTGCTGCGGAAAAAGTTACCTTTCCTTTGCAGTTTATCACTATCTTTCCCGGATCTGCGGCAGAGATGTGGACATGCTGTGCATCGACCGGAAAGCCGATGTCGTCGACTATTGCCGCACAGTCGCACAGGCGGCCGGATTTGACGACATGCGCTTCGTTGCGGACGATATCCGGAACACTCCGTCGGACCGCGCGCCGGATCTGGTCATCTCCCTGCATGCCTGCGATATTGCCACTGATCTGGTGCTGAAAACCGCAGTACGGCTGGGAGCCGGAGTCATTCTTTCCACCCCCTGCTGTCACCGCAATCTCAGCCGGCATCTGAATGCGCCTGCGCTCAACTTTGCCGCCGCTTATCCGCAACTGCGCGGTAAACTGTGCGATGCGCTGACCGACGGTCTGCGGCTGCTCTATCTTCGTAAAGAAGGGTATCGCGTAACCGCCGCGGAACTGGTGGATCCGGAGAGCACTCCCAAGAACACGCTGCTGCGCGGCATCCGCGACCCGTCGTTCTGCAAGGGTTCTCCGAAAGCCGCCGTAGCGGAAGCGGAATACAGGCAGGCACTTCTGTTTCTGATGGGCGATGACGCATCCGCTTACCTGGAGGCACTGCAATGAAAAAACAGGTTTACCGCTCGGTCTCGCCCGAGCAGACCGAACAGCTGGGAGAAGCCCTCGGTACTCTGATTCTTGCGAGTGGAGACGGCCATCCGTTTGTCGCCCTTTTTGGGGAAATGGGCGTTGGAAAAACCGTATTTGTACGGGGGTTTGCCCGCGCGTTCGGGATCAACCGGGTCAAAAGTCCTACTTACACTCTGGTTAACGAATATTACGGAAATGCCTTGCCGCTGTTCCACTTTGATCTGTACCGGCTGGACGGCACAGATGCTCTGGAAGGCATCGGGTTTTCGGATTATACCGACCGGCAGGGCTGCATCCTGTGTGAATGGAGCGAGCGGATTGCCGACAGTCTGCCCGACGGAGCAATACGGGTCACCATCAACCGCGACGCATCGGACGAATGCACGCGGCAGATCGAAATGGAAGGGGAAATTCCGGATGTATATTCTCGCACTTGACAGTTCGGCAAAAACCGCTTCCGCAGCACTGGGATGCGACCGGCAGATTGTCGCTTCACGCACCTGTGAAGACGGACGCCGCGCAAGCGAAACCCTGCTCCCCATGGCGCTGGATGTACTCCGGGAAGGAGGCATTACACCGGCGCAGGTGGACGCCTTTGCTGTCACGGCGGGGCCGGGTTCCTTTACCGGTGTGCGGATTGCAGTCTCCGTGGCAAAAGGTCTTGCTTTTCCGGAAGACCGCCCCTGTGTCGCACTCTCCACACTGGAGGTCATAGCAGAGGCACTGCCTTATACGGACGGCATCCTGTGTGCCGTAATGGATGCACGGAGAAATCAGGTTTACAACGCGCTGTTTTTGCGCCGGCAGGGTGTTTTGTGCCGGCTGACACCAGACAGCGCCTGCTCGCTCGAAGCACTGGGAGAACAGCTCCGTTCCGTTGCACAAGGTGCTCCGGTTTACCTGGCGGGCGACGGGCACGAACTCGCGCGCGCTGCACTCCAAGGGCAGAACCTTCATCTTCCGCAGATTCCACCTGCCTTCTGCATCCAGGATGCCCGGGCGGCATGCATGGTAGCCGCGCGCCGCGTTGCAGCCGGATGTGCTGTACCCTCATCCTCACTTCATCCCGTTTATCTGCGCCGTCCGCAGGCAGAGCGCGAACGCGCCGAACGACTGGCAGACCAACAAGACGGCAACTCTGTAAACTGACCTATAACGGCGGACCGTGCGGCCATGGGCACCCTTTTTCTGCCCGCTTTACGCTGCGCCAAAGTACAGCATACAGCGTGTTCCGAATACCCCACCGCATTTTGGTTCCGTATTTTTTGATATAACCGTATCAGGCAAGGAGAAATCATTATTATGAAACCCACTTTTTATATCGGCGCTGACAGCGCCGGTTACCCTCTGAAAGAAATCATCAAGGAACACCTGCACAAGCTTGGCTACCCGGTCACCGACTGCGGTACGGACAGCACCGCTTCCTGCCACTACCCCCTGTTTGCAGAAGCAGTCTGCCGTCAGGTTCAGGCACATCCGGGCAGTATGGGCGTGCTGATCTGCGGAACCGGAATCGGCATGAGTATGTGCGCCAACAAATTCCGGGGCATCCGCGCTGCGCTTTGTCATGACACCTACAGTGCCCGCATGACCCGTGCTCACAATGACGCAAATGTCCTCTGCATGGGCGGACGCGTGATCGGCCCCTGCCTGGCAGAGGATATTCTGGACGCCTTTCTCGGCGCCTCCTTTGAAGGCGGTCGGCACGCTCTGCGCGTCGGTATGATGCAAGATATTGAGCAAGACCGTCCGATTGCACTCCCTGCGCCGTAACTGTTTCCCGCAGCAGCCGTATTCCCGATTCGGAAAAACCGCGTATATCAAAGAGCGTACCGAAAAAGCACACAACAAAAAACCGGATGTGTTCCCGTACACGCCTCAGTCAGGGGAATGCTACTCAAAGGCATCACCCCTTGATTTCCCGCGTATTTTCTCTTGCACATCCGGATTCGTTTTCATCATTACACGCCCGGCTGTACGGCGTATACCATCGTTATCCGGAGGGTTCCATGTATCAAGATACCTGTTGCTTCACCGGCCACCGCGATTTGCCTCAGGCGATGCAGGAGCGCGCCGCTCTGCATGACCGTCTGGTGGGAACACTGGAATACCTGATCTCACAGGGCGTGATATATTTCGGCAGCGGCGGAGCACTCGGGTTCGATACCCTGGCCGCAGAAACCGTACTGGAGCTGCGCCGTATTTATCCTCAGATCCGCCTGATCCTGGTACTTCCCTGCCAGAATCAGGACCGACGCTGGAAGCCGGAAGACAAAGCACGCTATGCAGCGCTCAAACAGCAGGCTGATAAAGTGATCTATACATCGGAAGCCTACTTCAACGGCTGTATGCAGGTACGCAACCGTCACCTGGTAGAGCACAGCGGTCACTGTGTGTGCTACTGCACACGCACAACCGGCGGAACAGCATACACCCTGCGGCTGGCACGTGCATCGGGGCTTCCCTGCATCAATCTGGCAGAAACTGAAAACATATGAACCGGGAGCCGTGCTACGCATGATTGCGGAGCACGGCTCCCAGTTCATATAGGAAATTCTGTTCAGAGTTCTTCACTTTTCAAGGCAAACCATCGTCCCGGAACGGTCCTGAAAACCAGGCAGACGATACGCCCTTTTACCGCAGGCAAACGGTATACACCTTTCCCTATGGAAAAGCGGGCCTATTCCGATAAAAACCGTCAACTTAAACTTTCTGCCGCACGCGGATCTCGCAGTTGCAGGGGATCACTGCATCCTGACGGATCACTGTTCCGATACTGTCGACTTCAATGCAGCCCGAAGCCGGATTCTTGACCGAAATCACCGACCCGCGTACATCCGCGATTACATCGGAATACTCAAAAGCAAGGTCAGCATCCTCCATCGTACAGCGGACCAGACGAAGATTTTTACAATAACAAAGCGGCTGTGTTCCTTTGATATGACAGTCGATCAGAGTCAACCCGTCGGAATACCAGCCCAGATACTCACCGTCGATCTCGCAGCGTTCAATCACTGCATTCCGACTATGCCAGAACGCATCTTTGGTATCCAGCACACTGTCGCTGATATGTAGTCCTTCCACATACTGAAAGGAATACTTGCCTTTGAACTTCAGGCGCTCCGCCGCTACCGACGCAGCATCAAAAAACGCATACTCGGCCGTCAGGGCACAATCGCGCAGGGAGATGTCACGGCACTTCCATCCGAACTCCGCTGAGACAATGGTACAGTCTGTCAGACGGATCTGTTCGCAGGAGCGCAGTGCCTTGACACCCAGGAGTGAACTGCGTGCAATTTCCCCGTCCCGGTCATACCAGAGCGCGGCGCGCACCGACTCATCCAGAGTACTGTCAAAGAGAGAAAACCGTTCCATATGCCACAGCGGATAGCGCAATGAAAAAGTGCAGTGTTCGATCTGTACATTCCGGCACTCTTTCAGAGCGGATTCACCGTCCTCTGCCCCCGGCAAAAAGGTGCAGGAAGAGACGGAGGCATCCTGCAATCCATACAGGGACCGCTCTCCCTCAAATATCTGATTCTGAATCTGTTGCATGGATATCCTTTCTTATAAAAGCGTGTACCGTAATACTGAAACACGGAAACACAAACAGGTGGCTATACCGCAGGCGTAAAGCCCGCATCAGAACCGACCGCTGCATAAGCGCAAGCCGGACGGTCCGGCTCACGGCTCGCAGCTGATCAGATACGGATATACAGGCTGACCGCCGTCCACCACGGTCACCTCAGCATCCGGAGCAAGTCCGGCCAGAATCCCGGTCAGCTGTTCCGTTTCCGAGTCATCCGCATCTGCACCGGAAAACAAAGTAACGAAAGAAGCCCCGGCAATCTGCTCCGAAAGGCCGGTCAGACAATCCGCATAACTCTCCCCGTGTGCAGACAAGCGGGTACCGAGCAACGCAACGCATTCCCCTTCATGTACCGTGCCGTCCTCCAGCGCGGAATCACGCACCGCACGCGTAAGAGAAACCGAAATCACCCGTTCCGCCGCCTGGCACATTGCCTGTGCAGCCTGTCCGGGATCGACACCGTCTTCATAGGCCATCAGGGCCCCCATCCCCTCCTGAACGGTTCTGGTGGGCACCACCACCACATGGCGATCGGTCACCAGGGAGGCGGCTGCCTCGGCGCTCATACATACATTTTTATTGTTGGGAAGCAGGAAGACTGTTTCCGCCGGCGTTTCATAAACGGCAGCCTCAAGTTCTTCGGTGGAGGGATTCATGGTCTGTCCTCCGGTCACCACCGTATCAACCCCCAGATCGGTAAAGACGGCAGACAGCCCCTCTCCACAACTGACCGCCACAAATCCCACCGGCTTTTCGGGCGGACGGTGTACAGGCCCCGTCTCACGGGAGGTCACGGCTTCCGGCTGTCCTGCCGCACCGGCAAGTTCGGTATGCTGCAGACGCATGTTCTCAATCTTGACGGTTTCCAGGGCACCGTAAGCCAGAGCCTCGGTCAGCACCCGTCCGGGCTGATCGGTATGCACGTGCAGCTTGATAATCTCCCGGTCATCCACGAATACCAGACTGTCTCCGATTCCCGCCAGAAATGCGCGCAACTCTTCCGCAGTCCCTTCCCCTGCATGCGCTTCATCTTTGGCCACAATGCACTCGGTACAGTACGGGAAAGTAATCTCTACATCTGACAGAGCAGCCGCTGACGCCACCGGTTCCTCCGCATTTTCGTCGCGCTTGACCGGTTTACCGCGCAAGGCAGCCGTCATACCCTGCAGTGCCACAACAAATCCGAAACCGCCCGCGTCCACCACATTGGCACGCTTGAGTGCAGGAAGCATATCAGGCGTTTTCTTCAGAGTATCGCGCGAGACACGGTACATATTTTCAAACAGCTTTTCCATGGTGACTTTGCCGCGGCGCACCGCTTTTTCCGCTTCATCAGCACAGGCGCGCATCACCGTCAGAATGGTTCCCTCAGTGGGATTATTCACCGCACGATAAGCCTCGTCTGCACCCGCGCGGAATGCCTTCGCCATATCTTCGGAATCTGCTTCCTCCAGGTTCTCCATGGATTTCGCAGCGCCGCGGAAAAACAGTGAAAGAATGACCCCGGAATTGCCACGCGCATGGCGCAGAACATTTCCCGCCACCTGATCGGCACTGTCATGGAGAGAATCCTCGCCTGTCTCGGGCAGTTTCTCCACCGCACTCAGGGTCATACTCATATTGGATCCGGTATCCCCGTCGGGGACCGGAAAAACATTCATGTCGTTGATCTTGCTTTTCTGATTGCTCAGCGCATTTGCCGCAGAGGCAACCATACGCTTGAACGCAGAACCGTTGATTTTCATTCTCTCCCCCCTCCCAGGTAGAAGAGCGCCACCGTTCCGGGTCCGGAATGAGCCCCGATCACCGGCCCGATGAAGGTAATCAGTACATCCTTGACCGGGAAGGCTTCCCGCACCATGTCAGCAAGCCGCTGTGCGTCCTCCGCACAGTCGCCGTGGCTGATGAAAATCACCTGATCCTCGGGATGCTCAATATGCCGGCGCATGGCGTCCAGCAACGTCTGGACAGAGGCGCGACGGCCGCGCGCCTTTCCTATCATAATCAGTTTGCCGGCGTTGTCCACATGAAGTACCGGTTTGATCTGAAGCATGGAACCGACGATTGCTTTGGCGGTGGATACCCTGCCGCCCCGCTTGAGGAAAAAGAGATCGTCCACTGTGAACTCGTGACACAGGTGCAGCCGCAGCTCCTCGGTATAGGCGGCTACCTCTTCAAGAGTCGCCCCCTGATCTTTTTTCATTGCCGCATAATAAACCAGTAACCCCTGCCCGAAAGAAGCGCACAGGGAATCCACCACACGCACGGTGCGGTCGGGATATTTCTTTTTCAATTCTTCCGCTGCAAGGATAGCGGTATGACAGGTGGTGGAAAGTCCGGAGGAAAACGCAATATACAGAATATCGTCCCCACCCGCAAGCACCGGTTCAAATGCGGCAAGGAATTCGCCGATATTGATAGCGGAAGTTCTGGAGATGTATTTACTGCGCATCAGAGCGTAGAATTCTTCTACCGGAATGGATTCGCCGTGCAATTCCTGCCCGTTATCCACCGCAATCTGCGACGAGATGGGAATTATCCGCACTCCCCACTCAGCGGCGCGTTCTTCGGGAATATCGGATGCGCTGTCGGTAAACAACTGATAAGTGCTCATATGGTTTCCTTCCCGGCGGCAAGGACGCCGCCTGAAAACATAGCATTCTCGGATCTGTAAAACACCGGACGGTCAGACATCCCGACGGACACATAACCGTACGGCCATGCCTGCATGCGGAAAACTTTTCCCGCCCCGTAAAGGCGGACAGTCAAGCATTATTCTGAGATATTATAACATAAAATCATACGCCTGTCAACGCCCCGATGCATACAACAAAGCAGAGAGCCGCGCCGCTCACCGGACAGAGAGCTGCCACAGACGCAACCAACCCGGGACAGAGAGATATCCGTGCCGTATGGACCGGTCGCATCGGGTGGACAGAATTAAAACCGAGGCAGAGAGGCCAGCACCCGGGCGGCCTCATCCGACAGATCCCGTGGTCGTACTCCGTATACCGAACAGGTCCGGGAAAGCAGTTCCCCTGCCCTGCCGTGCACATAAGCCGCCAGTGCTGCTGCGTGGACAGGCTCGCACCCCTGTGCACAGAATGCGGCAAGCATGCCGGCGAGCGCATCCCCGCTGCCCGCTTTGGCCATGCCCTCATTTCCCGTCGGATTGAGATATGCCTTTCCGTCCGGGGCAGCAATAACGGTTGCCGGTCCTTTCAGCAGCACTACGGCATGGCTCTGCCGGGCGAAATCCAATGCACATCCCAGCCGGTCTGCTGCAATCTGATCAACCGCGAGACCGCTCAGTCTGGAAAACTCCACGGGATGCGGTGTAAGGATCACCTGCCGTTGCGCTTCTGCCAGGCAGGCGGCTGCACCGCCGGGAACCCGTGCCAGCACATTGAGTGCATCCGCATCCAGAACCAGCGGACACCCGGGTGTCACCAGAAGATCGGTGACCAGTGTACGCAAACCGGGACTCACCCCACAGCCGCACCCCACCAGCACTGCTGACTGTCCGGCGGTCTTCCGCACCAGCGTCTCCCTGCCCCGCATCTCTTCACATTCGTCAGAATCGACCGGACTGTACAGTACCTCAGGTAAAGCACCGACGGCATGTCCGATCACCTCCTGCGGCGCAGCCAGTGTCACAAAACCTGCCCCGCAACGCACCGCCGCTGCTGCTGCAAGCAGCGCCGCGCCTCTGTACGCCCTGCTGCCGCACCGCAGGAACACCCGCCCGCAGTCTCCCTTATGCGCATCCGGAGCACGCGCCGGCAGAAGCGCGCCCGCCTCCCGGTCTGTCAGGATGTAGAGATTCATCCCGCACTGCGGAGCAATGACATCCAGGGGGATTTCCAGATCCTCTGTGATGAATTCACCGCAAAACCCCCGCCCGGGATATGCCATCAGCCCCGGCTTCATACAAGTAAGCACGATCGTGACATCCGCGCGGCAGGCGTGCGGCGAAACGGTTCCGGTACCGGGATCCACTCCCATCGGAACATCTACCGCGATCCGCAGACCGGCAAGCGAGGCCAACGTATCTGCCACCACTATAGCGGGTGGCGGCAGGGGCTGATGATATCCCACACCGAACACCGCGTCCACCACCGCATCATAACGGACGCCGGACTCAGGACCTTCGACAAAAACCGCCCCGGCCTCCTGTGCAGCGCGCCGGTAATATTGTCCTTCCGAGGTACGCTGTCCCGTACCGAAAACATCCCATACCGACACCCGCATCCCCAGACGCGAAAGATACTGAGCAGCCGCATAGCCATCCCCGCCGTTGTTCCCTCCTCCGGCGGCAATCAGCACACGGCCACCCCATCGGACGCGACGCACCACTTCCCGGGCTACAGCCCGTCCTGCGCGTCCCATCAGGCAGAGGGGGGTAAGCCCTCTTTCAGCCGCGATACGGTCGATTTCCCGGATCTGCTCCGGTAATGCTGCATACATATATTCTCCCGCCTCCTTTGGTATTTCTGACCTTTTCGTATGGTTTTTTCATACTATTTTAACATGAATTAAAGAAATATTCAAGGCAAATTCAACAAAAAAGCCCTCTTTCCCCTTTACAAAGTGTTTCTTTTGTGCTATACTGAATACAGGGAAAATCTTGTTTTTGAAGGAGGTATACCCTTATGGCAGAGTATCTTGCTATCACCATAGCCCGCCAGTACGGCAGCGGCGGACGCGAAATCGGAGAACGCGTCGCAGCGGCTCTGGGTATCAAGCAGTACGACAAAGAACTGATTACCATGGCTGCCAACAAGGGAGATCTGGACGAGGAACTTCTGCAGAAAGCGGATGAAACTGCCGCCAACAGTTTGCTCTACACCTTGGCGATGGGTTCCAACCTGTTCGGCTCCGGCATGGCATTCGGGTATAAACCCCCGCTGAACGACAAACTGTTTTTGCTTCAGTCAGAGGTTATCCGCGATATCGCGAACCGGGAGAACTGCGTCATTATCGGCAGATGCGCCGACTATGTGCTGCGCGACCACAAGCGGAAGCTGCGTGTTTTCATTTTCGGAGACCTGCCGCACCGCCGCGAACGCGTTATTGCGCGTCACGAAGGAGTGACAGAGTCCCAGGCGGTCGATATCATCAATAAAACAGACCGCCGTCGTGCTTCCTATTATAATTTTTACACGGGCAACAAATGGGGAAAATACGACAACTATGATCTGGTCATCAACTCGAGCACCCTCGGAATCGAGCATACGGCAGACCTGATCACCCTGTACGCGCGCAAGATGCTGAACGAAGGAATCTGAACATCCCCGGACGGCATATCTCCCCATAAGAAACTGGGGCCGGTCTGATCCATGTGATCAGACCGGCCCCGGTTTTCGTTTGTCAGACTGTCCGGAGATGTCGCAATTCAGATCCTCTTGCGGAAATAGGCAACCGCCGCTTCGAACATTTTCATATCGTATGCGCCGGGCACATTCCGATACAGACCGTATCCGATGCGTTCCGAATGTCCCATCTTGCCCAGCACCCGTCCGTCAGGAGAGGTGATGCCCTCTACCGCGAAGGCCGAGCCGTTGGGATTGTAACGGATATCCATGGTGGCTTCCCCGTCAAAATCCACATACTGAGTGGCGATCTGTCCGTTTGCCGCCAACGCACGCACCGTCTCTTCGGAAGCGAGGAAACGCCCTTCTCCGTGAGAGACAGGAACCGTGTAGATCTCTCCCACATGCGTATTGGAGAGCCAGGGCGAGCGATTGGAAGCGATACGGGTGCGCACCAGACGCGACTGGTGCCGCCCGATGGTGTTGAAGGTCAGGGTCGGCATGGAAGCATCTGCGTCCAGAATCTTCCCGTACGGCAGAAGTCCCAGCTTGATCAGTGCCTGGAACCCGTTGCAGATGCCGCACATCAGACCGTCGCGGCGTTCCAGCAACTCCTCCACCTGCTCGCGGATTGCGGGATTGCGGAAGAAAGCAGTGATGAATTTACCAGATCCGTCGGGCTCGTCCCCGCCGGAAAAACCGCCCGGAACAAAGACCATCTGTGCGCGTTTCAGTTTATCGGCGAAGCGTTCGATGCTGCCTGCGATTCCCGCAGAAGTCAGATTGTTGAGCACCATGATATCGGGCTCGGCCCCTGCATCACGCAGCACCTTTGCAGTATCGTACTCACAGTTGGTTCCCGGGAACGCCGGAATCAGCACCACCGGATGCGCAGAAGCCACCGCGGGTGCACGACGCGGCATTTCGGGCGCCGAGAAGGTCTCGGTCTTTTCTCTGTCTGCCGCTACCTGCACCGGGAAAATGGATTCCAGTACCCCTTCGTACAGTTCCGATAACTCGTCAAGTGAGAGCGATTGATTTCCGCATGCAATCACCGGCTCTTCGGTGACCTCGCCCAGCAAGAGCCCGCCGGCAGGCACCTCCCCATAGGCCATTTCAACCACGAATCCGCCGTAGCACAGTCCGAACAGCGTCTCAAGTGACAGTGTTTCGCACAGCGAAACCCCCAGGCGATTCCCCAGAGCCATCTTCAGCAACGCTTCTGCCACGCCGCCGGATGTCAGGGTATAGACAGCGCGCGCACGGCCGGTGCGTGCCAGTCCGGTGATCTGATCAAACAGTGCCAGCAACGACCCGGCCTGTGGCAGTCCGTCCGCGCCGTATGCTGGACGCAGCAATACCACCCGATCTCCCGGGCACTTGAATTCACCGGAAAGAATGTACTGCACCCGGTCCGTAGTCACCGCGAAGGAAACCAGCGTGGGGGGCACATCCAGTTTTTCAAACGATCCGCTCATGGAGTCTTTTCCCCCGATAGCGGCAATGCCCAGCTCCATCTGTGCGCGGAATGCGCCCAGCAGAGCGGCAAGCGGTTTGCCCCACCGTGCGGGATCTTTTCCGGGCCGTTCGAAATATTCCTGGAATGTCAGATAAACCTGTCTGAAATCCGCGCCCGCTGCAATCAGTTTGGAAACCGATTCCACCACCGCCAGATAAGCGGCATGATAAGGACTGTTCATGGCTACATACGGATTATATCCCCATGCCATCAACGATACCGTATCGGTATGGCCGGTTTCAACCGACACCTTCTGCACCATGGCCTGTGCCGGCGTCAGCTGATATTTTCCACCGAAGGGCATCAGAACCGTCCCTGCCCCAATGGTCGAGTCAAACCGCTCGGCAAGCCCGCGATGCGAGCAGGTATTCAGCCCCTGCGCTACTCCGCGCATGCCCTCTGCAAAGTCAGCGGGCATCGGATTTTCGTATGCAACCGGAGCGGCAGGCGCAACCCGGATATGCTTCTCGGCGCCGTTCGACCCCAGAAATTCGCGTGAAAGGTCCACAATGGTGTTTCCCTTCCAGTGCATGACCAGCCGCGGCTCGGCGGTAACAGTGGCCACAGGGGTTGCTTCCAGGTTCTCGGTATCGGCAAGCGCCAGGAACGCATTCACATCCTCCGGTGCCACCACGACAGCCATACGTTCCTGCGATTCACTGATCGCCAGTTCCGTGCCGTCCAAGCCCTCGTATTTGCGCGGCACGGCGTCCAGCTCGATCACCAGCCCGTCGGCCAGCTCGCCGATTGCCACCGATACGCCGCCCGCGCCGAAATCATTGCATCGTTTGATCATCCGGCAGGCGGTCGGATTGCGGAACAGGCGCTGAAGTTTGCGTTCTTCGGGAGCATTTCCTTTCTGCACTTCAGCTCCGCAGGTTTCCAGAGAATGCGCAGTATGCGACTTGGAAGAGCCGGTTGCTCCTCCGCAACCGTCCCGGCCGGTGCGGCCGCCCAGCAGAATCACCCGGTCACCCGGCGCCGGACATTCGCGCCGCACATTGGCGGCAGGCGCCGCGGCGATCACCGCGCCGATCTCCATACGCTTGGCAGCATAACCCGGGTGATAGAGTTCATCCACAATCCCGGTTGCAAGGCCGATCTGATTACCGTAGGAAGCATATCCGGCAGCGGCGGTAGTGACAATCTTGCGCTGCGGCAATTTCCCGGGCAGGGTTTCGCTCACGGGGGTGCGAGGATCAGCCGCCCCCGTCACACGCATCGCTCCGTATACATAGGCCCGGCCTGACAGCGGATCCCGGATAGCGCCCCCGATACAGGTTGCGGCGCCTCCGAACGGCTCAATCTCAGTTGGATGGTTGTGTGTCTCATTCTTGAAAAGCAACAGCCAGTCTTCCCACTTGCCGTCCACATCCATCCGCATGCGCACCGTGCAGGCGTTGATCTCTTCGGATTCATCCAGAAGGGGCAGTTTTCCCTGTGCTTTGAGACACCGTGCGGCAATGGTGGCGATGTCCATCAGATTGACCGGTTTGGTCCGTCCCACACTTTCCCGCGCCGCCAGATACTGCCGGTAGGTTGCCTCCAGCAACGGATCCTCAAATTCCACTCCGTCCACAGTGGTAAGGAACGTGGTATGCCGGCAGTGGTCCGACCAGTAGGTATCGATCATCCTGATTTCGGTGATGGTAGGGTCCCGACCCTCCCGGCGGAAATAAGCCTGGCAGAACGCCACATCGTCCGCATCCATTGCCAGACCGTAACGGTTCAAAAAGTCGTTCAGCCCCTCCCTGTCCAGCCGGCAAAAGCCTTCAAGCGTATCCACATGATCGGGCAATGCATAGGAGACCGCCAGGGTATCGGGCTTCTCCAGCGATGCCTCCCGCGCCTCTACCGGGTTGATCACATATTTTTTGACTGCCGCCACATCCGCATCGGTCAGATCACCGTAAAGCAGATACACCTGTGCCGTGCGCACCACGGGTGCCGATTCGGGAGCAATGATTCGGATACACTGGGCCGCACTGTCGGCTCGCTGATCAAACTGGCCCGGCAGATATTCGACAGCGAAAACCGCATCGGCCGGCTCAGCCTCCTCATATACCCGGTCCAGCTGCGGCTCTGAAAACACATTTCGCACCGCATCCCGGAACAGCGGTTCCCCGATTCCCTCAACATCGTAGCGGTTGAGCAGGCGCAACTGCCTGATGCACGAAAGCCCCAGCAGCGTGCGCAGATCGGACAGCAATGCCTGTGCCGCAAGGTCAAGTCCCGGCTTTTTTTCCACAAAAATCCGATAAACCATATAATAGCATCCTTATCAAATTATTCTCAGTCGTTTTCGCTCTCCGCCGTTGTCCTTCCGGCACAATGTCCGGCAGGCACCCCGGCAAAAGCGCAAGGTCACACCCGCAGTCCGGGCATGCGGCGAAATCCCCCGGCGCGGCAAGCGCCGGGGGCATACTTACTGTTCCGCCTCAAGCGCGGCAACAGCACGCGCGCCGATATCAGTACGCATGTAAGCGCTGTCAAAGTGAATCTCCTGTGCCCGCTCATAAGCGGTCGCCACTGCGGCCCGCAGGGTGTCGGCCACTGCACAGACCCCCAGCACGCGTCCGCCCGAGGTCACAAGCGACGCCCCCTCTCCCAGGCGAACTCCCGCGGCGAACACATGTTCCGCCACCGGCGCAGGCAGATCAATGACCTCACCGGAAACATATTTCCCGGGATAACCGGAAGCGGCCATCACCACACATGCAGCCGATTTTTTCGAGAAACGAACAGGGGTTTTTGCCAGTTTTCCGTCCGTAACCGCACGCATAACAGTCAGGAGATCACTCTCAAGCAGAGAAAGCACCACCTGTGCCTCGGGATCTCCGAAGCGGCAGTTGTATTCAATCACACGCGGCCCGTCAGGGGTGAGCATCAACCCGAAATACAGGCAGCCACGGAACGGCCGCCCTTCTTCCGCCATGGCCTGCACCGTCGGACGGAAGATGGTGTCCATGCACTGCTGTGCAATCTCGGGTGTATAGAAGGGATTCGGAGCAATCGCGCCCATGCCGCCCGTATTGGGACCGGTGTCCCCGTCCCCGACACGCTTGTGGTCCATGGAAGAGATCATGGGCACCACGGTTTCGCCATCCGTAAACGCCAGCACCGATACTTCCGGTCCGGTCAGGCATTCTTCCACGATCACCTGTGCGCCGCTCTCTCCGAACACACGCGTCTCCATCAGGGCACGCAGCGCGCCCTGCGCTTCTTCCAGCGTTCCGGCAACTGTTACCCCTTTTCCGTATGCCAGGCCGTCCGCCTTGATCACTACGGGCATCGGAACCTGTTCCACATATTCCAGCGCCTGCTGCAACTGGTCAAACACACGGAAATCTGCGGTGGGAATCCCGTATTTCTTCATCAGGTTCTTGGCGAAAACCTTACTGCCCTCAATAGCGGCAGCTGCACGGTTGGGGCCGAAACAGGGGATGCCGGCTTCCTCCAGCCGGTCCACAAGCCCCATAACCAGCGGATTGTCGGGAGCGACCACCGCATAGTCCACGTCATTGCCCACCGCAAACGAAACCACCGCATCAAGGTCTGTTGCTTCGATATTGATGCAGGTTGCGTCATGGGCAATGCCGCCGTTTCCGGGCAATGCGTAAAGGTTCTTGACCCGTTTGTTTTCTTTGAGTTTCTTGATGATGGCATGCTCGCGGCCGCCACCGCCTACAACCATGATATTCATAGAAAACCTCCCTTATCTGCCGGAAAACCGGTAATCAGTGCGTAAAACCGCGCCCGGATAAATTCAAATCAGTGGTGGAACAGACGCATACCGGTAAAGACCATGGTCATGCCGTACCGGTCGCAGGTTTCGATCACCTGCCCGTCGCGGATGGATCCGCCCGGCTGCGCAACATAGGATACCCCGCTGCGTCTGGCGCGCTGAATATTATCCCCGAACGGGAAAAAAGCATCCGACGCCAGAGACACACCCGTAATGGTATCCAGATAAGCGCGTGCTTCCTGCGCGGTCAGCGGTTCGGGGCGACTGGTAAAGTACTGCTGCCAGTTGCCGTCGGCGCATACATCCTCTTCGTTGTGGTTGATATACCCATCGATGACATTGTCACGGTCGGCACGCCCCAGTGTGGGCAAAAACGGCAATGCCAGTACCTTGGGATGCCGGCGCAACTGCCAGGTGTCCGCCTTGGAGCCCGCCAGACGCGTACAGTGAATACGGGACTGCTGCCCCGCTCCCACGCCGATCGCCTGCCCGTCAACCGCGTAGCAGACCGAATTGGACTGGGTATATTTGAGCGTGATCAACGCAATCAAAAGGTCCCGCCGCGCCGTATCGGGCAGGTCCTTGTTCTGCGTAACAGGGTTTGACAGCAATTCGGGCGTAATAGCGAAATTATTGCGTCCCTGTTCAAAAGTGATCCCGAACACATCCTTGCATTCCACCGGCGCGGGGACATAGGACGGGTCAATCCGGACAATATTGTAGTTGCCCTTGCGCTTGGTGCGCAGGATCTCCAGAGCTTCGGGCGTGTAGCCGGGAGCAATGATGCCGTCGGAAACCT
The DNA here is from genome assembly GCA_949293405.1 of uncultured bacterium. Lineage (GTDB taxonomy): Bacteria > Bacillota > Clostridia > Oscillospirales > CAG-272 > UBA1740. The sequence continues at coordinate 29,789 of CASFDI010000090.1, read as the reverse complement.
CAGGTTTGATGACTCTTGCGGTGGTTTCGTCACACACATCTGAAAGAGCGATCCAGTCCCCGAACGAACTCATCCGGTCGGTACCGCGCGCACGCGCATAGGCACAGGCAAGAGGCGAATCATTAAGTCCGGCAATTCCGTCCACAAAGCAGGCGCGCGCCAACTCATCCGACAGCGGCAGGCCCACCGCTGCGGAAGTGGGGCTGACATGTTTGAAGGAGGTGGCGGCAGGCAGACCGGTCGCTTCACGGACCTCGCGCACCAGTTGCCAGCTGTTCAGCGCATCCAGGAAATTGATATATCCCGGCCGTCCCGAAAGAATTTCAAGCGGCAGTTCCCCGCCGTTCTTCATGAAAATACGGCTGGGCTTCTGGTTGGGATTACAGCCGTATTTGAGTTCAAATTCCCGCATAAATTTCCGATTCCTCCTTACCGACTTACTGATAGCGGTTATACAGCACCGACTGCACCTCTCCCGTGCAGAGATGCGTGTAGCGTACATAAAGTGAAATCCGGTGCTCCGGATGCAGATGGCCCCAGATCCGATCGGCAAACTGCTGTGCTCCGGCATCGATTGCCACCCGTTCGGGCTCTCCCTGGAAAGTGGGAAGCGGATTACCGTCGCAAACATAAGTATGCAGAAAATGCCCCAGTCCGGGTGTTGCCGGATATGAAAAAGTGTAACGGGCACATCCGCTTCCCGCAGCATCCACGCTCTTGAGAATACTCATCTCATACGAAAAGCCGCCCTTGCGGTCAAAGGAGAGCAGAGCGCTGATACGGGGCGTCAGATTGGGGGCATCGGGTTCGAAGCAGCGCGTCTGCAGTGCTTCGGAAAAACTTTTCCCTGCCGCAAGGCCGTCACAGACCGTGTCAGTCTGGTCCCCGTTGGTCACGACCAGACGGTCGCCCGCCTCACGCACGGGCGCATAAATGATCAGGCTGGGATCCTCAACCTTTGCGGGATCATACGGGTAAATCATCACACGGTCACCGCAATCGCGGAATACCCGGTTGCGGCTGTTCTCACTGCGTCCCATGATGAAATAGGCGGTAACCCCCCAGGCACCGTCAGGCGAAGTGCCCACTACAATGCCGCGTCCCACATAGCCGGCGCGCAGCGCCTCTTCCATCGGTTTGATCTGATAGATATCCATGTCTTTACTCCTTGCTTTCCTTAAGAAGCCGTGCGCAGACCAGTTCCACCCCGCGCGGAAGCAGTTTCCATTCGGCCCTTTCCATGACCCGTTTCTGCAGGCGTTCCGGTGTGTCATTGCGGCAGACCGGAACCGCCTTCTGGAGCAGAATCTCCCCGCCGTCGGGTACTTCATTTACAAAATGAACGGTCGCACCGGTTACCTTGACTCCGTAATCCAGAGCCGCCTGGTGGACACGCAACCCGTAGAACCCCTTCCCGCAGAAAGCGGGAATCAGGGAGGGATGTACATTGAGGATTCTCTTGGGATACCGGGCAGTAAAATTTCCGCTCAGAATGCGCATGAATCCGGCCAGCACAATCAGGCCGATTCCGTGCTGCTGCAGCACCTCGGCAAGTTTCTCTTCGAATGCCTCTGTCCCGGGATATTCCTCCCGGGTGAGCACTACGGTTTCCACGCCTGCCAGACGCGCGCGTTCAAGCGCATATGCATCCGCCCGGTTGGAAACCACCAGACGGATGCGACCGCTGACAATGCGACCCGCCTGCTCGGCATCCAAGAGAGCCTGCAGGTTGGTTCCTCCGCCCGAGACCAGTACGGCAACGGCGACCGGCTCCCCCATCACAGCAGCACCACCTTGTCCTCACAGGCGCGGATCTCGCCCAGTACATAGGCATCCTCGCCTGCCTGCCGCAGAACCGCAAGCGCGCGGTCGGCATCTTCTGCCGCAACCACCACGCTCATCCCGACACCCATATTGAACGTGTTATACAGATCGCGTTCGGGAATATTGCCCGTCCTGCCGATCAGATCGAAAATGGGCAGTACCCGCACATCCGATTTCCGGATCACGGCTCCGAGGCCGTCCGGAATACTGCGCGGAATATTTTCGTAAAAGCCGCCGCCGGTGATATGGGAAACCCCTTTGACCTGCACCTGTTCCATCAGGGCCAGCATGGGCTTGACATAAATTTTCGTAGGAGTCAGAAGCGTGTCGCCCAGCGAAGCGCCTCCCAGTGCCTCCACAGGCTTGCCGAGATCGGTATGCTCCACATCGAAGATACGGCGCACCAGCGAAAAGCCGTTGGAATGCACGCCCGAGGAAGGAAGTGCAAGCATGACATCCCCGGCCCGCATACTCTTGTTGTCCAGCACGCGGCTGCGGTCCACCGCTCCTACGGCGAATCCCGCCAGATCATACTCAACTTCCGGATAGACACCGGGCATTTCGGCGGTTACCCCGCCGATCAGCGCAGCGCCTGCCTGCACGCACCCTTCGGCGACCCCCGCCACAATGGCGGCAATCTTCTCGGGCACATTCTTGCCGCAGGCAATGTAGTCCAGGAAAAAGAGCGGTTTCGCACCCACGCACAGTACATCGTTGACGCACATGGCAACGCAGTCAATACCGACCGTGTCATGCCGGTCCATCAGAAACGCCAGTTTCAGCTTGGTACCTACGCCGTCAGTGCCGCTCACCAGCACCGGATGCGGCATACCGGTCAGATCCAGTTCAAACAGACCGCCGAAGCCCCCGATGTCCGATCCGACTCCGCCGGTCATGGTCCGGGCGATGTGCGCCTTCATCAGTTCAACCGCACGATAGCCCGCCGTAATGTCCACACCCGCCTTTTTGTAACTCTCACTGTAACTTTTCATCCGCGCGCTCCTTTTTCCCCAGCTTCTTTTCGAACCGGTATTTCTCGGTTTTTTTCGGAATGGCGGTGGGATAGGTGCCGCCGAAGCAGGCATCACAGTAACCGCAGTTCTTGCCGATGATCAGTCCCAGGTGTTCACGCTGCAGATACCCCAGGCTGTCCACCCCGATAATCTGCGCAATCTCCTCCACCGTGTGATGGCAGGCGATCAGCATATCGCGCGAATCCACATCCGTGCCGTAATAGCAGGGATTGATGAAAGGGGGCGCGGAAACCCGCATATGCACTTCCTTGGCTCCTGCATCGCGCAATAGTTTGATAATGCGGGCCGAGGTGGTTCCGCGCACAATCGAATCGTCGATAAGCACCACGCGCTTGCCGTTTACCGTCTCGCGTACCACATTCAGTTTGATCCGCACTTTATCTTCACGGGAGGCCTGTCCGGGTGAAATAAATGTCCGGGCAATATAGCGGTTCTTGATCAGTCCTACCCCATAAGGGATACCCGACTGCCGCGAATAACCGATGGCGGCATCCAGCCCGGAATCGGGCACTCCGATGACCACATCGGCCTGCACCGGATGCTCCAGAGCAAGCAGAGAACCCGCCTTGATGCGGGCGCTGTGAACCGTCACCCCATCCACCACGCTGTCCGGACGGGCGAAATAAATATACTCGAAAATGCAGAGCGATGAGGGCACCTTTCCGCAGTGTTCCCGGATGGACCGCACGCCCTCTTCCCCGAACACCAGAATTTCGCCCGGCTCCAGTTCACGCTCCAGCGTGGCGCTGACCGCATCAAGCGCGCAGCTCTCAGAGGCCACAATATACCGGCCGTCGGCGGTACGCCCGTAGCAGAGCGGGCGGAAGCCGTGCGGGTCCCGGGCGGCAATCAGTTTGGAAGGGGACATGATCACAAGCGAATAAGCGCCTTCCAGCCGGTTCATGGCGCGACAGAGCGCCTCTTCAATCGAGGGAGCGATGATGCGCTCCTTGGTGATCAGATAAGAGATCACCTCGGTATCGCTGGTGGTGTGGAAAATCGATCCGGCAAGTTCCAGTTCCTCGCGCAGCTCTGCCGAGTTGGTCAGATTGCCGTTGTGAGCCAGTGCCAGACTGCCCTTGATATGATTGACTACAATAGGCTGCGCATTGGCTCGTCCGCTGGTACCGGTGGTGCCGTAGCGCACATGTCCTACCGCCATATTCCCCATGCCGAGCGAGGCGAGCACGGTCGGCTTGAACACATCGTTGACAATGCCGACATCTTTATACGAGGTAAAAACACCGTCGTCATTGACCACAATACCCGCGCTTTCCTGTCCCCTGTGCTGCAGGGCAAACAGTCCGTAATAGGTAGTGGACGCCACATCGGCGGTCTCCTCCGAGTACACACCGAATACGCCGCACTCCTCATGCAATCCGCGGTCGGTCATCATGCTTCACCGAAAATACGCGAGAGAATTTCGTGATATGCTTCCTCCACATCGCCCAGATCCCGGCGGAAGCGGTCCTTGTCCAGTTTGGCATGCGTTTTGGCATCCCAGAACCGGCAGGTGTCGGGAGAAATCTCGTCAGCCAGTACAATGCGGCCGTCGCTCGTCTTTCCGAATTCCAGTTTGAAGTCCACAAGATCAATGCCGACTCCCTTGAAGAATTCCTTGAGCAGGGTGTTGACCTGCAGAGCCATCTGACGGATCTGTGCAATTTCATCGCGTGTGGCAATTCCCAGCGCCACCGCATGATCGTCGTTGATCAGCGGGTCGCCAAGGTCGTCGTTCTTGTAGGAGAATTCAAGGGTAGGCTCTGCAAACACACGGCCCTCTTCCACGCCGTAACGCTTGGAAAACGAACCGGCGGAAATATTGCGGACGATCACTTCCAGCGGCACGATGGACACCCGGCGCACCAGGGTCTCGCGCTCGGAAAGCTCCTTGACAAAATGCGTAGGAATTCCTTTCTCCTCCAGCATCTGCATCAGGTAATTGGTGACCCGGTTGTTGATCACGCCCTTGCCCGCAATGGTGCCCTTCTTGAGCCCGTTAAACGCGGTAGCGTCATCCTTGTAATCCACAATCACCAGATCGGGATCGTCGGTAGCGTACACCTTCTTGGCTTTTCCTTCATAGAGTTGCTGCATTTTTTTCATGATATTCCTCCTGCAAGCGACACGCTTGAAAATATGGTTCTGTCAACTCAGTTGCAAAGACGCGCGGTCAGAGCGGCGTCTTTTTCGAGCACGCGCTGTGCATCAGCGCGGCGGCGCGCATCCAGGCGCGATGCGAGTGAAGCGTCCTCCACCGCAAGGATCTCTGCGGCGAGCAGCGCGGCATTGGCGGCACCGTTGACCGCAACGGTCGCTACCGGAATGCCCGAAGGCATCTGCACGGTGGACAGCAGGGCGTCAAGTCCGCCCAACTGACCGGACAACATGGGGATACCGATCACCGGCAAGGTGGTCTGGGCCGCCACAGCGCCCGCCAGATGAGCGGCCATGCCGGCAGCGGCAATCAGTACGCCGAAGCCCGCCTGCCGTGCGCCTGCCGAAAAAGCGGCAGCCTCGGCAGGCGTACGGTGCGCCGAATAAATGTGTACTTCAAAAGGGATCTCCAGCGAACGCAGGGTATCAATGGCTTTCTCCACCACCGGCAGATCGCTGTCACTTCCCATCAGGATCCCGACTTTTTTCATATGCAACCTCTTCCGTAAATGACCGTTTCAAACGAAAAAGGGCATACCTACTCCTTCAGCAGTAAGTACGCCCAGACGGTCGGCATTCCGTGTTCTTTGTTCCACTATGGTCGCCCATATCGCTCCGTCAGTCGCAAAGAACCGCTTACAAAATATATTATAGCATTGCAGACGAAGCAAGTCAAGGTGCAACTTTTCACAAATTTCAGAATCCGACAGAAAAAAACCTATGGAAAGCGCAAGAAGATCATTCGGGCAGCCGGTCAAACCGGTATCCGACGCGGCCACCGGTACCGCGCGCAGTGGTAAGATACAGATGCGCCCCATGCGGTGTATGGTACATGGTCTCGCGCACCACCCTGCGTTCGCTCACCGAGCCGAACCCGAAAAACTTCACACGCGGGCTGCGGTTTCCCATCCCGTAGGACATGACCGCAGCGGCAACCGGAGCCGCCGTATCAAAGAGTACCTCAAGCGAGGCTCCTTCAAAGCGATACACCGCAGTAAACGGCAAGCCGGTATCAGAGGGATTGCGTTTACTGAAATCGACATCGGCAAGCGTTCCCCGGACCGTTACCGTGACCCGGTCTTCACCGGTCTCTTCGGAAATGGCGCTGTAGTACTGTACCGGCATGACCTGCCGGCCGTCTGCCAGTGTGTAGAGAGGAGTCAGGAACGGAACGAAAGCATCCGGATAGGCTTCCAGCCGCTCTGCAAGCGCAGGAAAAGGCAGATACGCAGCTGAATGCACCCGGTTGCCCAGTCCGACCAGCGGCAGCTGCAGATACAGTCCGCCGCGCCGCAGAGTATAGAGCGTGCAAAGATGACCGGGAATATTCTGAAAATCGGTGCGCAGCACACGCCAGGCTGCAGGATCGGCCGGCAGCTGTCCGGGTTCCCGGTCGGCAAGCCCTGCAGCATCCAGGTTTGCAAGTGTAGAGAGCAGATGGTTCATCATGTCCAGATTGACTTCCAGCACCCGGTGAGACTGACGGTAGCTGTTGGTAGTCCGTCCGTCAAACCACAGGTTGAAACTCATGCGGCTGCGATCAAACCAGAAGTGCTCTGTTTTATCGAGGATGGCACCGGCATAAGCCAGAGCGACCGGGATCTGATTTTCATCCAGCAGCCGGTGGCGCAGAGCAGATGAAAGAATTTCAAGATAGGCGCAGTCCCCGTGTACCGACAGGCTTCTGCCGTAGATCACACCGTCTCCGCGGCGGTTTGCCGAGGCAAGCGCAATCATCGCAGCGGCGTGCAGATTGTCCAGGATGAAGCGCGGCACTTCCCGTCCGATCAGATCCAGCGTATCGGAAAATTCCGAGGTGACCATCAGCGAATACCGGTCATACCGTCCGAACGGAATCTGCTCGTCCATCCATCCGCCTCCTCCCTGCTCCATCAGGCGGATCAGACGATCCTTGATGCGGTCGCAAACCCCGGGCGCATCAAAGCCCATCGCCTCACGCAAACCGGCGCATGCCATCGCCACCTGATAATAGTTGGTGGGCAGCCCTCCCTTGAGCGCATCGGTCTCTGTGTCGTAGAAGTCCGTATAACGGGTCCGGTTTTCAAGCAATTCGCGTGACTGATCAGGCAAACGGTCAAAAACCCCCGCCTTTTTCAGTTCATAGCACCCACGCAGGGCAGAAAGCATCCCCCAAGTGCGCAGGCGGTCATCCTGCAGAAGATCCACCGCAGCCACCAGTCGTTCCCACACCCGGTCAAACCGCGCTGCATCACCACCCCTCCGGTAATACAGGCAGAGGTTCGCCAGACTGTGAATCAGTTGTCCCTTGACAAACTTCTCCGACTCATAGAGTCCTTTGACACCCAGGTATTCGCACTCCTGTCCCTCTCTGTAAATGCGCTCGGTCAGGAAATCCAGATATCCGTACACAAAAGACTCGATATTCTGCCGTATATTCATATGTCACTCTCCTCCTGCGGCCCGCCGCCGCTGTTCTTCTCCAGACTGTATTTGATCCTGTAATCATGGAATTTACGCTGAAACTCGTCGCTGTCGCTCTTGACGGCATCCAGGTACCCGTGCATATCCAGCGCACCGTGCGCCTTCATTTCCAGCACGCAGCCGGCAATATTGGAGCAGTGATCAGCTACCCGTTCCAGGTCCGTCAGGATATCCGACAGCACAAAGCCGTGTTCAATGGTACATTCACTTTTCTGCAGCCGCAGAGTATGATTGAGTTTGATGCGGTCACGCAGAAGATCCACTGTCTGCTCCAGCGGCTCCACACTGGTGGCAGCCGTCAGGTTGCCGCTGACGAACGCCTGCTGTGCCAGACGGATAATCTCTCCCACCGCTGCGCGCAGCACCGTCAGCTCATGCTGTGCCTCGGACGAGAAGGTCATGTGCTTGTCCCGCATTTCCTCCGCCGATTCCACAATATTGACCGCATGGTCGGAGATCCGCTCCATATCTCCGATGATGTGCAGCAGTTTGGTGACCTCGTGGCTGTCATTGACCGAAAGCCCGACACCCGACAGTTTGACCAGGTACGATCCGAGCGCATCCTCATACCGGTCGGCACGCGCTTCTGCTGCCCGGATCCGCTGGGCAGTCTTTTCATCATACTGATCAAGCAGACCGAGCGAATCACACAGTGCATCCGCCGAGAAATCCATCATGGATGCCGCCACCTCCTTGCAACGCTCCACTGCAACCGACGGAGCACTGAGCAGGCGATCATCAAGCAGGTTGGATTCGGTTTCGTCGGTACCGCGCACCGAAAGCACGGCCAGTTTCTCAAGGTACCGGGTGAAGGGCCAGAACAGCAGAACGCAGAGAATTTTGAATACGGTATGCACCAGTGCCACACCCCACATGTCGATCGGAGAGGACACAAAAGAGAAATCCGCAATCCAATCCACAAAGTAGAACAGGGACAGCCAGATCAGAACGCCGATCACATTGAAATACAGATGAACCAGCGCCGCGCGCTTTCCGTTCTTGGTGGCGCCGATTGAGGAAATCAGGGCGGTGACGCAGGTACCGATGTTCTGCCCCATCACGATCGGGATCGCCGCACCGTAAGAAATGGCGCCGGTCACCGTCAGGGACTGCAGAATACCCACAGATGCCGATGAAGACTGTACGATGGCAGTCAGCACCGTACCCGCCAGAACACCCAGCACCGGATTCTCAAACATGGTGAGGACCGAGCGGAAAGATTCCGATTCCTTGAGTCCGCCCACCGATCCCGACATGATATTCATGCCGACCATCAGAACGGTAAAGCCCAGAAGCACCGCAGAAAAATCGCGTTTGCGTGCACTTTTGGAAAACATGAGCATACAGATCCCGATCACTGCCAGCAGAGGCATCCAGGCATCGGGACGCAACAAGGAAAGAACATCTCCCACGGTTTCCCCACCGTTTCCGATGCCCGACAGTGCGGTCAGCCAGGAAGTCACCGCGGTACCGACATTGGCTCCCATAATGACCCCGACAGCCCCCCGCAGCGACATGGCAGCCGAGTTGACAAAGCCCACCACCATCACGGTGGTGGCTGAGGAGGACTGAATGATTGCGGTAACTCCAAGCCCCAGCAGAAACCCTTTCCACTGATTGGAGGTCAGGTTGCTGAGAATGTTCTTGAGCCTGTTCCCCGCACTTTTCTTCAGCGCATCCCCCATGACATGCATGCCGTACAGAAACAACGATAATCCGCACAGCAGCGTCAGGATGTCAAATATGTCCATAAGTCCTCCTTAATAAGGCATTTTCCTGTCCGTTTGTAAGCACAATGTTATCATACAGGACTTATGTTAAATCCAACGCATGCTTTGTGTTAAATCTAAGTTAAACGGCACATGCAGAAACCGCCGCGCCGTTCTGCGGCGCGGCGGCAAATCAAAATCAATGAAGCAGTTCTTCTTCCTGCCGGTCTCCCAGCAAATCGGCGCTGTCCCAGGTTTGATCGGGTTCCACATACCCTTTATATTTCTTGAGGTAATTGATCAGAGGCCGGATCAGGAAACCGCTTATCAGGACCAGAACGGTAACCGCCCAGCCGGCAACCACCAGCGCATACAGGGGATACCCGCCGTAGTTGCCCTTGTTTTCTACAAAGAGATGGTACAGGTTCCACCCCAGAAAACCGGTCAGCAACACCGGAGCGACGAAGCGCACCGTCCCGAGGAACCAGAAAGCAGGAACACGGAACTTCTTGGTATTGAGGTTGACCTCCTCCAGCACTTTCCGGGTGTTGAAGCACCAGCCCACCGCAATACACTCGCAGATTCCGATAATGATCAGGTTGAACTGGTTGATCCAGTTGTCCAGAATATCCAGCCAGTTGAGTCCCGCGGATGTGATGAACACCAGAGAAACCACCCCTGCCACCAGACAGATGGTAAGTGTTGTCTTCCGGTGATCAAGCCGGAACTTATCGGCAACACCGGTGCTGATTCCCTCCACAATCGAAAACGCGGAATCGATTGCAAGCGTACACAGGCAGAAATAGAACAGAAAACCGAAAACGGCATTGAGCCATCCGAGACTGGTGAAGTTGACAATTGCCACCGGGTAGACGAAGAACGCGGTGGAAACGCCCGAAGGAGTGAAACTTCCCTCCATGCCGCAGCCATACATGGTGGTGAACATCACGATACCCGCCAGGACCGAAACCGCCATATCGGAGAAGGCAATGATCATCACATCCGCCGCAACATTGCTGCTGCGATCAAGGTATGAACCGTAAGCGAACATGATCGCCATCATAACCGAAAGGCTGTAAAAAACCTGACCGATGGCATCGATCCACAGTCCGGCATCGGCGAAAGCGGAAACATCCGGGATGAACAGCTTGGCAATCCCCTCCATGGCGCCGTCCATGGTGAACCCGCGCACCGCCAGAAGCAGCAGACAGATAATCGGAAGGAAAACCGTATACTTCACTACTTTGGAAACGCTCTGGGCTCCGTTGCGGATGCAGGCATAGATCAGGAACCACGCCGCAATCAGCGCCAGGAACACCGGCGTGGAGATGGTGTCAAAATCGGTGATATCCCCCATCTTGATCATTTCGGTGAACAGTCCGCTCGCCTGATCGGCCGCATCGGGCGCGCCGGTCATACCCGCAAAGCGGAAACTGACCACCGCCATCAGAATCACCCATGCAAATACCACTGCATAATAGGAAACAATGAAAAAAGCATTGGTAGTGGAAGCCCAGCCGATCGGCTCCAGTTTGCGGTTCATCCCGCGCAGGCAGCCGGGCGCACCGGTACGCATACGCCGCCCGATCGCAATTTCCATCATCAGAAGGGGAATCCCCATGACCAGCATGGCGAGCAAATACGCGATCAGAAACGCGCCGCCGCCGTGCTGCGCAATCAGACCGGGAAATCTCCAGGCGTTTCCGAGACCGACCGCAGATCCGACCGCCGCCAGAATAAAGGTGGTTCGGTTCGCCCAATTTTGTCGTGCCATGACAGTTGTCCTCGCTTTTTTACGAAAATATGTATAAATTGTAACACAAAGGGAAGAAAAGCGCAAGCCCTTTTTGCGTTTTTCTCCGTCCCGCCGGTCAATTCCTCTTTTCCATGTATATAGAATTCAGTATGCCCATGAGCCGTAAAAGCATTCTACCCCCCGGGCGTACCCTGGTACTCCCGGTAACAGAATGCTGTTTTCAGATCCGAAAATCCATTAAAATCCAAAAATGTTTCTTAACCCCGTGCAGTTTTTCAGAAACAGGCAACCGTAAGCTTTTTTTCCGTGCTATCCGGCCTGCCCGACGGATGGATGCCACGCTTGATTTCCGGAAAACAGTATGATATAATGCATTCATGTAACCCGCTGACCGAAAAAACCTACTCTATATGAAAACGGCTTTTGAATCTGACAGGAGAGGCGGTGACCGCTGTGGAAGACACCGAAATTATTGCGCTGTATTGGGCGCGCTCTGAAGAGGCGATCCGGCAGACCCAGCTGCAGTACGGACGCTATCTCTATGCCATCGCGCAACGCATCCTCCATTGCAACGCGGATGCGGAAGAATGCGTCAACGATACCTATCTCGGAGCCTGGAATGCCATGCCGCCCCAGCGTCCGGCAAGACTGCGCGCTTTTCTCGGCGCCATCGCCCGTCATATTGCCCTCGACCGCTTCGACCGCAACCGGGCCGGGAAACGCAGCAGTGCCGCTATGATACTGGAAGAGTTCGCGGAATGTATCCCCGACCGTGCCGCACCGGTGGCAGACCGGCTGATCTGGGAGGAGACGGTGAACCGGTTTCTCGCTTCCCTTGACCAAAAGACCCGCACAGTGTTTGTCAGGCGGTACTGGTATCTGTGTCCGGTACGGCAGATTGCACGCAGTATGGGGCTGACCGAGTCGTGCGTCAAGGTCATGCTGCACCGCACCCGCAACAGATTCAGGGACTATCTCGGGAAGGAGGGCATTTCTGTATGAACGGAAAGGAATGGCTGCAGGCCTTCGGAAGTATCGACCCGCAGTACATAGAAGAAGCGGATCCCACCGTCCCTGTGCCGGCATGGGCAATACGCAGACGCGTCCTCCGGCTCGCCGCCCGCATCGCGGCGTGTCTGTGTCTGGTAACAGTCATCGGCATGCTGGTACTCACCGTTCCCTTCCCCGTAAAGCATCAGGACCTGTCTGCTTACAAGGACAGCCCCTATTATGCTCTGATGCAGTCGATGGACCACTATAACGGCAGACCGCAGTACCGGAATCTGCTCGATCTGATCTGCCGCCGCTATTTCAAGGCCCGGACCTTAGGATCCGGCCCGGACACGACATACAGCGGCGACGGTTCTGCCGAGCCTGCCGCGGATGCCTCTCCTTCCGATCCCGTATTTTCGGTTCCGACCGTACGCCTGGGGTCCTATCTGTACTATGCAGACGGCTGCTGTCTGAAGGTATACCGTTACGGAAGGGGCTCTCTGCCCCTGCTGTACTCCTGCGAAGCGGAGGAATTTGCCGGTTACGGCCCCGGAAGAGCGCAACTGCTGCCGGATGAGCAGAAGGGGCAGCTGATCATGCTTTTTTCCTGGAGCGACCCGGACGGTCAGCCGGGCGGGAGCCGTACCAGCCTGATCACCTACGATCTGTCCGATCCGGCCCGGCCGCGCCGGACAGGGACGGCGATCACCGTCTCCGGGGCCATACAGCACGCCCGGCTGACAGACGGTACCGTAACGATGGTCTGCGCCTACACCCCCGCCGGTGCCGACTACTCCGATCCGCAGACCTTTGTTCCGGGATTCGATTCCGGAACCGGCTGGAACATTCTGCCCGCGGAACACATCCTGTTTCCGGACGAAGCCTGCTCTGACAGTTATTCCGTAGTGGTCAGTCTGAACACCGCATCATCGGAAATCACCAGCATACAGGCGTTCTATGCCTCCGAAGGACAGCCGATCGTCACGAACGACCGGCTCCTGATTCCCCGCCTGGTCGCGGGAAAAGGCGGCACGGTGGATACCGAGCTTCTGATCTTTTCATTCGGGGACGGCGCATCCCTGTCCGGCACGGTACACCTTTACGGTGAGTTGCGCCACCTGTCAGGATCGGACGACCCGGAAGAACCCTTCTTTGCGGTTACGCAGACAGAACAGATCACCCCTTTCTCCCAAGCATATCAGTACCGCATCCGCGCCTATCAGATCGATCCGGCGGCCTGCCTGATCAGCAAAGAAGCGGAATACGCCCCTTTTGAATCTCTGGATGACTGTCATGTCTTCCGCTGCGGCAACCGGCTGTTTCTGAGCTTCTCGCTCAACCTGGATTATTCATTTGTATTCCTGGATCTGTCAACGCAGGAGAGCGACTCGGGACAGTCGTCCGACATCTTCTTTTCCTCGACAGGTGAAAAAAATGAAGCGGCACATGCGACAGAGCTTTACTTTACGGAATACTACCATATGCTGTTCCATGACAATCAGTTTCTGATGACCGCCAAAGATACCCCGGAAGGGCTTCTGCTCACCGCATGGACACCCGGCCCGGACGGCACAATGAATGCGGAGGAGCTGCTGCTGGAAGGGATCCGCTGGCGCGACCGGGGCAAAATCAAGATGGATCTCACCGTCTCGGAAATACATGCCGCCTGTATAGAAGCCTGTGCGGAAGAGGACCGTTCAAAGGAATTCCTCCTTCTGATCTGTCATGACGGCTCCTCCTTTTTCCTGCCCGCGCAGGAACAGCTCGGCAGCATGGAAAAGCCCGACCTCATCATGTTCACCGATACTGAAATCTATCTGACCGATGCAGAAGGGCAGATCATCGTACAGCCGCTTTATGCCCCGTAAAATCTTGTCTGTCACATGGCCGCAGGCAGAAAGCGGCGATACCCCGGTCAAAAAGAAAAAAGAGGGCGGGTACAGCACTTGCTGTACCCGCCCTCAGAACAGATCCGGGGATCAATACATTCCGCCCATTCCGCCGCCTGCGGGAGCTGCAGTGACCGCTGCCGAGGATACAGGGATCCTTGCGCTGTACCGCGCCGTCCGGAAAAAGTCAACCGACACGCACGGCTGCAACGCCGGCACTGCCTCTATACGGCTGCGCGCCGGAGCCTTCCCTGTAAAACCCGCGCCGAAAAAAAGGGGGACCTGTTCATGCCTTCCTCCCTTTTCGCAACACCTCATAGCATTCATCATAGCATTCATCGCGCTGTTTGGGAAGGCAGAAGCACCTTGCGCGCCCCGCTTTTGCTCAGGAGCAAAACCGCAATTCAATGAATACCGTAGGTGCTGAAACGGACAAATTTCACTCTTTTGCCCTCCCCCGCTTCATCAGGATGATGATGATCTTGAACAGGCCGCATGTAATCATGCCAAGTACAATCGGAACAAGATAGGATGCAATGATTAAAGACAGATCCTGTGTTACTGCGTATCCGTCTCCGGCCAACCAACTCGGCGTCGGAACAATCATACCGATTTCGCATACGATTAATGCAGTTATGCATACACTTAAAACAATGATCTGCCGCTTTGTTCTTTTCAGGAAAGCAAAGCATACACCCGCTGTTAAATACAAAATCAAAAGAAAAAGCATTCCGCCTGTACCGATATCAGCATATACGCCGTAATATATAAGCATGTTATCACCTCTCAGACACCCAGCAGTAAATTCAGATAATGATCCAGATCAATTTCGCCGGCTGAAGCAAGATCTACCACATACAGATGACCTTCATAAAGGAATTTTGCCTGTGTATGATGGGAACCGTCATATATTTCCGAATAGTGAACCGTCACACCATTGATGATTTTTGTGAGCCCCTGCTCCTCATACCCCCCTATATAACTGTCATCAACACTGTCTTTACCGAACAACACATAATAGTTAACAAGATCATTCCCCGTTCCGGTTGAATACCTGTGCCTGATTTTCATTTGCAGCGGAGACCCGAGATCTGCGTTTCCGTTCTCATCGCTTTTGTATGTGACCATAATGGATGCGCCCTCCAATTCCAATTTTGAATAAAGCGTATCATATTATATGTGTCATTCTGACATTCCTCACAATCCGACCGGTCGTGCAGAATATTATAAGCAACGCGATAAAGAAACTGCCCATACTTATCATCAGTAAACTGTATTGCTTTTTCATCTCTTTTCCAATACAATTCCACAATCTGCTCGTCAGAAACGATTGTCTTTTGTATTTTGTCAGTAATAACCATAAGCCCCCCTTTCTTCATCTCTGAAAATGCCTTCATCAATATAACTTGCTAAAATGCCGGATCTTTTGCATGGTTTTCTTAATTTTCAGAAAAACAAACCGTCTTTGTTATAAAAATTATATCACAATACTGTGAAGTTTGCAAATTTGAGAATGAGGATCTGCCGGGCGGTGTCGGTCGCTCGACCGACACCGCCCGAATTTCATCAAAATCGCGACTCATCAGTGTATCAGGGCAGTTCCTTTGCCGAGCATAAAAAAGAAGGGCGGGTACAGCCTTGCTGTACCCGCCCTCAGAACAGATCCGGAGGATCAATACATTCCGCCCATTCCGCCGCCTGCAGGAGCTGCGGGAGCAGGATTTTCTTCTTTCTTTTCGGAAACGACCGACTCGGTAGTCAAAACGGTTGCGGCAACCGAAGCTGCGTTCTGCAACGCACTTCTGGTCACCTTGGTCGGGTCTACGATACCCACTTCGACCATGTCGACATACTTTTCCTTGTAGGCATCGAAGCCGTAACCCACCTTGCGGCTGCTGCGGATCTTCTCAATGATGACCGCACCGTCAAAGCCGGCGTTCTCGGCGATCTGACGCATCGGCGCTTCCAGAGCCTTCAGCACCAGTTTGACACCCGTCTTCTCATCGCCCTCGACCGATGTGAGCAGTTTTGCAACGTCGGTTGCGGCATTGACCATTGCGGTACCGCCGCCTGCCACAATGCCTTCCTCAACAGCAGCCTTGGTTGCGTTGAGCGCATCCTCAATACGCATTTTCTTTTCCTTCAGTTCGGTTTCGGTCGCAGCGCCTACCTTGATGACTGCAACGCCGCCTGCCAGTTTTGCAAGACGCTCCTGCAGTTTCTCACGGTCGAAGTCGGATGTGGTGGTTTCGATTGCGGCACGGATCTGCCCCACACGGGCAGCGATCTCAGACTTGTCGCCTGCGCCGTCCACAATGATGGTGTTCTCCTTGTTTACCTTAACCTGCCTTGCGGTACCCAGCTGATCCATGGTGGTCTCCTTCAGCTCGAGTCCCAGCTCATCGGTAATCACCGTACCGCCGGTCAGCACCGCGATATCACGCAGCATCTCCTTGCGGCGGTCGCCGAATCCGGGCGCCTTGACCGCAACGCAGGTGAACACGCCACGCAGACGGTTGAGCACCAGGGTGGTCAGGGCTTCCCCTTCAACATCCTCAGCAATGATCAGCAGTTTCTTTCCGGCCTGCATGATCTGCTCCAGCAGCGGCAGGATATCCTGAATAGAAGAAATCTTCGTGTCGGTGATCAGAATCAGCGGATCGTCCAGCACCGCTTCCATCTTCTCGGTATCGGTAGCCATGTAGGGGGACAGATAACCTCTGTCAAACTGCATGCCTTCCACCACTTCGCAGTAAGTCTCGGCACTCTTGGATTCCTCAACCGTAATAACGCCGTCAGCGGTCACCTTCTCCATAGCATCGGCAATCAGCGTACCGATCACTTCATCACCCGAAGAAACGGTACCGACACGTGCGATATCCTCGGTGCCGTTGACCTTCTTCGAATTCTTCACCATGGAAGCAACAGCCGCATCGACTGCCTTCTGAATGCCTTTGCGCAGCACCATCGGATTGGCGCCGGCGGCAATATTCTTCATTCCCTCACGGATCATGACCTGAGCCAGCAGGGTTGCAGTGGTCGTGCCGTCTCCCGCAGCATCGTTGGTCTTGGTCGCAACTTCGCGCACCAGCTGTGCGCCCATATTCTCGGCCGCGTCCTCCAGTTCAATCTCCTTGGCGATGGTCACACCGTCGTTGGTGATCAGGGGCGTGCCGTATTTCTTGTCGAGTACCACATTTCTGCCCTTGGGACCCAGGGTGATTTTCACCGTATCTGCCAGTTTGTCAATCCCGCGCAGCAGAGCGTTGCGGGCTTCAATGCCGTACAAAATTTCCTTTGCCATCTCTATTTACCTCTTTATATAAATTCTCAAAATAACCGAATCGGTGGCAATGTCACTCAACGATTGCCAGAATATCGCCCTGTCTGACGATGGTGTACTCTTCTCCATCGCACTTGACTTCGGTTCCGGCATACTTGCTGACAATCACCTTGTCTCCGACGCTGACGGTCATCTGTACTTCCTTACCGTCCACAACACCGCCGGGGCCAACCGCCACAACCTGGGCAACCTGAGGCTTTTCCTTCGCGGTTCCGGGCAAAATCAGTCCGGATTTGGTAGTTTCTTCGGCTTCGGTGGCTTTTACCACCACACGGTCCATCAAAGGTCTGATTTTCATATTTTCTTCCTCCATACGGATAATGTAATCGGTTCTTCTTAGCACTCAAAAAGCCTGAGTGCTAATTTCGTTATTTATTGTATAGCATACCCTTTCAAAAATCAAGCCTTTTTTTGAGAATTCACAGTTAATTAACAATTATGACAGTTTTTGCCGTAACAGGGCGAGAATTTTCTTTTCCTCCCGGGAAACCTTGACCTGAGTCAGCCCCAGCAGGCGCGCTGTCTGCTGCTGACTCAGGTCCTTGAAATACCGCAGCCCGATAATGCGGCGCCACAGCGGGGGAAGTGTTTCCAGAGCGAGGGAAAGCGCCAGATGCTCTTCTCGGCGCGACTGCTCGTCCGGGTCCGCGACGCAATTTTCCAGAGTGGGACCGTCCTCTTCCCCGTACAGCACCTCCGAAAGAGAACGGACGGGAGAGGAAGCAGACAGGGCACTGGCTGCTTCGGCAGGACTGACACCTACCCGCTGCGCCAATTGCTCCAGCCGCACACCCTCACCCCCCGCTTCTTCTGCCGCCCGTTCCCGCTCGCGCAAAAGGGCTGCTCCCAGACGCTTCTGCTCCCGGGAAACCTTGATCAGACCGTCATCCCGCAGAAAGCGCCGGATTTCACCGAAAATCAGCGGCACCGCATAGGTTGAGAATGCACAGCCCCGCTCACAGTCAAAGGTGCGGATCGCCTTGATCAACCCCAGGTTCCCGATGCCGATCAGATCTTCCGTATCGGTTCCCCGGCCGGCAAACCGTACCGCAATTCCCGCTACCAGACCTGCATTGTTTCTGACCAGTGCTTCGGTCGCACTGCGGTCTCCGGCCTGCGACCGGCGGATCAGTTCGGGGTTGTCCTCATAGCGCCTCTCCCCCATATGCGCCTCCTTGTTTTACCGGACGCGTTTGATCAGGGTCACACTGGTCCCCTGCCCCGGCCGTGAGTGAACCGTCATCCGATCGGTAAAACTTTCCATTACGGAAAAGCCCATGCCCGACCGTTCGTCCCCCGCGCCGGTAGTGAACAGGGGTTGCCGCGCCTGTTCCACATCCGGAATCCCCACGCCCCGATCCCGCACGGTAATGCGCACCGTCCGGTTGGCAAACAGGGTCATGGTTATGTAAATCAGTTTCTGATCCTCCCGACCTGAAAAACCGGGGCCGTAGGCATGTACAATGCAGTTGGTTACCGCCTCGGACACCACGCATTTGAGATCACACAGATCCTCGATTGTGGGATTGAGGCAGGAGAGAAACGCCCCGGTGAATGCCCGGCAGACGCTCTCATTGATACTGAGCGCCGGCAGGGTCAGTTTCATGGTGTTGAACACTTCGTTTTTTACTTTCATCGTTTTTCCTTTCATCCTTGTATTTTCAGATTGGCAAGACGGGATGCCCCTGCCAGCGTCAGGATCTTTTTGATCTGGGTGCCCGGATCGGTGACTTCGACCACCGCGCCCACATCCTCCGCCGTATTGACCCGGCCCAGAATCAGCCCAAGTCCGGAACTGTCCATGAAACTCACGCATTTAAGACTGATGATCAATCTGCGGGGACGGTACTTATACAGTGCCTGGTCCAGCTCCTCACGCAGCGGACGCGCACTGTGATGATCGATCTCCCCATATACGGCAGCGTGCAGCACGCCGTCCTCATATTCCAGCCTGACCCTGGCGCGTTCCTGTATCATATTGATTCCTCCTTTTTCCTCGATACCAGCATCATAGCAGAAAAGCCGCGCGATTTCTGTCACATC
Organism: uncultured bacterium; assembly: GCA_949293405.1. Taxonomy (GTDB): domain Bacteria; phylum Bacillota; class Clostridia; order Oscillospirales; family CAG-272; genus UBA1740. The sequence continues at coordinate 10,578 of CASFDI010000090.1, read as the reverse complement.
CGGCACCCGATCAAAAAAACCGCAAAAACAAAATCCTTACATCTGTAAACAGCCACAAACGGATCCCCGCATGTTATTCAGCCCCCACCGGAACTTACCGGTCAAAAACAACCGTCCCCCCATGGTTCCGTAAAAGTTTTCCCTTCTGTACCGGTCTTTACCGGGAGAGATTTCCATGCCGTCATACGGTACCCCCCTGTCGCTGAACGGGCATATAAACGAATAAACTTTCCTGCGGGTTGCCGTATACCATCCGGGAAAAGAACACCAACCGGCATACCTGCCGTGCATCTGCCTGTTATGAAAAAAGCAGGGAAACGAATCCCTGCCTCTTCCGGTTTTGTAAAACGGTTGATGCTCCCTTATGCAGAGCCTTCGCGCCGTGCCGGTACGGCCCGTGTACCCCTGCCGACCGCCATCGGGCGGCCCTCGCCTTACCCGTGTCGGATTTTACCGGGAGCATATCCCTGTATGGACCTTTCCCTCCCCTGCTTCTTCGTGTATCGGAACGGCCACTCTTCTGCCAAAGCAGGACGGAAGTTTTTACTAAACATTAAATTATTGTAAAAAACTAAAATATACAGAAGAGAGAAAGTTGCTTCCGTGTGGGCTTTTCTCCTCCTTTGCGCGAAATCAGACCCGTCCGACTGCCGAAGACAATCGGACGGGCCTGGTTTCTATCGCTTACTTGGTCTGATAGGGGCATACGGCCTGAATGAGCCAACTGTCAGGAATTGCTCTCCGGCACCCGCACTGCATCACCGTAATAACACTGATAATCATCCACATACAGGGACCCGGCATCCGCTTTGCTGCGGTTGTGAATGACACGGACTTTCGGAATCGAAATACCGGAAAAATCCGTGCATGCAACACCCTCGCCTGCCAGCGTACCGTTGATGTAGATATCGCGTGTGGCATCCTCGTGATAGACAATGGCAACATGCGTCCAGGAATCGGAGGCAAGAGAAACGCCCAGCGATTCGCCTCCGCTGGCAGTCCACAGAGCACCCGAAGTATCCACCCAGACGCTTGCAAGGGACTTGGGATTCCCTTCAGCATCGGTGTAGGCCGGTTTCAGCAAATCGTTCGATACCGCGTAATCCGCACTGATCCGGAACAGACCTTCCACCACGAATCCCCGTCCCTGGATCGGTTCGGCGTTGGCAATATCGATATATTTTCCGGCACCGCTGACAGCGCACTGCATGTTGCCGTCGCCGTCAATGTCTGTAATCACACCATATCTGGAGAAAGGCTCTCCCGCAACAAAACGGTCAAACGACTGTGCAGCAAGATCATCGCCCACCTCAACCCGGTAGTCATCCGGATCATCGCTGAAATCCGTATAGGTCTTCCCGGTGACCAGCTGATAGAAGTTCGCAAAATACCGGTACCCGAATACCCGCAGGCTTGCCGCATCAAAATGCGTGGTCACATCTTCTGCAGTCAGCCCCTTCGAAGAAGTAACCGCATAATTCGGGAAATACATTCCGATCCGCTCAAACTGGGCATTGATGGCATTTGCGGAAGAACCTTTGAATTCTCCGAGCTGGCCGGAGATAATCACAACATCATTGCGGTCAAGTCCCAGCTCATTGAGCAGTGAGGTCATGATCACATTGAATTTTTCGGCGTAATCGGCATTGTTGCCCATGTTGGATTCACCCTGATGCCAAAGGATCGCACAAATGGAGGAGGTCTGCTGCGCCGCACGGGCCATGGCAAGCGCATTGTTGTAAAGTTCGCCGCCCACTGTCCAGTCATCAATGCTGGTGCCGCCCACCGCCGTGGGAATCAGCCCGATGTCATTGCCGAATGTATCCACAAACCCCTTGGCAAAAGTGGCGCCCAGGCACGCGCCTGCCGCGCTTCCTTCATGAATGGGCTCCACCATAGGCACCCAGGCGCCGTCCCGCATCATATAGATCCGGTCGTCTTGTACCGGCAACGCTTTGGACAGATCGCCCCGGCCCGCCATATTGGACTGCCCCATCAGCAGCACGGACTGCATGCCCGAAAACCGCTCTGTATCCGGGATGAGTTCATCCGGAACCGGCAGCGTCACAACAATTCCGTCTTCCTTCACGGTCCACCCGCCGGTATATACTTTCCCATCGTACAGGATTGCACGGATCGCGGTAAGCTGATCCTCCGATCCGGCCGTGACCGTCAGAACCCGGTCAGCAACCACCACCGTATAGGGAGAGTTGTAGTTGTCGATCACAACCGCTCCGTCTCCGTCCAGCTCCACCACTGCGTCCAGATAACCGGTAATGACCGCGCGCTGAGGATCGGTGAGCGTTTGCAGCTCTTCCGTGTCCTGCAGGACTGCTTTCGCAACCTGATAGATACTGCGGGCGTTCTCTTCGCTGCTGTACGGTGTGGTATAGGTTCTGCTCACCCCGTCCCGTTCCGCCGTGATATAGGAGACAGCACCAAACGCACGGGCATAGTTCTGATCCAGCAGATTCACAATAGATGTATAATAGGTATACAGTCCGGTGTCCGGATCATAGGTCAGATCCCCGATATCGGTAAAAGCGCTGACAAGTGCGCCCTGCATCCCGTTCGCCTCATAGGTAAAATACTGATCGGCCGGGAAAATGTATGTACCGAATGTTACCGAGTATCCCATTCCGACCAGCGTCTCGTACATGGCGCGGTCCAGTGTGCTTTCAAAGCGCAGACCGGTCGGCGCAGCCGTACGCACCGATGCCCCGGGCAGAAGATTCACACGGCAGTCGGCAGTTTCCGCAAGAAACGCCTCACCCTGATAGATTTTCAGGTTGTCCAGCTGAATGAATCCGGTCTCCTCACTCTGATTGAGGAAGAAGTAAAAGGGCCGTTCCACACCGGTATTGGCATACGCCTCCGCATCAACCGCATAAGCCAGCCCGTCAATATAGAGAGAGGCAGTCCGCGCTTCCCCATCGATGGTGATAATAAAGTCGGTCCAGGCGTCTGCGGTCAGCATACCCACCTTCTCACCCAGGAATTTCAGTGTGCCGTCCGTATCAAAAGTCAGCAGAGAGGGGCCGGTGCTTCCTGACCATTTATACCCCACCAGACCTTTTGCAACCGGTTGTCCAGCAGCTGCCCGCAGTGAAAAATGCATGGTGAAACGCGATCCGGTCACATTGCGCAGATCATAATAGAAGTTGCCGCCCGCAGGGGACTGCACCTGCATAAAGCGGTTTTCCCCCTCGGTTTCGATCGTGACGGTGGTATTGGAAGCCATGGTCATTTCGGTTACGGAACAGTCACTGCTGACCACGCTGTCCCCGCTGTAGTCGTTATCAATGAAAAGTGTGTTCCCGTCTTCAAACGGACCGTATACGCCGATTGCTTCCAGAACCGTGTCTCCGTCCGCCGCAACGAACGCTCCGGTATGATAGAACATCTGGGAAGCGGTATCATACCAAGCGCAACCGGGCACCTGTTCCGTCTGAATTTCGAAGCCGCCCGCATCCGAGGAGAAAGACTGTGTTCCCACAATCTTTTCTCCGTCGCGGAAGGTGACGGTATACGGTTTGTTCCATCTGGCCCAGAAACACTGAACACCCGCCGCATCGTCCGGCACCTGTGTGACGGAATCACCTGAGAAATCCGCATCTGTGTACCAGCCCTTGAACTGAGCCCCTTCCAGTACGGGCTCCGGCAGCGTCATGCCGGGCGTATAAGTAACAGAACGGTCGACCGTTCCGCCGTTGGCATACAGCACCAGCAGTCTGGCATCGGTCTGGGCCTGCATCCCCATGGTATCTCCTCCCTCTGCCCTGATGTTATCAATCAGCAGAGTGGCGTCACCGGCCGAATTCTTCGTAGAGGACATATTGAAAAAAGTGGTGCTCCGGAACCACTCCGTATTGGTTCCGGTGACCTTCCCCTCGGGCATGGTCAGTGCAACGTCCGATGCCAGTAGCACCCCGTCCACATATACATCCATATGGGGGGTTTCATCGAAAGTCGGTACAAACGAAAAAGTATGAAAAACATCCGCATCCAGACGGATCAGCGGCAGTCCGGCTGTCGAGGAAGGACCTGCATATACCATGCCGGTCTTGTCGGTAGCAAAGAACGACACATTGTCGGAAGAATCCGAACTGGAGACGCGGAGCATCATCCTGCCCGCAATCACCGGTTTGTCCGCCTCCATGCGCAGATCCACCGAAAAAGTCATCGTGTCCTCATCACTTGCGGCATAATCCTCTGCCGCCCAATTCGGACGGATATAGGGATCGCTGGTTCCCTGAATCCAGCGAAGGTACTGTCCGCCTGTCCCGTCCTTCACGATTTCGTACTGCACGCCCGGTTTGCTGCCGGTGCTTGCCAGACTCCAGCCTGAAATTTTCGTGACCGTTCCGGCAGTCAGCCCATCAAAGTCCTCCTCACACACCGTCCCCGCGGCCTGTGAAAACAGCACTGTCCCCGCCAATACGGTGCAAAGGACCAACAGGATTGACAACATCTGCAATGCTTTTTTCATGGTAAATTCCGTTCTCCTTTATATGATTGCTCTTTGAATTGACATTGTAAACGAATTTCCAGTTTAAAATATGTAAATTATGTACAAAATATTATCTGAAATTTACGCATTTTTAACATTTTAACACAAATCAGATGTAATGTCAATAGAGATGTTGCAGATTGCATTTGTTTTCAGACCCGAAAAAGGGGGCTGCCACAACATGCGGCAGCCCCCTTTTTTAAATCCCGATTCTGACAGCCGGTCTTACCCTGCGTCTTCATCCGGATTCCCGGACAGTTCACGGTTCATTTCGTCCTCATCGAAATAGAATGCATCGTCTTCCGTGTATCCAAGTGCGCGTTCACGGCGGTTCTCTTCATAGGCACGCCACAACAGGAATCCGCCCGCCGCGCCTTCGGCCGCGGCAACCGCCAGAAATGCACCGGCCAGGCTCTTGCGCTTGACGATCTGCGTGCAGAACAGCACCGCAAACGCAAACGCCTGCACCAGCATGGCAATTCCGGCGTACAACCGTGTTTTCTTCCACATAACAGTTCCCTCTCTTTTCCATAAAATATTGTGCATCCGGGCCGCCAGCCAACGGCCGTTCCGCAGATCCGGGGCCACCGTCCCGGACAGATCTTACCTTATTTTTCCGCGTTCTGCTTCAGATATGCATTGATAAAGCCATCCAGATCTCCGTCCATCACCGCGCTCACATTTCCGTCTTCATAACCGGTACGGGTATCCTTGACCAATGTATACGGCATAAACACATAACTGCGGATCTGAGATCCCCATTCAATGTTGCTCTTGACCCCCTGAATGTCTTCAATTCGCGCCAGTTTTTCGCGTGCTTTGATCTCCATCAGTTTGGACTTGAGCATTTTGAGTGCGGTTTCCTTATTCTGCAACTGGCTGCGCTCGGTCTGGCATCCCACCACAATACCGGTGGGCAGATGCACGATCCGGATGGCGGAGTCGGTCTTGTTGATATGCTGACCGCCTGCGCCGCTCGAACGGTGCGCGGTAATCTCCAGATCTTCATCGCGGAGTTCAATATCGTCATCTTCTTCAAACTCGGGCATCACTTCCACCGAGGCGAACGAGGTCTGACGACGACCGGAAGCATCAAAAGGAGAAACGCGCACCAACCGGTGCACCCCGTTCTCGCTCTTCAGATACCCGTATGCGTTGGAACCTTCCACAGTAATGGTAGCGCTTTTGATTCCCGCTTCATCACCGTCGAGCCAGTCCACCAGTTTAACGGTATAACCGTGCCGCTCGCCCCAGCGGGTATACATGCGGTAAAGCATCTGCGCCCAGTCCTGCGCCTCGGTCCCGCCTGCTCCCGGATGGAAAGAAAGAATGGCATTGTGCCGGTCGTATTCACCGCACAACAGTGTCTCCAGGCGCTGCTTCTCTGCCTCGGTGCGGATATAGTTCAACTCCCGCTCCACCTCTTCCAGGGAACTTTCATCCTGCTCTTCAATAGCCATCTCAGCAAGAGTGAGCGCATCCTCCCGCCTGGTCAGAAGGTCGTGATATGCCTCTATTTTATCCTTCATCTGCTTGATATTCTGCAGAATGCGGGAACTTTTGGCAGTATCATTCCAGAAGCCCTCTTCCAGAGTCTGTGCTTCCAACTCCGCCACCTTTTCAGTCATTTCGTTGATACGAAGCGCCTGTCCAAGATCCTCAAGCGGTTCTTTCAGATCCTCCAGCGCATGTTTTGCTTCTTCCAGTGCGATGATCAATGTGCACGCCCAGCCTTTCACTTAAAACAACTTCTCAAAATAAAGTATACCATATTTTCGGAAAAAAGTAAAGGGGCAATACATTTTTTGCGGTTCTGTTTCCGTTTGTATGCAGTACATATCCTGACGGCCTTGATTTGCCCGTCCGATAACCCTTGACTTTGAAGTAAAAATGCTATATAATATTTTTAATCATATGGAAACAATGTCCGTTCCCGGATTTTTCGGAAGGAGAGCAGCATGGAACAGCAGTTACATACACCGCCCCGCGCTCATGTCATTCTGAATAAGCCCGAAGCAAACGCCCCCACTCCGGTACCCCGTATTCCGGGCCGGGTGGCGCCCGTGGCGAAACCGCTTCCGGAAGAACCATCCGGCGTTCAGGAACAACAGAATACCGAACCGGTTATCCCACCCGCCAAACCGGCTACACCCCCCAAGCCCCCCATCGAAGAGCCCCCTGCCCTGACTGCCTATCCGCTCGGCTCGGCTCCTCTGCGTGTCGGCCAGACGCCGCGCCTGCAGGTTGCGGGTGTGGGCGGGACCGGCGCTGTAGGGATTGCGTCCGGCGCCGCGGCAGCACTGCTTCAGGAGGGCTTCCGCCTGTGCGAAAGGCAACGTTTCGACCAGGCGCTGTCCTGTTTTGACCGGGCACTGAAAGAAAATCAGAATCTTTCCGACGCCTACCTCGGAAAACTGCTGTGCGAGTTGCAGGTACGGCGCCCACAGGATCTGGCATCCCTGCGCGAATCCTTTACCTACCTGCAGAACTATCAGCTGGCACTGCGCTGTGCCGATCCCGCGCGGCGACAGGAACTGCTGATGCTTTCCCGGCGCAACACCGACAGCGCCCATCAGGCAGCGGGCGAAGAGGCCCGGCAACTGCAGGAGCGCCGTACTGCGGCGCGCCAGCGCCTGCTGGCTGCCCGCCGTGCCTCCGTGATTGCCAACGCTGAGCGGGCGGAACGCGCCCACTTCGGCCGCCGGATGCGCAAATGGGAGGCGGAAGAACTGCTCTCCCGCGGTCTGCGCTGCGTCAGACGGAAGAAATTCTCCAAAGCCGAAATCTATCTGACGCGGGTTCTTGACGATTATCCCACCTGTGCGGACGCCCACCTGGGCATGTTGCTTGTCAGCCTGCAGGTCAGCCGCACCAAATATCTGCTCCGGCAACCCGATGCCTTTGCCGACAATCCGCATTATATTCTGGCAGTGCATTACGACTGTACAGGCAGAAAGCGGCTGGAAAAAATGGCGCGGGAAGCAGAGCGGCGCATGCTGGATTCCTATGCCCAGCTGAGCGAAGAAGAACACCTGGCCGTGATGACCGACCGCGAAATTGCCCAGGGAGCTGCCGATGCAGGCGCCCGGGTGGCATATGCGAGGCTGGGATATGACAGCATGCGGGCCGCACTGAATGCGGCGGCAGGCACGCCCCCTGCAGCATCGATCCGTCGCCGCAACCGAAAACTGCTGCGTAAAGCAGCCGGCGCGGTAACCGGCGCAGCATATTATCAGGCAAGCCGGCTGTATGTTCAGGTCTGTCAATCTGACCCCACCTGTGCAGAAGCGTATGCCGGTCTGCTGTTGTGTGACATGCAATGTCCCCGGATCAGCAAGCTTGCCGGATGTAAAATGGACATTTCGGCCAATCCCTATTATCTGCTGGCGATGACCTGTGCAAGCGGATCATTGAAGAAGCGTCTGCAGAAAGCGGCAGATGCCACCGCTGCCTACGCCGCCCGGCATAAAACCGCTGCGCAGGAGGCCGAGCGCCGCTACCTGAATCCCGAATCCGTGGAACGCGAAATGCGGCTCAATATCCAGAATGATCTGCACGCGTCCAACAGAGAAAACCGGGAGTTGCGCGCACGGCTGGAACGGCAGACGCGCCGCAATGCACGGGAAGCCGCCTTCTACGGCGTATGGGAAGAAGAAGGAGTTTACGGCGACGCCGAAATCCCTCGTCGGTCGCGTTTCTCTCTTCTGGCAGTGCTCCTGTTTGTATTGATAGTTGCCGTGTTGACGGTCGCGGTCATTGCAGGCGTTGTGATCATCCGCAGCATGCCCGACGGCAGCACTCTGGCTGACCTGCCTGCGCATATCCGCTCTCTCTTTTCCAGGTAGCTTTGACGACCGGCACGGCAGAAGCGGCACGGCCGCATGTAAAGCCGGCACCCGTATTCAGGGTGCCGGCTTTTGTATTTGCCGGATCATGTATCCATATGAAATGCAAATAAAAATTTACAAGAAGGAGTTTCTGCAGACCGGAGGCAGAGGGGCCAATGAGCAAAAACGCCGTTCGTCTCAGATCCGTTTCCCTACCGTCAAGATCTCGGGAAGTTCTCCGCGTCCGGGCAGCAGGCTTTGCATCTGTAGTTTATGCCTCAAGGCAGCATTGACAAAGCAGGCCTTGTATGGTATAACTACATGAGAGTAGCACCTGACAGGCGGAGCCTGTCGGAAAGGAGGCACAATGGGTTATCTGCAATTTGTCAATGGACTGCAGGGTACGGCAAGTAACGCGCGTTTTTCGCACGGAAACACGCTTGCCATGGTACAGATGCCCTTTGGAATGGGAGGATACACATTGCAGACCTCCCATACACGCGGCAACTGGTTTTTTCACCCGGATGATACCTCGGTTGAAGGGATCCGTCTGACCCATCAGCCAAGTCCCTGGATCGGAGATTACGGATGTTTTTGTTTTCTGCCCGAGGCGGGAGAACCCTATGCGGGAGACTGCGCCTGGTCCAGCTACCGCCCGCAGGAAGCAATCGTGCGTCCCGATCTGCTGGACCTGTTTTTACTGCGGTACGGCATCCGGCTGAAACTGACTCCCACCGAACGGGGCGCCGTGGTATGTCTCTGCTATCCGGAACACCTGCCCCCGCGATTTGCCCTCTTCCCTGCGCTGCCCGGCAAGGGAGAAACCGTCTTCCGGGTAGCGGATACGCATACCGTTCTCGGCGAGACCGACACGCAGCCCTGGCAGACCGCCGTGGGGTTCCGGATGCATATTGCCTTCCGATTTGACTGTGCCATCGATCAGGAGGGGTGCCGGATTGCAGGAGGGGACGGTGTCTTCACTCCCGGTACAGCAATTACAGACGGCACTCTGAATCTGGCTCTGACCGAACATACGGTAACCGTGCGCATTGCCTCCTCCTATATCAGTGCAGAACAGGCGCTGTGCAATCTGGAGCGGGAAACCGGCTTTCCGGATTTTGACAGTGCGCACCGGGCTGCTGCGGATGCCTGGGAACGGAAACTGGCCACTGTATCGGTACAGGCAGACACTCCCGATGAGATGCGTACCTTTTATTCCTGCCTCAGCAGGGTCTTTCTGTATCCGCACAAAGCCTATGAAATCGCCCCATCGGGCGACACGGTGCACTACAGCCCGCACGACGGAACGGTAAAACCCGGGAAAATCTATACCAACAACGGATTCTGGGATACCTACCGCACGGTATATCCGCTGCTGTCGGTGATCAGTCCCACAGACTGCACCGAGGCAGTGGAGGGATTTCTGAATCTGTACCACGACAGCGGATGGTTGCCCCGCTGGCCTGCAATAGGAGAATTCGGGTGCATGCCCGGCACACTGATTGACGCGGTCATCGCCGATGCCGCGGTGAAGGGACTGCTGTCGGCTGAAGCGCTGGAAGACGCTTTCAAAGGCATGTGCAGACACGCAACCGAGGCGCCGGAAGACCGGCGGTACGGACGGATCGGGGTCACTGAATACAATCGGTACGGATATGTACCCGATCATATTCCGGAAAGCGTCAACAATACGCTGGACTCCTGTTACGGTGATTTCTGCATTGCACAGGTTGCGCTCCTTTTGGGCAAAAAGGATCTGTTCCGATTCTATCTTGAACGCAGTAAGGGATATCGCCGTCTGTTTGATCCGGCATACGGACTGATGCGTCCGCTCGATTCTTCCGGCGGGCGAAGCGCTGACTTTGATCCGTTTGCATGGGGCGGCGCATACACGGAAGGCAGCGCTTATCAGAGTTCCTTTTCGGTGCCGCATGATCCGGAAGGGCTTGCTGACCTGTACGGCGGAAAGGCCGGCCTGCTCGCCAAGCTGGATGAGGTGTTTTCGCTCCCGCCGCGTTTTTCGGTAGGAGGATACCGCTGCGAAATTCACGAAATGAGTGAGATGGCAGCGGTGGATCTCGGTCAATGTGCAATCTCCAATCAACCCTGCTTTCATTATCCCTATCTGTATGCTTACTTCGGGGAGCAGGAAAAAACAGACCGCCTGATCCACAGGATCGCCCGCCTGTTCTCCGCCCGTCCGGAGGGATTCCCGGGGGATGAAGACAACGGCTCCATGGC